>JAUQOZ010000100.1 GCA_030550625.1 Chloroflexota bacterium | reverse complement strand
TATGCAGAAGGAGATTGCCGAGCAGCCGCGTGCGCTGATGGATGCGCTGCGCGGCCGGATCGACCAAGAGCGCGGGCGGATCGAGCTTGAGGATCTGCGTCTGAGCGATGACGATCTGCGCCGGGTGCGCCGGATCTACGCTACCGCCTGCGGTACGGCGTGGCATGCGGCGCTGGTGGCGAAATTTTTGATTGAGCATCTTGCCGGGGTGCGGGTTGAAGTCGATTACGCCAGCGAGTTCCGGTATCGCGGGCCGATCTTGCAGAGTGATGGTGAGCGCGATGCCTTATTGCTGGCGTTCACCCAAAGCGGCGAGACGGTTGATACGCTGGCGGCGATGGAAGAGGCGCGCGCGCAGGGTGCGCCAAGCGTGGCGATTGTCAACGCGATCGGCAGCCAAGCGGCCCGCGTGGCCGACGGCGGCCCGATCTATCTGCACGCCGGCCCTGAGATCGGGGTCGCTTCGACCAAAGCCTTTACCTCGATGCTGGTGGTCGCCTACCTGTTCGCACTGCGGCTGGCGCAAGCGCGAGGCAAACTCACGCCGGCCCAAATCCGCGAGCATATTCAGGCGTTGATCGAGCTGCCCGGCAAGGCGGCGCAGACGATCGAGCTGGCGACGCCGATCTGCATCGAGCTGGCCGAACGTTATCACCGTGCCAGCAATGCCCTCTTCCTTGGCCGCCAGATCAACTATCCGATCGCGCTTGAGGGCGCGCTTAAGCTGAAAGAGATTAGCTACATTCACGCCGAGGGTTACCCGGCGGGCGAGATGAAGCATGGCCCGATCGCGCTGATCGACGAAAACCTGCCGGTGATCTGTATTGCGCCACGTGACCACATCTACGAAAAGATGATTAGCAACGTCGAGCAGGTGCGTGCCCGCCACGGGCAGGTGATCGCGATCGGTCACGCTGGCGATACACTGCTGGCCGAAAAGGCCAATTATATGATCGGCGTCCCCGAAACGTTGCCGCTCTTGCAGCCGGTGCTGAACGTGATCCCGCTGCAAATCTTCGCCTACCACGTTGCGGTGCTGCGCGGGTGCGATGTCGATCAACCGCGTAACCTCGCCAAGAGCGTGACGGTGGAATAGACGACGCTGGGGAGGGGGCGCGGGGGCGCACTGCCGTGCGCCCCTACAATGGGCCGTGCGCCCCTACTGGCGTATCGTCTGGGAGGCTTGTTCGGCGATGGCGGCCTCGGCTGGCTCGACGCCGGCGGGTTGGTAACGCGCCCGCTCGTAGATGGCGGTAAGCGCGGCGAGTGGCGCGGAGTCGGGCAACGTTGGCGCTACTGTCGCATACCATTCAGATGGCGTCTGCGCCGGTGGCCGGCGTAAGCCGCGCTCCTCTAGCGCCAATAGCGCCTGAATATAGGCACGGCGCACCCGCGTCACCGGGTCAGCGCCACGTAAAGCCGCCAGCGCCGCTTGCAATCCGCTCAACCGGCGCTGAAACGGATTGCGCAGCGCGCCGAGCAGATCGCGCACATCGGCCAGCAGACTTTGACCGACATCGAGCGACTCGCGCTCTTCATCAGTTGCAACCCGGCGCGCGCGTCGCCGCCACAATACCAACAAGATTAGCAACACCACCAGCGGGATCAAAGCCAGCAAGAACGTCGCCTGCTGCGCTAGCGCAATCACCGTCTCAACAGCAGCATCATCAACTGGCGCTGTATCAGACATCGGCGGCGGTTCGGGGCGGAGATTCATCTGGGCCAGCGCCTGCCCCAACAACGCAAACAGCGCGCGAATCAGATCACCGAAGATCACAGTGAACAGATAGACCAGCGCCGCTCCAATCAGCGCCAATGGCAAGAGCATGAAACGCAGCAGGTTGACCAAGCCATCAAGGGCCGCCTCACCGCTGAGTAGCGCCGTCAACGCCGCACCGATCGCTAACACGCTGCCAACCACTCCTAGCAGGAGAAGGCTCCAGCGCACATCCACTGTCCGATTGGCAGAAGTTTCGATCACATGAGAGAGCGCCAACGAGCCAAGCCCAGTGCCAATCGCTACCGCCACATACGCCAGCAACGCATCGGCAGGTACAGCAGCGCCAGCGCGTACCAACGGCCCAACCAGCAGCGACGCGATCGCGGCAACCATCCCTCTGCCGGCAAGGGTGAGAATAGTCGCACTATCGTGGCTCTCTAGCCCAGCCCCTCGCCATGTCAGAAAAAAAGCAACCAGCGTCGCCACGTATGCGAGACCGCTTTGAGGTTGGCCCGGCAGCAAGGCTGGCCACAACGTCAGCAGATCACCGCCAATCGCTAGCCACAGCAAGCCGGTGGCGGCAAGCAGCGGCGCCAACGCCAGCGGCACATAGTGGAACGGACGGCGCAGACGGCGTGCCGCGCCATCGGACAGCCAACCGAGCAGCACCGCGCCAAACAACCCCGGCCACGGCAACGCTATCGCTGCAAGCGCCAGCAACGGCAACGCAACCAGCGTCGTTTCAAAGGAGGCAAGGAGACCGATTCGCAACAAGCGGATCATGTACTTAAACGTAAACGTGTATGGGCAGAGCGCTGCTCTGCCCACCCTGTTCACAGAATGCTGTTCTGCCAATAAGCTGGGCAGAGCGCTACTCTGCCCCTACTTGGTCTCGCGGTACACCACGTGACGGCGAACAATCGGATCATACTTGCGCAACTCGAGGCGGCTCGGATCGTTGCGCCGGTTCTTCTCGGTCGTATAGGTATGGCCGCTCTCGGTGCTCTTCAGCTTGATCACGATGCGGTTACCCTTTTTGCTGGCCATAGCGATCCCTCTTCCCAGAACTACACACGAAATTGCGCCCTTGGGGCGCACTAGAAGCTAGTATACCATACCAACAGAATGAGAGCAACTTGCAACGCGGCGTAGGAGGGATTTAGCGAGGCTAACCCCTTTCTACGCAGCCGCTTCGCGCCGGAAGATCACCCGGAGCGATGAGTCCTCGAAGAAGGCATCTTGGGCACGCAAACGGGCCAACGATTGCGGTAACACAATGCGATGGCGGTGCCAGCCGACCGAAATCAGCAGCTCGTCATCGCTCTGGGCCAGATGAACTTGATCTTCAGAGGCAAACGGTAGCGGCACAATCAAATCGTAGCCATCAGGAGTCTTTTCCAGCCGTTGGGTTGGGCCTTGATAGAGGAAAGCCGCCGGATCGTGCTTGCCAAAGAGATGATCGGCCAACTGCGAAAGCAACTCAACCCCGACAATCTCTTGCGAGAAGTGGGGCGCGCGCAAAATCGGCAACGGCTCAAACATCTCCTCGACCATCGGCGCATATTGCTGCTGCATTGCCCGCCACTGGCCAAAGTGAGCGTCAACTTCGGGCGGCAGAATCCGGTTGACGACAATCGCATCAACCGCATAGCCGAACAGGCTCAGGTAGGTCAGCGAACGTTGCGCCTCGCGGATCACCATCTTTTCGAGGTTCATCACGATCCGCGCCGTACAAATCTGCTGGTTGGTCAACAACTGGCGCACATCGATCAACGCATCGATCGCCTGCTGCGCCGACGCCAGCACATCGTCATCGGCGATCGGCATATCGGTCACCCGCCGCGCCACCGGACGCACCACCCGCAGCAAGGCCCGCGCAATCGGGAAGAGGCGGGCAATCCACCACCGCATCACATCGGGCAATGACAACAAGCGCAGCGTCTCGCCGGTAGGAGCGGCATCAACCACAATCACATCATACTTGCCTTCGTCGTAATGGCGCTTAATCTGGAGCAGGCTAAAGAGTTCTTCGGTGCCGGGAATGACCGACAGCTCGCCTTGGGCAATGGTTTCGACCCCCTGCCACGCAAGCAGATCGGCGAGATAGCGGGATACCACCCCCCAGCTCGACTCAAGCTCGTGGAGGGCGTTAATCTCTTGCGCCCACAGATTCGGCGCCACCTGAATCGGTTCGGCGCGCAAATCTACGCCGAGCGAATCGCCCAGCGAGTGGGCCGCATCGGTCGAGAGCACGATAGTCCGATACCCAAGTTGGGCGCAGCGGAGGGCGCTAGCCGCTGCCACACTGGTTTTGCCGACGCCGCCCTTGCCGGTGTAGAAGAGGATGCGCATACTCGACCGTTCATTCTAGAAGCGACTTTGCTTTATAATACCGTTAGATTGTCTTTTATGCAAATAGATGGTCACGCCCAACCGAGATCATCAGGCTTGGTTGGCGAGCTGCCTTCCTCATCGTCCTGTTTGCCGCTCAGCTCCTCTTCGAGCATCTGATCGACCATCTCATCCCAATCTTCGCCAGCGTCTTCGCCTAACTCTTTGCCCAACCGCTTGGCCCAGCGGGCAATCGAACGCGGATCGCTCTCGTCTAGCCCCATAAAGTTGGATGGATCGGCTAACGCCTCGATCCGGTCATCTTCCGACTTCAGGGTGGCAAAGCGCGAGATGGCGCGGCGAACCTCGGTATTGCCGCAGCGCGGGCAAGCCAAACCGGGTGGATCGCTAAACCCGCGCACTAACTTTTGGAATTGACCATTGCAAGCCGGGCAGAAGTATTCGTAGATCGGCATAGCCAACCTCGTGATGGTAGATTCTTATGTCATTGCGAGCCGCCGCAGGCGGCGCAGCACTCTCCCGTGCCAGCGGGATCGACCCGCTCACCGCCGTCTCTCGCCTGAGCGGGAGATTGCTTCGGGCGCTCCGCGCCCTCGCAATGACATGAGAATTGTCCTCGACAAACTGCTCAAATTATAGCCTGTCTCGGTTTCATACATCTGTTGCTAAGCCATAACCTTAGCGAATAATCTCTTCAACCAACGGTAGCGGCGGTGGCGGCGCGTCATGAATAGTATAGGCGGTGCGCAACTGATCAGCAACTGCCTCAACATCGCTCTGGCGCGCCGCATGAATGGTGAGAAGCGGATCGCCGGCAGCAACGCGCGTTCCCACCTTCGCCCGCAAGACCAACCCAACCGCGTGATCGATCGTGTCTTCTTTGCGTGACCGGCCACCGCCAAGCGCATTCACCGCCAAGCCCAACGCCTGCCCGTCAATCGCGGTAACAAATCCGGCCCGTAGCGCCGGCAACTCGACCTGCACCGGCGCCGTAGGCAGCCGCTCCGGTTCGTCAATCACCGCCGGATCGCCACCCTGATTGACCACCATGGCCCGAAACTTCGCCCACGCCGCGCCACTGCGCAATGCTTCGACGAGCATTGTCCGCGCTGCATCAGCATCGGCCCGCACCCCAGCCATCCGCACCAGCTCGCTGCCCAACACCAGACACAACTCAACCAGATCGTCCGGCCCCGTGCCACGCAGCGCGGCGACGGCTTCGCGCACTTCGAGCGCATTGCCGACCGCAAAGCCAAGCGGTTGCTGCATACTGCTGAGCACCGCAGCCACCTTACGCCCGGCGTGGCGTCCAATCGCCACCATGGTCTGGGCCAGCCGGCGCGCATCATCGATCGTGCGCATAAATGCGCCTTGCCCGTATTTAACGTCAAGCACGATACAATCAGCCCCAGCCGCTAGCTTCTTGCTCATCACGCTGGCAGCAATTAGCGGGATCGACTCAACCGTGGCAGTCACGTCACGCAAAGCGTAGAGTTTTTTATCCGCCGGCGCTAAATCGCCGCTCTGCGCGGCAACAACCAAACCCAACTCGCGCACGGCGCGGCGAAACTCTTCGGCGCTCAGGTTAGTGCGAAAGCCGGGAATGCTCTCGAGTTTATCAATTGTGCCGCCGCTAAACCCGAGGCCGCGCCCGCTCATCTTGGCTACCGGCAAGCCAACTGCTGCCACCAACGGCGCCAGCACCAGCGTGGTCTTATCGCCGACGCCGCCGGTCGAATGCTTATCGACGGTCAGCGGGGCAATATCGTGCAGATCGAGCATATCGCCGCTGCGGGCCATAGCCATGGTCAGATCAGCCGTCTCGCGATCGTCCATGCCGCGCAGCACAATCGCCATCGCCAACGCCGCCATCTGATAGTCGGGAATCTCACCGGCAGCGTATCCTTTGACAACCCAATCAATCTCAGCCGTCGTCAATGCTCTGCCGTCACGTTTGGCGGCAATAATATCAACCATGCGCATCGCGGCCATTCCTTTCCCACCTTGCGCAGCGCTTCAACCTGCGCGCAACTCGCGGATCGCTTGCGTAGACGATAATCCCGTCGCCGAGCCGGTATGCGCTTCAGCCTGCGCGCAACTCGCGGATCGCTTGTGGCACGAATGGTAACAGATCGCCAGCCACCACGCCAGCATCACCCATTGCTGCCCGAGCCTTGGCCCCGGCAACGCCATGCAAATAGACGCCTAACGCCGCAGCGGCGAACGGCGCACACCCCTGCGCCATCAAACCGGCGATGATACCGGCTAGCACATCACCCGAACCGGCAGTCGCCAAGGCCGGGTTAGCGCCATCGTGGATCAGAGTGCGGCCATCGGGCGCCGCGATCACTGTTGTCGCCCCTTTGAGCACCACCGTCTGCCGCCAGCGTTGGGCCGCCTCCGCCGCCGTCGCCACTGCATCCGGCGGCAATTCGGTCACGCCGAGCAGACGGCGCATCTCGCCGGGATGGGGCGTCAACACACACCGTTCGGGCGACAACCGCTCGAACCAGCCGCTGGCGCTCGCCAAGAGATTGAGGCCATCGGCATCGATCACCGTGGGCGGCAATTCAACCGTTTTCTGCGGCAAATGAGCTATCGTCTCCCCCACCGCGACAAACCCCACTCGCGCCCGGCTGCGCACCTGATCAAGGCCAAACAAACGCAGCACCAATTGGCGGGTCGCCTCAGCTTGGCCTAACCCCGGCCCGATCAACAACGCCTGATAACGAGGCAGATCTTCAGCCAGCTCATCAATCGCTACCGGCCCGATCGCGCCCCAATCGCCTTCGGCCACTGGCAGCAAGGTCACTTCCGGCGGAACCTTGGCCAACGCTAACACATTCCGCCCGGTTGCCAAGGTAACGAGACCGGCTCCCGAACGTTGCGCGCCGGCGCAGGCCAATACCGCAGCGCCGGGGTAATTGATCGAACCGGCCAGCACCAGCACCTTGCCAAACACGCCCTTGTGCGCATCAGCCGGGCGCGCCGGCAGAAATGAGCGGGCCTGCGTTGCCGTCAACAGTTCACTCATAGTTACCGCCTCATCTAATGATCCTAAACCAATGGGCGCGACCACGATCGTGCCGGCATAGCCCCGTCCGGGCCAGAGCAACAAACCACGCTTGAGCAGACCGGTCGCCACCGTCAGATCGGCCCGGATGGCGACGGTCGCCACCTGCCCATCATCGGCCGCCACGCCGCTCGGCAGATCGATCGCCACAACGCGCAGATCAGCGCGCTGCGCGCGGGCAGTGTTGGCAGCGGCAATGATCGCAGCCAGATCGTCTGCCGGCGGGCGGGCGCCGGTGCCGAGCAGACCATCGACCACCAACGTCGCTTCGGCAAGCATAGCCCTCAGCAACGCCCCATCCGTATCGTCAGCCGCGTGTACTTCACGGATGGCGCGCGCGCGGCATGCGAGCAAGTTATCATCAACCCGGTTGCGCCGCCAGCAGTAGAGCGTCACCTGCGCGCCGGCATCGGCCAAATGGCGAGCGGCAACCAGCGCATCACCACCATTGTTGCCGGGGCCAACCAGCGCCAGCACCGTGCGCCCGGCCAACGGCGCGAAATGAGCGAGCACAGCCTCCGCCACCCCAGTACCAGCACGCTCCATCAATACGGCCCAATCGCTGCCAGCGGCCACCGCCGCTTCTTCGGCGGCGCGCATCTGGGCCGCTGTCACCACAAACGGCGAAGCAGATTCCATGCGCCACTCCACCACACAGGTCTGGGTAAAGGAACCTACAATCCCCATGCAACGACGCTAGCCAGCGCCAGATCACCGGTATGCGACAGACTCACCGCCAGCGTTTCAATCCGCAAGGCAGCCGCCGTCTGCGCCGCGATCCCCTCCAGCCGCAACACAGGCCGGCCCGCCGCATCACGCACAACCTCAATCTCAAGGAGCCCGGCGCGCGGACGATCGGCAACGGCCAGCGCGCCCAAGCCACGCAACCCGATTCCTAGCGCCTTGGCACACGCTTCCTTAGCTGCCCACCGCGCCGCCAACGCCTCGAAACGCAGCATACCGTCAGCAGACACGCAATCGGCCTGCTCGGCGGCAGTATAGACCCGAGCGAGAAAACGCTGGCCATAGCGCAGCGCCGCGTGCCGGATGCGCGCCACTTCAACTACATCAACGCCGTGATAGAGCATCATCTTGCGTTATTGCGTCCCGACCAACGACACATCCACTACCCGCGCATCGTAATCGTGCCCATTGGCATAAATTTCAACGCTGCGCAAATAGCGGTAATCGGGCAACCACCCCTCATCGCGCAGATCGACCCGAAAGCGCGTCCACGTTGCCGGGTCAAGCCGCTGATAAAAGACTCCATCGGCGCGCACCCGCAACTCCTGATCACTGGCTGCCGTATAAAGACACACCACCCGCTCTTCGTCAGGATCAGTGGGACTACTGCGACGGGCCACAATCCGGATCATGATCGGGCATTCGGTGCCGCGATCGCCAGCGGCCAATAATGACTGATAATCGATCCTACCCCAAAGTGAAAAGACCAGCGAACGGAACTCAGACACATCAACGCCGGCGCCATTCACCCCTAACGACTGGCGAATACTGGTCACAAACCCGTTGACTTGCCCGCCCGTCCGGTAAAACCACGCCGCAGTCCGCCGGTCTTCCGGCGGGCAGCTTAGCGTTGGGTTCGGCGGGCGGCAAATCATCGCCAATCGGAAGAAGCCCCGTTCGGGCAACGGCAGATTCGGCGTGCCTGAGACTTGCCATGTCGTTGCACGCGGCAAGGTCGGATCATCGGCGCGGGTGGTATTGTTATATTCCGCCTCAGAAAAGAGGGAAAACCCACCATCACGGATCAACTCCCAGCGCGCCGGCACCGGCAGACCGGGCAATCCAGCCGGATCCACCTCAACGCGCTGGCCAGCGGCCAACCGCACCGGCTGGCCCACGACCCCATACACGATCGCACTGCCGGTACGCACCGCAATATCGGCGATCAGTGCTGGCCGGCCATCACTGCGAATAACGCGCCGTTCAGGCGGGTACAGGCCAATGCTATAACTGCCGCCGGGAGTAAACTCGACCCGCGCATCGCCAACCAATACGGTAAAGCGCACCGTTTGAAACGGCTGATCGGTGCGTAAATCATACCGCACATACCCGCCGGTCTGTTCCAGCGTGACCTGCAAAGCGCCGTTATGCCAGCGGGTAGTGCGCAGTTCGCTCAAGCGCAATTCAGCGCCAGCCCACAAATCGAGCTGGCTGCCTTCAAAGAGGCGCAACGAGGCCACTTGCCCATACCCAGCATTCGGCAAGGCGCGCAACACATCGCCTTCGCCCAGCTCTTGCTGATCGCGCGTACCCTGAAAGATCGTCCGGCCTGCCGGCTGCCAGACGATACTCTCATTGAGACTCCGCACGACCAATGTCGCCTTCTGCGGATCAGTCGCCGCAAGGTACCACTGCCGCACACTCAGCGCTACCAGCGTGACGAGAGTCAAAAACAACCCTAAAAACGCAAACAACGTCAGCCACGCAATGCGGAGGGTGCGGCGTTGAGCAATTAATCGATCATCTGGCACCGTTGTTGTTCCCATACCGTGCATTATACTCGAAGCGACCTGCCTGCCGGCAAGCCTCCGCATGCTAGCCGGATCACAGAAACTTGAACAAACGTACTTGACAAAACAAGTGTTCGGCAGCTATAATTGCTACATCAGTTCTAGTTTTGTCTGCCGCAGTCCGCCGGGGCCGCGGCCTAATGAAAGGATAGCGGCCATGAGAAGACGCGAGATGTCTGATCGACAAGCGGATATTTACGAATACATCGTCAACTTCATCAAAGCGCGCGGCATCTCGCCATCGATCCGCGATATTCAGCACGATCTGAACATCTCATCAACCTCGGTCGTTTCCTACAATCTCGACGTGCTCGAACGGTTGGGCAAGATCATACGCAACGACAAGATCTCGCGCGGGATCAGCATTCCGGGTTTATCACCGGCGCTGTTGAGCCAAGAGATCGGGCGCGTGCCCTTGCTTGGCACCATTACTGCCGGTTCGCCCCTGCCCGACCCCGAAGAGATTGACCATAGCCGCGCTGAGCAGATTGTGGTCCCGGCCGATGTGGTGCCCCCCACCCGTCTCGACGGGGTTTATGCGCTGAAGGTGCGCGGCCAATCAATGATCGATGCGCTGATCGACGATGGCGATATTGTCTTGCTGCGCCGGCAAGAGACGGCTGAGAATGGTCAGATGGTCGCGGCATGGTTGATCGATGAAAACGCGGTCACACTCAAGAAGTTTTACCGCGAAGATGGCCGCATTCGCCTCCAACCGGCCAACTCGACGATGCAGCCGATCTATACCTCACCCAACAATGTGCGCATCCAAGGTCGCGTGATTGGCGTGTTGCGCAGTCTGGTGTAGTATCGCCCGCTCCAGCCACCTAGCGGTACGGCTTGCAACTGCGAGTAAGAGCAGGAACGGCGCACTGGTAGATCCATGGGGGGTGGACAGAACCCTTGGTCGAGCACAACCGTTGCACTGTGCGATGCCTCAACACCTGCCGCTGCGCTCCACTCTCCCGCGCCAGTAGGAGAGGGGCTAGGGGTGAGGGTGAACCGGCACATCGGCGCTTATGAGTCCTGTCCAACCTTTAAGGTACATCCAAGAGCGTGTCAGGACTGGATCATCTAAGGGCGGGTTTGAAACCCGCCCTGACCACCCGCCTTTACGTCATCCTATCTCGACCACATCCACTACGGTACCGGCGCTGGATCGATCGGCACTGGCATCGGCATCGGTTCCATCGGCATCAGCCACGGATCCACCGGCGGCACAATCCACCACCAATCGATCCGCACCCACATCAACAGCGCAATCGCCCCCACCGCCGCCACAAATCCCAAATCGCTCCAGCGTGGTCGCCAGCGCCGCGCCGGCAAGGCAAGGTGTGAGCTGAACCAGAGCAAAACAAAGGTGCCCAGCCAGAAGCCTAACAAGGTGGCCCGATAGACCGGCATGAGCACCGGCCCCTCCGGTGCATACCGGATGATGCCGACACTAAACTGCGACAAGAAGGGCACAACCATAAAGGGATCGTTCACGCTGAAAAACGGCATGTCGGGTTGAAAAGTGGCTGGAGTGACGGTTGTCACCGCTACAATCGCGCTAAACGGATTAAGATAGAGCAACCACGGCGGCGGACTTTGCCCCATCGGGTTGCTGAATTGCGGCCAAATTGACGCCACCAGCAACGGCACGCCACATACGATCAGCACGAGCGTATAACTCGCAATCGTTGCTGGCGTCGTCCGGCCAAATAGCGATGAACAGAAAAGCCCGATCGTGCCAAAAAAGAGCGCAGCGCTGCCTAGCAGCAAAACGACCCAAATCAACGTGCGCAGCTCGACCCCGCCGAAGATTAACACCGTGCTGAACACCGGAATTGACGCCACAATCAACAGCAAGAGATAGCTGAGCGCGCCGATGAGCTTGCCCGCCAACATCTGGCCGGGTTTGAGCGGAGTGGCGAGCAACATATCGTAGGTCAACCGTTCTCGCTCACCGCTGATCGCGCCACTGGTGAGGATCGGCGCCACCAAGACGATGAAAAGCATCTCGGTGAACGCTAACCCCTTAAAAAGCGCCTGCCCAATGTGCGAGCTGAGCACCACCATGCCGGTGCGGGCCTGAAACACCATATACTGATAAATGCCAAACGTGCTGAGGATTAGCAGCAATAAAAAGACGGTCAGGATCAGATACGGGCGAAATCCGCGCATGCGTGTGCGCGCTTCACGCACCAGTATCGGATTGAGCAGTGGCCGGCGAATGTGGGTTGCCATACGCATTCTCACCGATAGTTTATTATGACAAGCGCCCCAAAGGCAGCGATGGCGTTACCGTCTGCCAGCAGCGCAGCGAGGTATTGCCAGCATGCTTACCCTCGCTTCAACCATTGGCTTGGCCCGTGTTTGCCGTCAAGCGCAAGAAGAGTTCTTCCAGATTTTCGCTGCGCGCGCTGAATTCGCTGACCGCAACGCCGGCATTGACCAATTCAGCGAGAATCGCGGCGCACTGCTCTTCATTGAGCGCCTCGCTGAAGTCGATGATCAGCGCCCGCGGATCGGCGGCGGCAGCGCCGGCGGCGCTCACCAGCGGGTGTCGTTGCAACAGCGCCAGCGCCAAGACCACATCGCTCTCGCGGGCAATGCGCAACCGCGCCCGCGCGCCGGTCGCCAACTGCTGCTGCACCTCGGCCAGCGGCCCGCTAATGATCATCCGTCCGTGATCAATAATCCCGATGGCATCGCATACCTCGGCTAATTCGCTGAGAATATGCGAGCTGAGCATAATCGTCTTGCCCATATCGCGCAAGGTGCGCAGCAGTTCGCGCAACTCCACCCGCGCCCGCGGATCCAGCCCGCTGGCCGGTTCATCGAGTAGCAACACCGGCGGATCATGCACCAGCGCATGGGCCAGACAGAGTCGCTGCTGCATCCCGCGCGATAGGGTTTGCACAAAGGCATCACGTTTACCAGCCAGATCGACTAGATCGAGCAGTTCATCAACCACCTGCCGCAGCCGCGCGCCGCGCAACCCGTAACAACGAGCAAAGAAGTCGAGATATTCCCATACCCGCAGATCGTCGTAGACGCCAAAGAAGTCAGGCATGTAGCCTACCAGCCGTTGCGCAGCGCGCGTCGTCAACCGCTCGCCCAGCAAACGCACCTCGCCTTTGGTGGGGGACAACAAGCCGGCCAAAATGCGCAGCGTGGTGGTCTTGCCGGCGCCGTTAGGGCCAATAAAGCCGTAGATGCAGCCCTGTTCCACTCGCAAGTTGAGCCGGTCGAGCGCAACCAGCTTTTTGTTATAGCGGTGCGTGAGATCTATCGTCTCGATCGCTAACGTCATGGTATTCGCCCTTGTATGACCGGATCAACATAGACACACGAAAAGCTCTGACCTTGGTCGAGCTGTTGCAGACGAACCCGCATCGCACCATTACCATTGAGAAAGCGCGCCGGTTGCTCAAGGCCAACGGATACGTTTTGAATCATCGGAGCGATCGACAACGATTCCCACTGGCCCTGCACCCAATCGTACACTTCGATCCGGCCATTCCAGAAGACATCGGAACGGATATCAAACTGCAAACTATTGACTTGCAAGCCCTGTAACGATTGCGGCAAGGTAAAGCGTATCACTGCTGGTTGCGAATCCGGAACCAACCCAATCTGATTGCCAGTGTAGCACGGACTATTCATATTCCTCATCTGCTCGAACGTAGCAGCAAAGCCGTTACGCAAGGTTACTTCACCTGAAAGCTGAAGCTGGGCAATGCCGCGGACTAATGCAATCTGCTGAATGGTCGCCTGCCGGTTAACCGGTTCGAGTTGGACTGTTTTATCCCTATACCAGCCCAACACCAAAGGCTGCGCGCCACGCGTGCCGGTACCGTACCCATATAGCGCATCGAGGACGCGGCTCCGCAGTTGCAACGCTGGAGGTATCGGCTGGCCCATCCGCCCGCTCATTTCAAATTTCGGGCCATAAATGAGATAGCTCAGCATCATGCCTTCAAAAGCATGCACGGGCCGATCGAGCTGCACCATGCGTCGTTCACCCGGTGCAAGCGTCTCGAGCAGCGCAAGATAATCGTTATACACCAAGGCCACATCTTCGAGCGTTTGGCCACTGTGGTTAATGACTTCACCCTGCACCTGATCGCCATTGACAGTAATCTGCGCCTCGAGGCCGGGTGAAGGTACGATTCGGTCAACCATCACGGCTTGCAACGACCATTGCGCCACATTCAACCCTTCCACTACCCGACCATCAGACGCCATCTGCACATAGCGGCCATTAGCCGTCGGCCCCGGACTCCACGGCCCCTGCACGGTAATCGGGCGCACCAACGGCGCTTCACCCACCGCGCGCAACCGGTAAGTTGAGCGATCGGGCGAAAAGATGCCGATAAAATCGCGCTCGTGCGCCAAGCCCGGCTCAGCGGCATCGATCAACGAGATTTGGCTGACGATCACATCGCCGCCGCGCAAGTTGAAGCCGGCGCCATAGGCAATTGCGGCAAAGATCACCGTCATCGCCGGCACCACAACCCAACCGAGCGCCAGTCGATCGAGCCGGCGCAAGACAAGGTATGTGACCGGCCCCACCATAATCAGATAACAACCGAGCAGCAAGGCAAGGAGGTTAATAGATGGCAGATCAAGCGCCGGCAAGCTCGTCAATGCGCTCGCCAGATTCTCTTCGATAAAAGCTGAATAGAGCTTTGCGCCGAAACCCATTCCTGACGGAATAAATGCGGGTGGCGGTAAGATGGATTGCCAAAGTTCACGCCAGCCGGGCCAATTGATCAATTCCGGCGTTGCCAGATCAAACGCGAGCACAATGACAGCGCCGTCACCGTACCATTGGCCAAAGGCTAGCGGCGTCGGGCTATTGAGCAATGGCAGGGTGAGCGAATAAACGCGGTGCTGCGCATCATTTCGCGGCGTTAGCACCATTGGCGTGAGCGGCGGATCGCTGATCGGCGGCAAGAGATTGCCCAGCGTCACTGGAACGAGCTCAGCCGGCAACGACGCCAATATGCGACTGCTACCGGCATCACCATTCACAATCAATGTCCCGCCGCGCAAAACCCATGCTTGCAAGGCGCCGCGCTGGGCCGGGGCCAATTCAGCAGCGGCGACATCGGTTAAGATCAGCGCATCAAACGGCGATAAGCCTAACCCCTCCGCCGGAATATCGGCCAGCGTTAACGGTACACTCGTGACCCTTATCCCATCCGCCAGTTGGGCCGGAAGGCGCACGCCCCGCTCGCCAACGACACCTACCAACAATCCTTCGCTGACTGGTTGCAAGCGCGCTGACGCCGTAGCGATCTCTTCGTCATTGACCAATACACGCACTCCCAACTGGCGCGGCGCACCCTGTATGTGGAGATAGAGCGTCATGCCTTTGCGACTGCCGCCGGGTAAATCAATGATGGCGCTGTGGAACGACCCATTCGGAGTGCCGGCCACAATTTCTGCCGTGCGATCAACCCCATTGTTGGTCACCTCGATCACAACCGGCAGCCATGTGCCAGAGCGCGCAAAGCCTTGAAATGCAGGCCGCACGGTCAGCGTTACATCGGCATTCTGGGCAGCCGCCGGAGCCAGCCACGCCGGCCCGATCATTGCTAAAACCATCACCACCACGAGCCAACGCCACGCACGCTTTGTCTGCATGCGGCATCCTCCCTCAAGCAACACCTGCACTGGCATTCCGGTTCAAGGACGTTCCCAGCAAGGAAAAAGTTCCCTAAAAACACAACCACGCCAACCCTCAACGCGAGGGGAGGCGCGGCGTGCAAAGCTGCGGTACAATAGGGAACAGTTAGCGGCGCAGACGGCGCGGCAAGTCACGATCACGGACCCGAACCCGGATCGGCTCAGGCTGCACCCGACGCAGCGAAATGAACAATCCTCCGGCAATGAGGATGAATGCCGCCAGTAGGATGAGTGTGGTCATACGCGTATCCTTTCCGCTGCGAAGAGGTGAGCACCCGCAGGGGTACGTGCATAGCTTCAGTACGCAGGGGTACGTGCATAGCTTCAGTAGTGAGTAGTATAACGAAAAATTGTTACCACGTCCATACCATTTGGTGGATTTTTAGCGATTTTTCATTTTCGCCATCACGGGCAAGAGAAACGTATGCTCGACGCTGACGCGATTCGCGCCGGTTTAGCGCCCGGCGCGACCCTACCGGTCACCATTCACTGTTATGAACAGGTTGGTTCGACGATGGATCTGGCGCGTACTGCCATCGCGACCCTGCCACCGAGCGCCTTGCCGGTATTGATCGTCGCTGAAGAGCAAACGGCGGGCCGGGGCCGGCTTGGCCGGCGTTGGGTCGCCCCGCCGGGCAGCGCGCTGCTCTTTTCGCTGGGCCTCCGCCCACCGGCTGCCATCACGACGACACCCACCGCCTTGATTTGGCTAGCGGCAGTAGCGTTGCTCGAAACGATCGAAGCCGAAACGCCGCTGCGCGCTGGGTTGAAATGGCCAAATGACGTGTTAGTGCAGACACCCGCCGGCTGGGCTAAAACCGCTGGCATCTTGCTCGAAGGCGGCTGGGATAACGGCACGCTGGCGTGGGCCATTATTGGCTGCGGGATCAATGTGAGCGCCGCGCCTGATCCGCAAGCCACCCTCTACCCCGCAACAGCTTTGACGATTGCCGGTGCATCGGACATTGACCGGCTCAGGCTGTTGCAGGCATTGCTGCGCCGGTATGACTTCTGGTTCCGCCAATTGCAGGCCGGTGATAGCGATCGGTTGTGGGAGGCGTGGCGCAGCCGGTTGCTCACTCTTGGTCAGATGGTCACGATCACGACCGGTAGTGGCACAATCCACGGCACGGCAGTGGATGTCACGCGCAGCGGTGCGTTGCTCGTGCGCGAACCTTCCGGCGCAGTCAGCGTGGTTGAGAGCGGCGACGTGGGCTTGATCGGCGGTTAGCAACCCAATTGCTGCCAAATTGCCATTCTCAAACGAGGCCGGCGGGCTAAACCCGCAATGCAACCGCAATAAACGCAATACTGCTTCAGATTCGCGCTCACATCAGCCATTTTTCAGCTATCCATCATTGTGTCTGATGTTCACGTATTTGGCGTGATATGGTATAGTAACAGTCGGTGCGGAAGATTATCACAAAGATGCCCGATCCGCGTCCGATCGCCGCAATGCGCGACGGTGACAGAAAACCGGGGTGGCTTCAGTATTGTCACGTCGCACAGCCAAAGCGAACGGCATCTGAAATTCGGAGCAGGAGGTTATGTTGGCTTTGCGCAGGCGCATTCTGACCAGCGCCGCTTTCATCATAAGTCTGATTGCCGTAGCCATGATGCTGCGCATTGCCTTTGAATGGCGTCAGGCGCTGGCTGATATTGACGCAATGATTGTCACGCCGGTAACGTTGCCTACTGAAGCGAGCGTTGCGCCAACCCCTCAAACGGTCACCACTACTAACGAGCTTTACGGCCCGCCGCCAGCCCCTCCGGCGACGCAGCCAACCGTCATCGCGCCATCGCCGGTTGACAACCCGCCGGCAGCAACGGCCACTGCTGAAGCACTGCGGCTTAGCCGGCCCGAAATGAACATTCTCTTGTTGGGCACCGACGCCCGGCCTGATGATACCGGCCCCACTCGCACCGATGCGATCGTGCTAGTGCATATCGCCCGCGATACTGGGCGCGTCAGCATGCTGTCGATTCCGCGCGATCTCTGGGTGAGTTATCCCACTGGCGGCGAAGGCCGGATTAATGCCGCCTATGCGATTGGCGAGAATCGATTCGGCCCCGGCGGCGGCGCGGCGCTGGCCAAATCAACGGTGAGTAAGCTGTTGGGGTTGCCGGTTGACCATTTCATCTTGATCAATTTTGAAGGGTTCAAAAAGATCATCGATCTCATTGGCGGGATTGAGATTGACGTTCCCCGCCCCATCTATGATCCGGCCTACCCCACCGAAGATTACGGCACCATCGAGGTCTCGTTCAATGCCGGTCGCCAGTGGATGGATAGCGAGCGCGCGCTGATTTATGCCCGCACTCGCCACGCCGATAGCGATTTTGGCCGCAACCAGCGCCAACAGCAGGTGTTGATGGCCATTTTCCACCGTATCCGCGACCGGGGGCTGCTCCAGCAATTGACCAGCCTCGATGACTATACCGGCGCACTGCGCGGCTACGTCACTACTGATCTCAGCCGTCGCACGATGCTCGAACTCGCCAGCTTTGCCCGCACGATTGATAGCGAGAATATCTTGCGCTACGCGATTGACTCGTCATCGATTGTCGAACTTGGCGGCGGCGCAACCTTCCGGGTTCAACCACAAGCATTACGGCGGATTGTCGCCCAGTTCACCGGCGAGGCCGTTTCGACGGCTGGCGGCGAGTAGTGCATTCCTGTGACCGAAACTTCCTCTTCGACGAGCGTCTTTCGGAGCATTGCGCTGGCGGCGTTGCTGATTAGTCTAGGCAACGTCGCCAGCCGCGTGTTGGGGTTGGTGCGCGAGCCGATTATCGCCGCCTACTTCAGCCGCGGTTTGGAAGTTGATGCCTTTACCTTGGCATGGACGCTACCCAATGCGCTCTACGAGCTGCTGATCAGCGGCGCGGTCAGCGCGGCGCTGGTACCGGTGTTTAGCGAATACGCCGAACGTGACCGTGACGAGTTCTGGCACGTTGTTTCCACGGTCATCACCCTCGCGTTTACGATGCTGGTCATCGCTAGCGCACTGCTGGCATGGCAGGCGCCGCTCGCAGTGGCATTGCTTGCTCGCCCCACCGAGTCAGCGTTGCAGGCTGAAGCCGTGGCTTTAGTCGGCTGGCTGCTGCCGGCGGTGACACTCATGGGTATTTCGGGGATCGTTACCGCCGTGCTGCATGCCCAGCGCCGGTTTTTATTGCCTGCTTTTGTGGCGGCTGCTTTCAACACCGGCATGATTATTGGGATTGTGACCGCTGGCTGGCATCGGGGTTCCCAGCGGCGCTTTCGACCATGCGCTTTGCCACTACCTTGATCCAGTTTCCGTTGGGTCTCGTCGCTTCCGCGGTGGCTTTGGCCGTCTTGCCAACCCTTTCACGCCAGAGCGCCGCCGGTGACGAGCCGGCGTTTCGCGCCACGCTGGCGATGGGTCTTAAGATTGTGTTGCTGTTGATCCTGCCGGCCACTGCCGGACTGGCCGCGTTGAGCCAGCCGATTACCGCCACCCTCTTTGAGCGCGGCGCGTTTGGCGCCGAAGATACGGCCATCACTGCGCTCGCGCTCCTCGGTTATCTGCCGGGATTGCCGGCAGCCGCGATCGATCAGATGTTGTTGTTTGCCTTTTACGCCCGCAAAAACACCCTCACCCCCAACTTGATCCAAGGTGCAGCTATTCTCTGCTATCTGGCAGTGGCCGTGCCGCTCGCTGAATGGACGTCGCTTGGCTTCTTGGGATTAGTCTTGGGCAATTCGGCGCAATGGATCGGCCATGCGATCATTACCGCATGGCTGTTGCAGCGATCGTTGCCATTGGGCGGCTTGCGGCTGGGTGAAGCAACGGCGAAAGGCGTGATCGCCAGCGGCATCATGGCGCTGGCCGTGAGTGGCATTGCCACACTAGGCCAGAGCTGGCCGCCACTCGCGCAGGTAGCAGTAGCGGGCAGCGCCGGCATCGCGATCTATACGCTGCTTGCCATCGCCTTGCGGCTGGAAGCGGCAACCTTTTTGCTCAACATCATCAGGGCACGTTTGGGGCGAATGCCGTCGTCATAGGGAAGAGCGCTGGCGCTATGACGCCCCGTACAACCGTTCCTCAAGCGCCTGCATCCGCTCGACGAAGAGCGACAGGAAGCGCGGTGTATCAAACGCTACCACTGCCCGCGCGTTCGGTTGGCGACCATCTTGGAGCATGAAATCGGCCACGGTAAACCCCATCGTCAGCGGGCTGCACGTCTCGACAGTAACATGCACATCGGCATAGGTAGCCAGATCGGGCAGAAAGACCAACGCCAGCGCTGCCGGGTCGTTGATTGCGCACCCGTCGTACCCAAAGTATCGGCGGTGAAACTCGATGTAAAAACGGGTCGCATCGGCGATGAAGCGCCCAATTGGCTTGCCGGCCTGCGCCAACCGGTTGACCTCGCTCTCGTGCAGCCGCACCAGCCGCGTGATATCCCACGGCATAATCACCAACGGCGCACCTGATGAGAAGACAATCTGGGCCGCATGCGGGTCGGCATACACATTGAACTCGGCGCGCGGCGTAACATTGCCATCAGCGCGCAGCGCGCCACCCATCATGACAATAGCGCGCAACGCACCGGCCAGCCGTGGCTCTTTGCGCAGCGCCAACGCGACATTGGTCAGCGGCCCGACGGCGACTAACGTCACTTCGCCGGGAGCAGCCATCACGGTGCGAATGATAAAATCGACCGCATGCTCATTCGCCGGCTGTAACTGCGCTTCCGGCAGTCGCGCATAGCCTAATCCGCGCTGGCCATGGGTATCGTGCGCCGTGGTCAGAGGTCGCAGCAGAGGCCGGTCGCAACCGGCAAACAACGGCACCTGCTGGCCGCCGCCCAATTCGAGCACGGCTAAACCATTCGCCACCGCTTCGGCTAAGGTGCAGTTGCCATGCACCACGCTCAAGCCGGCCAGTTCGATTTCGGGTGAAGCGAGTGCTAGTAAAATAGCTAACGCATCATCAATACCGGGATCGGTATCAAGAATGATGCGGTGGGGCGAGGTACTCATAGCGACTCCTTACAAGAAACAAATCGCACCACTGAAACGTTGATTACTATAGCATAGGATGTAGCGCGCATTGACGCCCTGCAAGGGGCGTGCCATAATGAGCGCGAGTTGGCATGCGCGCCTATCTCGATATCGAAACGGCCTACAACGGCGTCATTAGCGTGCTGGGCATCTACCGGCAAGATCGGGGCATCATTCAGTTGGTTGGCGGCGGGATTAGTGATATTGCGCTGTATGATGCGTTGGAACGTGTGACGACCATTGTCACTTTTAACGGCAGCAGTTTTGATCTGCCGGTGATCAAGCGCCAGTTGCATGCTGATCTACGCGCCGAATTCGCCCATCGCGATTTGTTGCACGAATGCCGCCGGCGTGGGTTGCGTGGCGGGCTGAAGGGCGTTGAAGAGAAACTTGGCATTGCCCGCGCCTCTGCCGGCCTCAGCGGGCGCGATGCGCCGCGGTTGTGGGATCGCTACGAGCAGTATGCCGATCACGCTGCACTGCAAACCTTGCTGGATTATAACCGCGATGATGTAGTAAATTTGGCGTTGCTGGAAGCCATTCTTGATGCGAATGGCCCGCTGTTGGCCAATCCAGCCCGCACGGTGAAATTGTGGTAACTCGTCACTGATTTGAATGCTTGTGCAAGATCGCTTACCAATGCAACCACAACTACTTGACGGTCGCTACCAAATTGAACGACTGCTCGGCGATGGCGGCATGGCTCGCGTCTATCTGGGGCGTGATCTGCGGCTGAATCGCCCGGTAGCGATTAAGATTCCCCATTCCCATTTGATGACCGATCCCGACTTTCTGGCCCGCTTTCGCCACGAAGCGCACGCGGCGGCGATGGTGAGCCACCCCAATCTGGTTGATGTCTACGATGTCGGCCAAGATGGCGACCAGCATTATATTGTGATGGAATATGTCGCGGGATCAACGCTCAAGCAATTGATCAACCGCGAAGCTCCGTTCGCTATCCCGCGCGCAGTGCGGATCGGCGAGCAGATTGCGCGCGGTTTGCACGCCGCTCACCGCGCTGGCTTGATTCACCGCGACATTAAGCCGCAAAATATCATTGTCACTGATGACGGGCAGGTGCGCATTACCGATTTCGGCGTCGCCAAGAGCCATCTGTCCACCGCGATGACCGAGACCGGCATCACGCTCGGCACCGTTGACTATATCGCCCCCGAACAGGCACAGGGCCGCCCGGCGACACCGCAATCCGATATCTACGCGCTGGGGGTCGTCTTGTACGAGATGCTCACTGGCCGGCTGCCCTTCACCGGCGACACGCCGGTTGCGGTGGCGATGAAGCACATTAGCGAACCACCGCCACCGCCGCGCCGGTACAATCCGCCAAGAGCCATCTTTCCACCGCGATGACCGAGACCGGCATCACGCTCGGCACCGTTGACTATATCGCCCCCGAACAGGCACAGGGCCGCCCGGCGACACCGCAATCCGA
Source organism: Chloroflexota bacterium (assembly GCA_030550625.1). Lineage (GTDB taxonomy): Bacteria > Chloroflexota > Chloroflexia > Chloroflexales > Chloroflexaceae > Chloroflexus. The sequence continues at coordinate 2,474 of JAUQOZ010000100.1, read as the reverse complement.
TATCTACGCGCTGGGGGTCGTATTGTACGAAATGCTCACTGGCCGGCTGCCCTTCACCGGCGACACGCCGGTCGCGGTAGCGATGAAGCACATTAGCGAACCGCCGCCGCCGCCGCGCCGGTACAATCCGCAGATTCCAGCAGCACTTGAAGCCATTATCCTCCGCGCGCTAGCTAAAGACCCGGCCCTACGCCAGCGCAGCGCGCTTGAATTGGCCGAAGAGTTGCGTTCGTATGAGCAACTAGTGACGCAAGCCACGGTAATCAACCCCGGCGTCGAGCCGCCGGCCCAAGTGCGGCCCGCCGCGCCGCCCCGCCCCGCTCAAGTCACAGCGAGCCGTCCGGCGGCAATTCCGAGCCCACGCCCAACCACTGCCCGCGCCCCGCGGCAAGAAGGCTTGGGGTGCGGCGTCTTTCTGGTAGGGATGCTCACGCTGGCCGGTGTGCTGGCAGTCGTCTTTATCGTCAGCAGCGGGATGCTGAACAATCTTTTCGGTAATCTCTCACGGCCACCGACTACCCCACCGCCAAATGGCCAGAGCACCGAGGTCGTGCCATCGCCTACTGAGGTGGCAACCGTCACGGTGCCCGAACTCGTTGGCCGCAGCGATGGCGAAGCGCGCACGTTGTTGCAGCAAAACAAGCTCATTCCTGTGCCCAGCAGCGAGCATAACCGCAACGTGCCGCAGGGGATTGTCATCACGCAGGCCATCCCGCCCGGCACGATCGTCGAAGAGAACAGCCCGGTCTCATATACCGTCAGCTTAGGGCCATTATTGGTGGAAGTGCCGGACGTCACTGGTACACGCCAAGATATTGCCCGCAACCAATTGGCTGCCGCCGGTCTAGCGGTGAATGTGGTGGAAGAACCGAGCCAGCGGGTTGATGAGGGTTTTGTGATCCGCCAATCGCCCAGCGCAACGTTGCGCATTCCGCAAGGCGATACGGTGACGATTTATGTCAGTCTTGGCGATGTCGTGCGCTTTCCTGACGTGATTGGGCGCAGCCGCGCCGAGGCCGAAGCGATCTTGGCCAATACGCCGGGATTAACGCTTGTGTTTGTTGACGTGCAGGGCCGCGACCGGTTGCCCAATTTCGACCGCTACGCGCCTAACGAAGTGGTCAGCGCCGCACGGGTCACAGGCAACAATCAAGTGATCGGGATCAATAACGGCGACTACATCCCGCGCGGCAGCAGCATCGTGTTAGGCGTGCGCGCCGAAGAGTAGGGGCATAGCTGTGCTATGCCCCTACTCTTCGGCGCGCACAACCTCCGCGCAAAAACAACAACGCGGGTGGCGCCATTGCCACCCGCAATCATTGAACGCTGGCACGCGCCGCTTAGGCGTGGTCAACGGTCGGTGCGTGTTGGGCATGCAACCGTTCGGCTTCGGCCAACAACTGCTGGCGCTCGCTGACGCTCAGCGCCCGATCAGCAAAGCGGCGCCACTCTTCATTCGTGGCCCACGCCCACTGGCCAGCAGCGGTCTTGATCCAGCGCGGCGCCTTGGGGGTTGCATGGTGATTGGTTTGCATCATGCTTCGTCTACCTCCTCATCAATCAAGTAAGAAACAACGTCTCTATTTTACAGATGCCAGTCACAAGTGAAGCGTAACACCTTGTTCTTGCAACCGGCTGAATAAAGCGTCACTTACGGCTAACAACCTGCTCATCGCATGGCTGGCACGGTTTCTTCGCTGATTCGGCCATTGCGCAATTGGAACACCCGATCGGCAACCCCTATCATCTCGCGGCTATGTGTCACCATCAGCAGCGTTTTGCCCACCTGCCGGGTGAGCCGGTCGAGCAGGTCGAGCACTTGCGCACCGGTATCGCTATCAAGATTGCCGGTCGGCTCATCAGCCAACACGAGATCAGGGTTATGCACCAGCGCGCGGGCAATCGCTACCCGCTGCTGTTCGCCGCCGCTGAGGCGATCAGGATAGGTGTTAGCACGATCGGCTAACCCCACCGCAGCCAGCATCTCTAACGCCCATCTCTAACGCCGTTGCGCGCGCCGTTGGCCCGCGCTGGCCGTTTAACTCGAGCGGCAACAACACATTTTCGAGCGCCGTCAACGTTGGCGCAAGGTTGTAGAACTGGAATACAAACCCGATTGACCGGCGGCGAAAGAGCGTGCGTTCCCGTTCGCTCAGTTGGTCAAGCCGCTGGCCGGCCACCCAGATCGCGCCCGAACTCGGCGTGTCAATCCCGCTGACCAGATTGAGCAGCGTGCTCTTGCCGCTCCCGCTCTTGCCAAGCAACACCACAAATTCGCCAGCAGCTACAGTGATCGTAATATCGTGCAACACGGTGCGCTGTTGATCACCCTCAAGGTAGGATTTCGTGACCTGCTCGCACCGGATGACAGTTTTGTCAAGCATTTGCATTGCCTATCGCAACGTTTTGCACAAATATATCAGTATTATACGGCATGTTGCCCAGAACATGCAACGCATTGCGTTATAGCGCTG
>JAUQOZ010000031.1 GCA_030550625.1 Chloroflexota bacterium | reverse complement strand
CATGTCAAAGATGAGGTTTGATGCGACATCACCCAGAATCACGCCGCAAACCAGCAGCCGGGTCAGAAAGCTCTTGCCGGTGCCGCTCTTGCCAAACACCCCGTTCGAGCGTTCGACCAGCCGGTTTAGATCAATACAGACCGGCGCTGACATATCGAGCGGCGTCCCGATCATAAACCGGCTACCCTCTTCGTGGCCGAAGACTTGAGTGAAATCGGCGTCACTCGCTTCAAACAACGGCGCAAAATGGTGCGGCACCGTCTTAACCGGCAACAAATCGGCGCTGCCGTCGAGCGGCAACATCAGGCGCAAATCAAGCCGGAGTTCGCCGTAGGTAGTCGTACCGGCCAATACGTGACTGAAGAATTCGTCATCCGGCGGCGGATCAGCCATCACCTTGGGCGTGGTCGCACCGAGGCGCACATCCGTCACCATCGAGAAGAAAGTAAACCGCTGCCCCTGCACCACCACAAACTTGCCTACTCGCACATCCTCGACCGGTGTGCCGGCGTCAAGCCGGACGGTCAACCCCTCTAGCAGCGATCCCCCGGTGACGACGCCGAGGCGCTGTCGTTGTGGCATAGCAACCTCCTCAACAAGCCTGCTCTGGTTGATCCTAGCACATCTTACCGATCTCGGCGCCAAAAATGACGAGAGTGTTAGATGAAAGATGTGGAAATTGCTCCGCCGCGCTCGTTTCATGAAGTGATATTTGTTGAACGGATTGAGTGAGACACCTATGCGCATTCTCATCGTAGAAGACGACTCTAATGTGCGCTCGTTCTTGCACAACGCCATGAAGGCGTTGCGACGGGGCGTGAAAATTGAAACAGCCACAAATGGCGCCGATGGCCTGAAGATGGCGCGCCGGCAAGAGTACGATCTGATTATTACCGATTTCCATATGCCAAAACTGAATGGTCTCGATCTGACCTTCACCTTACGGCAGGAGGGGTACACGATACCGATCGTGGTCGTTTCCGCCGATCCCGATACCGAAACCGATGCTATCGCGGCTGGTTCGTCACTGTTTCTGCACAAGCCGGTTTCGCTCGAGAATCTCCGCTATATGCTCGATGTGTTTGGATTATGAGGTCTGAGTTATAGGCTGCCTGTGGGCCATCCCATAAAAAGCGAATAGTGCGCATCTGTGAGGGGCAACATACTGGTTGCCCCTCTTAATTGCCTTGATCAACCGGCGCCGCTAGATATGGTACCATCTCAAACGATATTGGCGATGTGTGATAGTGTTGGAGACACCATGCAATCAATCCCCCGCTACGATGGCTACATCTTTGATCTTGACGGCACCATCTATCTCGGTGATACCCTCTTACCGGGAGCTGCCGAGCTCTTAGCAACCTTGCGCCGTGAGGGGCGCCGGATCACGTTTCTCTCGAATAACCCGACCAAAACCCGCCGGCAATACGCCGAACGCTTGCAACGTCTCGGCATTGCCGCCGATGAAAGCGAAATTGTCACCAGCTCGGCGGTCATGGTAGAGTGGCTGTTGGCGAACGCACCGGGTGCGCCGCTGTTTGTAGTGGGTGAAGCGCCGCTGATTGGCGAGCTTGAGGCAGCCGGCTTCCCAATCAGCGAACGTCCGGGTGAGATTCAGTTCGTGGTCGCGTCGTTTGATCGCACCTTTACCTACCGCAAGCTCCAAATTGCCTTTGATGCCATCCGGGCCGGCGCGCGCTTGGTCGCGACTAATCCCGATCGCTTCTGCCCGGTGCCCGGTGGCGGCGAGCCGGACGCTGCGGCCATTATTGCCGCGATCGAAGCATGCACTGAGACGCGCTGTGAGGTGATCGTTGGCAAGCCATCGCCAATCATGGCCCGCACGGTGAGCAATCTGATTGGGTTGCCGCCGGAACGCTGCCTGATAGTTGGCGACCGCTTGATGACTGATATTGCGATGGGTGTCACTGCCGGTATGGATACAGCTTTGGTGTTGACTGGTGATAGCCAGCGCGCCGATCTTGAACGCTCTCCCTATCAACCGACGTATGTGCTTGAGCGAATCGATGAATTGATTGGCGAATGAGCTTGACGATCGGGCTGCTTCCGGCTACACTATCAATATGATTGATAGAGAGGAGAACTCATGACTGCCGCTCGTCGCACCCCCCCTGCTTTGCCCCAACCTCCATTCACCGGCGATCAGCCGTCATCACCGCCTGCTGAAGCAGGTGATGCCTCGTGGCCGTTGGCGATGCGGGCGTTGTTGCTGCTGCATGGCACGGCGTTGCCGCCTGATCCGCTGATCGCGGCTTTGTCTGACGCTGACTTGATCGCATTGCGCGGCAGTCTGACGTTGCTCCAGCATGATGAGCCGGCCAATATTGCCTGATCGGCGCAAGCGCGATAGGGCATAGGCCTTCAGCCGTAGCGTAGAGCGATAGCAGGGCAAGGGCGGGTTGCCAACCCGCCCTTTTGATTCTCCAAACGCCGGCTTCCTCCAGCCGCATCTTGATGTGATCATCGCCCCCATACATCCTTTCGTCTCCGCTGTGCGTAGCATAAGATGCGGCGCAATCCGCTCCGGCGGGTCGCATGGTATACTGAAGGCAGATTACAGCAATGAGGATAGTTGGCAATGCTCCACCGTTTTCCTATGCTCGGTGAACGAATTTGGCATATAATCGCGGGCCGGCGCGTCGCGCCAGTGCGGCGCGGGCCGTGGCTGCTCGGTACGGCCCTAATGGTACTTGGCGCCGGCTTGTTGATCTATGTCTTGGTGACGACCTTGCAGATCGAATATTACCGCTGGGCGGCGCGCGGTGATTCGCCCCTCCCTGCGCCGCAGGTGACCACCAGCGGCTTCCGCCCGGCTGATGCACGTCCGTTGCCGGTGCTGCCCGGTCTAGCGCCGTCAGCGCCGGCTCCTGCCGTTGCGCCGTCAGCGCCGGCTGGCGAGGTTTCTCTGCCTGCCGCCCCCGCGACAAGTACGTTATCCGCAGTAGACAGCGGTTTGTTGATTTCCGAACCACCTGAGCCGGTGCGCGCCGAGTGGGTGGCTACAGTCGATCGACTGGTCATTCCGGCGATCCGGGTTGATTTTAAGGTGATCGAAGTCGGCTGGGATACGATCGAAGAAAACGGTCAATTGATCTCGGTCTGGCAAGTGGCCGAGTATGCGGTTGGCCAGCACCGTGGTTCGGCCAACCCCGGCGAAGGCGATAATATCGTGTTAGCTGGCCATGTGGGCGGTTATGGCCGCGTCTTCAAAGATCTCTTCTACCTCAAGCCCGGCGATGAAGTGATTGTGTATAGTCGTGGCCAGCCGTACCGCTACATTGTCAGCGAGCGGATTGTCGTTGATGAAGAGGGTGTGTCGCCTGAGCAACGCCTTGCCAATGCCCGCTATATCGCGCCGACGGGCTATGAAGTGGTGACAATGGTCACATGCTGGCCGCCGAGCGGCCCCGATAAGTTTAAGCAGCGGGTGATTGTGCGGGCGTTGCCAGTGCAAACGACTGATGATGGCGCGGTGCTGCCGGACGGCACGCGCTAGAAGAACTACCACTGCTGTACGACCGCAGTATTCCGCACGCTCGCTGCGGTCGCATCACTCATCGTCACGTTCGCCATTGATGCGGGTCGTTTCCAACATCTCTAACACGCTGGCCCCGCGAATAAAGACCCGGCGCAACCCGGCGGGCCGGCTGGCTGCCAGTTGCCCGCTGCTAATCAGCCGTTTCACGGTGCTCAGGCTGACGCCGAGCAAGCGGGCTACCTCTTCGCGTGAATAGACGGCATCGGGATTGATCCCTTCACGGCGCGCCATAGCTCGTGTCCTCACACCAACCCAAACAGCCGGAATACGCCAAGCACGCAGACCACCGCCAGACTCATCCCGGCGATCACCTGCATCAGGGTGTGATTGCGGGTGCGCAACCGTGCCCATCCCAACACAATAGCCGCCGCCCAGCAAATGCCGCCGAGCGCCGGCACGTAGATGCTGGCCAGCGTAGCGCACGAGCCAATGCTGGCCGAGTGAATGCTAATCTTCCAAAACAGATTAATGACGAACGAAATCGCGTTCATCACTGCTACCGATACCAGCATCGCCAACAACGGCAACGGTGCATTCAGCACCCACAAGATGGCCGTACCTGCCAGCACATTCACCATACCAAACAAGTAGAGTTCGTTGCGTTGGGTGCGCACCGAAATATCATCATCGCTATACGCGCCTTGGCGCAGGCGAATATTGAAAAAGATGGTCGGCGGCACCACGTGCAATAACGCGCACACGATCGACCACCACAATCCGCTCACTCGGTTGTCGCTGCCAAGCACGCCGACGATAAAAATACTGACAATACCCAGCGGTACGGGGTGCAGAATCTGCGAAATGCGCCGGGCTATTGCATAGCCGCGCCCCGGTAATGCGCCGCGGCTAAGAGCTTCTGCAGTCAGATCGTTTGGTTGCATCATGCTCATCATCCTCAAGTGGCAGCGGCTGTTGCCGCTAGCTCACGGTAGATTGCTACCAGCGCCTGTCCAGTCTGTTCCCAGCGAAAGGTAGCGGCCTGCGGCGGCCCGGCGGCGCGGAGCGGCGCCGGATCAGCGAGCGCAGCGCGGATACCGGCAGCAATATCTTCGACCTCTAACGGATCGACCATGATCGCGGCTGATCCGGCCACCTCAGGCAAACTTGCCACCTTAGCAGTGATAACCGGGGTGCCGCAGGCCAACGCTTCGAGGACCGGAAAACCAAACCCTTCGTACAATGACGGATAAACGAAGGCTTCAGCTAGATTATACAATGCCGGCAGATCGTCGTCGGCAACAAAATCGAGGAAGTGAACGCGCTCACGCGCGTGAGAGCGCTCAACTGCGGCAAAGATCTCGTCGTATAGCCAACCGCGCCGTCCGGCAATCACGAGGTGCAGGTCGGGGTTATCAGCGGCGACGAGCGCGAACGCCTGCAACAAACGCACCAGATTCTTGCGCGGTTCGAGTGTGCCGACAAAGAGCAAGAAGCGATCGGGCAAGCGCAGCCGCTCGCGCACCGGAGCCGTCTCAGCCGCTGGCATTGGCCGGAACCGTCCATCCACTGCCGGATAGAGTAAGCGGACGCGCCGGCTGGGAATGCCGTACAGCCGGCCCAAATCGTTCGCCGTCGCTTTCGAGTCGACCACGATTAAGTCGGCGCGCTGTAACGAACGCGGCACTGCTGCGCTCAAATAGCGACGCAAATTTGGTTCGGCGCAGGCTGGTTCGACCAGAAAGGTCAAATCGTGGATCGTAAGCAGTGTGCGGGCTTTGGTTGGCGGCAAGACAAAATCTGGCGCATGCACCACATCGATCGGCCCAATCAACCACTCGACCCGGATCGGCAACCGTAGTCGTTGCCAGAGGATCGTCAACAGGCGCGGGCTGATCGGGATGGGCCGTAAGGTGATGTTTGGGTAAGCCGCAGCTAATTCGTGGGCATAGCGGGCAAAGGGACTCTGCGGATCAAGCCCGCCGGACGCATAAAAGAGGTGGAAGGCGAGGTCAGGCCCCGCCTGTACCGCCGCGCGTACCAGTTCGCGCGTATACCGGCCAATGCCGGCCCCCTGCCACATCCCCGCTGTAACATCGATCCCGATCCGCATCGCTACTTCCGCCGGCTGAACACATAGAGGATAAAGCCAAAGACGACGATGCTCCAGAAATTGATCAGCCGGTCGAGCAAGGTCACGGCGCCACCCAGACTAGCGGTGATGCCGAAGAGGGTCAGCACCGCGGTGATGGTGCCTTCTACCACCCCCAAGCCGGCTGGGGTAATTGGCAATGCCGTTAAGAGCGATGAGGCAAGGGCGACAAAGATAATCGCTGCCAGCGTCAGGTTGAGACCAGTGTGATTGAGCGACTGGATGACAAACCAGAGCCGAAATCCTTCCAGCAGCCAGATTGCGCCGGTAAAGGCGAACAACCGTGGCAAAATGGCCGGTGTAAACGACTTTAGGGCCGATTGCTCGAAATTGCCATAGACATTGTGCAGCCGGCGCGGAATAAACCAGCGGATCTGCGGCCCCAGCCAGCGCATGCCGGCCAATCCGCTAACAATCACAACCACGAGCAAGCCGCCAAAGAGAAAGACGATTTGCGTGCCTTCAGGCATCTGTGCGCCAAAGGTGAGGTAGCCGGAAAGCACCAGCAAGCCGAACAAGCCAATCATATCGAGCAACCGCTCGGCGAAGATCGTGCCAAAGGTGGCCGAAAATGAGACATTGCCGTTATGCTTGAGCAAATAGCCGCGGTACGCATCACCGAGCTTGGCCGGCACAATACAATTGGCAAACCACGACAAATAGATGTACTCAATCAGCGCCGGCAACGAAGCCCAACTGCGCCGGCCCGCTTGGATTGGCACCCCAGCGTTGGCCAGCAGCATCCGCCACCGCAACGCGCGCAGCGGGAAGGTCATGTAAAACACCACTAATCCCAATCCGAGCAGGATCGGGTCGGCTGAGCGCATATATTGCCACGTCGTAGAGATGTCAATATCAAGACTACGCACTGCAAACGCAACAATTGCAATCGCGATCCCAAACGAGATCAGCGTGCGTGGTTGGCGCAGCCGCTGGCCAAGCGAAAAGCTGCTGCGCTCTTCACCATCTGCTCCGCGTTCGGTGGCCGGTAGCTCAACCGATGATGGTTGATCGGTCATAGGTATGTGTGCCTTCCCGTGTTTCGTTATGGTTGCTGGTTCGCTATCTGGCATAATCCTACTCGATCCTACGACGTGGATGCAAATATCAATTAAGTTAACGTTCGATCTCTGCGCAATACCATGCCCAGAAGCGTTCCACGCCTTCTTCAATTGCCACCGTTGGCGCAAAGTCGAGGAGCTGTCCGGCTTTGGTCGTATCGGCGTAGGTGATCGGCGGTTCAGTCGCCGGCAACGGTTTGATCTCGATTTGGGCCGGATAGCCGGTAATCTGTTCGAGCAAGCTGACAAAGCGCCGCAGTTCGACCGGCTGCGAATGGCCGAGGTTGAAAATTTCGTAAGCTCGCGGGCGATCGAGCGCGTTGATGACACCGGCAATGATGTCGTCAATGTAGGTATAATCGCGAAACAGATTTTCACCGCCATTGAAGAGGGTGATGGGCTGCCCGCGCACCATGCGCTCGACAAACAGGTACGGCGTCATATCGGGCCGGCCACGCGGGCCATAGACGGTAAAAAAGCGAACCACGCTGATTGGCAGGCCGTACAGGCTGTGGAAGGTGTACGCCAGCACTTCAGCCGCCTTCTTGGTCGCCGCGTATGGCGACAGTGGCCGGTCGGTGGGGTCGTCTTCGCGGAAGGGGATGCGATCAGTCTTGCCATAGACCGATGAGGTCGAGGCGATCACCATATTCTCAACCCCGGCGCGGCGCGCTTGTTCCAACATCACTAGCGTGCCGCCTACATTCACCGCTTCATACAACAACGGATTGGCGATCGATGGCCGGGGGCCGGGCATTGCGGCGAGATGGGCGACATAGCGCGGGCGGTAGCGGGCAAAGATCTCCGCTACGGTTTCGCTATCCCGAATATCGCCCTCGATGAAGGTGAACCCCGGTTGTTGCAGCGCCTGCGCCAGATTGCGTCGCTTACGCGCCGGGCTGTAGTAATCAACCAGATTGTCAAGGCCGATCACCTGTTCGCCGCGCGCCAGCAGGTGATCGACCAGATGGCTGCCAATAAATCCGGCTGCGCCGGTGACAAGATACGTCATACGTCCTCGTTATCAATTGGCTGGGAAGCAGGCTCGGCGGTGATGGTTGCCAGCAGCGCAATCACGGCGCCAAGCTGTACTCCCATGTTCAAGACGTGCAGATTTTCAAAGAGATTGTGACCACTCAGCGCCCCAATCACGCCTATCCCGCCGAGCGCGATGCCGCGCGTGAGCCAATCACGCGCCCGCCGGACAGCGCCGATGGCAATATACCAGACACTGCCGAGCCAAACGAGATAGGCGAGCGCGCCGATCAGTCCGCTTTCCGCCGCAATGTGGAGGTAGTAGTTGTGGGCATGGCCACGCGAATCATACCACGGTTTGATCCATGTTGGGGTTTGCCCGCTGTACACCAGCCGTTCGTAGGCGATGCTGAAATTGCCCGGCCCCATCCCGACCAACGGGCGCTCTTGAATCATGTGCCACGCTGCTTGCAGGTGGGCCATGCGCTCGACCACGGCGAAATTGTCCGGCGTGATTTCAACGCCGCGGGCATCAAAGGGGCGTAGGTTTTCGAGAATGGAAGTGACGCGACTGCTGAAAGCTGCCGGTACCAAGCCGCTATTGAGCAGCAAGAGGCCCCCAAGGCCAGCAATCAACGCCGCTGTGACAATGATTCCCACGATCCGGCGTCCGTACCGTCCGGCAAACGCAATGCCTAACGCCAACGCCCCGGCTAATGCCCCGATCCAACCGCCGCGCGAGAAGCTGGCCAGCAACCCGCCGAGCAAACAAGCCCCGGCAAGGGCAATCGCGCCGAGGATCAGCCACCAGTGGTACGTGCGCCAGCGCCGCGTTTCGATCAGGGCTAAGCCCATCCCGGCGGCCAATGGCCATGCTTGGTTAAGGTAGCCGGCAAACGAGTTAGGCTGGCCGATGGTGCCATACGCGCGCACTCGCCCGCCGCCAATTGCGAAGCTTTCCGGGCCGATGCCGGTCAGGTATTGGCCGATGCCGATCAGGCCGGTGATCGCCGGCGCGGCTAGCAAACAGGCCACCAGCACGGCCCGCCGCCATTGCGCGCGGGCAGGGTCTTGCAAGGCCCACCCTGCGGCGAGGTAGATGAGCAGTACCGTACCCCAACGTAACGTCTCTTTCAGACCCTCGTTGCGGCTCAGGGGGGTTAATGCAGCGGCGAGCGCCAGCGTCCAAATGAAGATCGCAAAGGTAATGCCCGGGATCCCCAGCGTTGGCCAACGCTGGCGCGCGTGCCACAACAGGCTCAACGCAACCAATCCAAAGCAGAACTGGGTGACGCTGACGCCGCCGGGCAGCATCACTAATTGCTGAAAAGGCACCGAGAGGACGGCCAGCGCCACTGGCCAGACCGGATCACTGGCCGCAAGCCCCAACCCAACTAGCCCCAGCAGCCAACTCACTGCAAGTAAGGGCGGCATAACGGCTAAGCCAGCGCCGATCGCAATCGCACTCGCCAGCCACAGCCAGCCTGACCAATCTCGTTGTGCCATCATTGGGAACTGCATCACCACGCGCCGCGGCCAGACAAAATCGCCGGAATAACCATCATGAGGATGCGCAGGTCAAGGCTCAATGACCAGTTTTCGGCGTAATAAATATCGAGCCGTACCTGCTCATCAAATGAAATTTCGCTCCGTCCCAGCGCCTGCGGCAAGCATGCCAACCCCGGTTGCACTTCCAGCCGGCGATGGTGCCATGGCTCGTAGCGGGCGACCTCTTCGGGCAACGCCGGGCGGGGGCCGATCAAACTCATCTCGCCGCGCAGCACATTCCACAATTGCGGCAACTCGTCGAGGCTGGTGCGCCGCAACCAACGCCCCACCCGCGTTACGCGGGGATCATCGCGGATCTTGAACAGCGGCCCATCAGCTTCATTGTGCGCCAAGAGCTCTTGCCGGCGCTGCTCGGCGTCGGGCACCATCGTGCGGAATTTGTAGCAGGTGAACGGGCGGCCATGCTTGCCGACTCGTTGTTGGCGAAAGATGATCGGGCGGCCCGAATCGAGCCAGATCAAGAGCGCAATCATCGCGGCCAGCGGCAGCGTGAGCGGCAGACTCAGCAAGACTGCTGCCAAATCAAAGGTGCGCTTGAGCGCCAGATTCAGGCCGTGCAATTGAATCTCTTTTGGTTGCAACAGCGGTACGCCGCTCAGATGCATAATATCAACCCGGTCAAAGCTTAGTTGATAAATATCCGGCGCGATTTGATACTCAACCCCTAATTGTTGGCAACGCGCGGCTAATTCGGGTAAGCGATCGTAGTTCCAAAACGGCAAGGCAATGATGACCTGCTGAATCTGTTGTTGTTCGATAACTTGCTCGAGATCGTCAAGATCGCCAAGATGTTGAAACACGCGCGCGCGATTGGCAGCGATGATTGGTTGCTCGCTCAGATAACCGGCGAGAGTATAGCCGAGCCCCGGTGATGCGGTCAGCGCGTGCATCACCAATTGGCCCAACCCGGTGCCGCCTACCACCAGCACTCGTTCGCGGCCCAAACCGCGCGACCAGAACCAGTGCCGGATTCCGATTAGCAAGAGCCGCCAACTCAGGAGCAACCCTATCATGGTGATGGCGGCAAACGCGAAGATGAGCCGTGAATAAAAGAATGGCCGGTAGAGAAAGACGACCACCATAACCAGCGCGATCATCGTGATCACGCTGCCAGCGATAGCTTCAGCTTCATCGAGCAACGTCATTCGCCGGCTTGCGCGGTAGAAGCCGCGCATGATGAAGCGCAACCCTAGCAGCAGTTGCAGCATGAAGACGATAGGTAAGAACGCGCTGAACGGCACCTGATTTTCAATCGCCACTTCAGCGATGATCTGGTCAAATGGCGGTGGCCAGAGTACTTGATAGCGCAAGATGTAGGCCAGCGCAAAACCGGCGAAGATCAGGACTTGATCCACCAAAAATAAACCAACCATCGTCCAGCGTCGTTGGTGGTGCGACCGCTGGCGTGTGGTTGGAGGTTGCTTCTCTTGTGCCGGTGGGTGTTCTATCATGTGCAAGCCTGTGTGCCTGCCCAACCGTGCCGAACGCGAAGTGGTCGTCGTTTGCTGCATCAGCTTAAGAAGCATCGTGCTGATACGAGGGTGTGTCTCCGGCTTGCTCAAACTGGTTGGCGCCTGCCTGCCGATGTTCAAAGTAGAGCATAATCCCCGGTGAAGCTGCGATCAGAACCATCAGTGCTATCAGGCTGACCCAGAGCATACTTGGCTCTTCTCCATTGCTAATCACGAAACGATGATACGGTTGTATCGGGCAAGGTGATAGTTACCCGATGCTGCGATGACGTAGCGCCTTATCTTACCATGACCCGGCTAGTCTGCAAGCTGATAAAAAGCTGACAGACGGGACAGAGTAGCTGTCCCGTCTGCTGGTGCTGTGCGCCGGTTACGCCGCGTGCGCTTTGGCCGGTTCTTCGGTACCTTCGGCGGCGGCTTCGAGTTGGGCCACTGCGTCGCGGGGCCGCACGGTGAGGAACAGGTTGCGATAACGATCCCAGCGGGCCAGAATCTCACTGCCGCGCGGACTCTTGGTCAGTTCGACGTGACGGCGAATGAGGTCGCGCAACCGCATCTCATCGCGATCACTGAGCGGGCGCAGTTCAATCAACTGCGGGTTATAGCGTTGGCCAAACGTGCCGTGTTCGTCGAGCACATAGGCCACACCGCCGGTCATGCCGGCGCCGAAGTTGCGCCCGGTCGGGCCGAGCACAACTACCGTGCCACCGGTCATGTATTCGCAGCCGTGATCCCCGATTCCTTCCACTACTGCCGTTGCGCCGGAATTGCGCACCGCAAAGCGTTCGCCGACTCGTCCTGCCGCGTACAATTCGCCGCCAGTGGCGCCGTACAGCAACGTATTGCCGGCGATCACATTCTCGTGCCAGACGTATTGCGCGTCTGGCGGCGGAGCGATGGTGATCAACCCGCCGGCCATTCCCTTGCCGACATAGTCGTTCGCGTCGCCAATCAGCCGCAGCGTTACCCCCGGCGCATTGAAGACGCCAAAGCTTTGGCCGGCGTGACCGTGGAACGTGATCGTAATCGTATTGGGTGGCAAGCCTTTGTCGCCGTACAGATGCCCGATTGCGCCGGCCAAGCGCGCGCCGACTGAACGGTCGCAGTTATTGATCTGGTACTGCAAGCGTACCGGGCCGCTGGCTTCAAGCGCGCTGGCGGCATCACGCATAATCCGGTCGTTGAGGCTCTCTTCTGGCGGCAGTGCGTTTGGCTTACCGCCGTGGCGGATCGGGCCGTGCCCGATCAGGCTGGCCGCACCCAACACCGGCGTCATATCGAGCAGATCGGCGGCTTCAACACCGGTATGGCGCTGGCGCAGCAAATCGGTGCGCCCAACCGCTTCATCAATCGAGCGCAGGCCAAGGCTGGCGAGAATTTCGCGCACCTCTTGGGCCAAGTAGCGGAAGAACGCCATCACCATTTCGGGCTTGCCGGGGAACTTGGCCCGCAGATCGCCGCGCTGGGTGGCGATCCCGACCGGACAGGTGTTGTTGTGGCAGGCGCGAGCCATAATACAACCCTCGGCCACTAGCGCGGCGGTGCCGAACGAGAACTCGTCAGCGCCGAGCAAGGCCGCCATCACCACATCGCGCCCTGTCTTGAGACCGCCGTCGGCGCGCAGCCGCACCCGCTCGCGCAACCCGTTGAGGATCAGCGTCTGTTGCGTTTCCGCCAACCCAAGCTCCCACGGGATGCCAGCGTTCTTGATGCTGCTGAGCGGCGAAGCGCCGGTGCCGCCGGAATGACCGCTGATCAAGATGGTATCGGCATAGCCTTTGGCCACACCGGCGGCTACCGTGCCGACGCCGGCGGTTGCTACCAACTTGACCGAAACGCGCGCATTCGGATTCACCTGCTTGAGGTCATAGATCAACTGGGCCAAGTCCTCGATGCTGTAGATATCGTGGTGCGGTGGCGGGCTGATCAGAGCGACGCCGGGCACAGTATGGCGGATGCGCGCGATCTCTTCGTTGACCTTATGGCCGGGCAACTGGCCACCCTCGCCGGGCTTAGCCCCTTGCGCCATCTTGATCTGCAACTCGCTGGCGCTAGCGAGATAAGCCGGCGTAACGCCAAACCGGCCCGACGCCACTTGCTTGATCCGCGAGTTGCGCTCGTCGTGGTAGCGCTCCGGCGCTTCGCCACCCTCGCCGCTGTTAGCCATGCCACCCAGCCGGTTCATCGCGATCGACAGCGTCTCATGCGCCTCTGAGCTGGTCGAGCCGTGGCTCATCGCCGCAGTCGAAAACCGCTTCACAATCGACTCGATCGGCTCCACCTCATCAATCGGCACTGGCGGGCCAGCCGGCACAAACTCCAGCAGATCGCGCGGCTCGACCGGTGGCCGGTTGTTGACCAGCTCGGCATAGGCGCGATAGGTAGCATAACCCTCGCTGCTCAGTTCCGGGCCAGTGCTGTCGCCATTCAGCGCGTGCGGGTTGCGCACCGCTTTGTGGAGCGCATGCACCACTGCCGGGCTGAAAGCGTGGTATTCGCCATCTTTCTTAAACTTGTAAAAGCCGGGGTGCGGCAACGTCACCCTCCCGGTCTGGAAGGCGCGGGCATGGCGGGCAGCCAGATCGCGGGCAATGCGATTGAACGAAATGCCACCGACTCGTGACGGCGTACCGGTAAAACAGCGCTCGATCACCTCGTGGGCCAACCCAACCGCCTCGAAGATCTGCGCGCCGCAGTAGCTGTCGAGGGTCGAGATGCCCATTTTTGACATAATCTTCAACAAGCCCTTTTCGAGCGCGTGGATAAAATGCTCTTCGGCTTCCAGCGCGAGCGTATGGGCGCGCACCTCGTTCGGCTCGTGGTCGAGGCTATGCTCGGCGCGCTGGCGCACCGCCTCGCGCTCGACCGCAATCCGGCGCACGCTAGCCAGCGCCAGATAGGGGTTAATCGCCTCGGCCCCATAGCCGATCAAAGCGGCAATATGGTGGACTTCACGCGCCTCGCCGGTCTCGACCAGCAAGCTCACCCGCGAGCGCAAGCCGGTGCGGATCAAATGGTGGTGGACAGCGCCGGTGGCGAGTAAGATGGGCAATGCAGCGTGATCGGCATCAACCCCGCGATCGCTCAAAATCACGATCGCCGCCCCCTCGCGCACCGCCTGCGCCGCCTCGTCACCAATCCGGTCGAGCGCCTTCAGCAGACTCTCGGTCGTAATCTGGCGGGCCGGGAAGAGCAGGCTGATCGTCTCTGAACGCAGCAGCGGATCGGTTTGAGCGCGGATCGCCTGCAACTGGGCATCGGTCAGGATTGGCGACGTCAGTTGCAGCAGATGGGCATGCTCTGGCGTCTCGAGCAAGATCGAGCGGCGGCGGCCAATGCCGACGCTGAGCGACATCACTAGCTCTTCGCGTAGCGGATCAATTGGCGGATTGGTCACTTCGGCAAAGCGCTGCTTGAAGAAGTGGAACAGCGGGCGGCCCAATTCCCACTGCGAGAGGGGCGGGATCGGCGTATCGTCACCCATCGAGCCGACCGGTTCGTGGCCGGTCATCCCCATCGGTTTGAGGATCACGTTCAGCTCTTCGGAGGTATAGCCAAACGCCATCTGCAACGGTTGCAGGTCTTCTGGTTCATCAGTGGCGACAGGCGGCAACTCGGCGGGGAGATAACACAAATGCTCATTCAGCCATTCGGTGTAGGGCTGGCGCGCAGCCAGCAGTGACTTGACTTCGCTATCGGTGTAAATCTTCCCGGCAGCGGTATCGACAGCCAGCATCTGACCGGGGCCAAGCTTGCCTTTACAGACAATCCGCGTTTCGGCGATCGGCACCGCGCCGACTTCCGAACCCGATACGACCAACCCGTCATCGGTCACGATGTAGCGCGCCGGGCGCAAGCCGTTGCGATCGAGCGACGTACCAACGATCACACCATCTGAGAAAGCCAGCGCCGCCGGGCCGTCCCACGGCTCGATCAGACAGGCATGGTACTGGTAGAAGGCGCGCAAGGTAGGATCAATATCCTGCACCTTTTCCCACGCTTCCGGCACCAGCATCGCCGTCGCATGGCGAATATCGCGCCCGGCCATCACCAGCAGCTCCAGCGTATTGTCGAGCATTGCCGAGTCAGAACCACTCTCGTCAATCACCGGCAGCAGTTCGCTCATTGGCGGCGCACCGCTGGGCAAGAAATCGTCGGGCAACGTGATCGCTTGCTCGCGGGCGCGCATCCAGTTCACATTGCCTTGCAAGGTATTGATCTCGCCATTGTGCGAGAGCATGCGGAACGGCTGGGCACGATCCCACGTTGGGAAGGTATTGGTGCTGTAACGCTGGTGATAGACGGCCAGCGCCGTGGTGAAATCAGGATCGCGCAGATCAAGGTAGAAATCGGCTAAATGGGAACCGAGCAGCAACCCCTTGTAAACAACCGTGCGCGATGAGAAGGAGGGGATATAGGCCGGCAGACCGGCGCGGCGGAAATACTTCTCCATCGCCTTGCGGGCCAGAAAGATCGTGCGCTCGAAGGCACGATCATCAAGCCCTTGCGGGCGGCCAACAATCACCTGCCGGATCGCCGGCATCGCCTTGCGCGCGCGCTCGCCGAGCACATCGGGATCGACCGGCACCTCGCGCCAGCGCAGCAACGGTAACTGGTGTTCGGCCAACGCCTGCTCGATCAGCGCGCATGCGGCAGCGCACTGGGCGGGATCTGCGGGTAAGAAGAGCATGCCAAGCGCGAGATCAGTCTCAGCGACGTTAATACCAGCGGCGGCCAGCTCACGGCGCAAGAGCCGGCGCGGTAATTGGGTCAGCACGCCAGCGCCATCACCGGTGCGCGCATCATCAGCCACTGCGCCGCGATGTTCAAGGCGGCTCAATGCAGTGAGGGCCAGCTCAAGAATATCGTGACTCTCCCGACCATTCACACGGGCCACGAAACCGATGCCGCAAGCATCATGCTCAAAGCGCGGATCGTAAAGTCGGGCTGGGTCTCGCGCAGGAAGGTACATCGCTCGTTCCTTGCTCTTCACTAAGTAGACGGATGCCAAATACAGAACAAGACAAAAGCGCGCTCGCTGCTCCTCGGCGATGAGAGAGAAGGGCGAGCGCGCTCTCGCTTTTGCAATTTACCGTAGAGATAGTAATACCGCCGCCTGATTACGGCGATCGCATCCCGGCAACAAAGCCAATCCAGTTCGATTGATAAATGATAAAGATGGAAGATACAGGAAAGCGCCACACTCGATCGTTGAGTGTGACCACTGTACCGCCCGGTACGGCTAAACAGCACTGTTATCGTGGATTATTACCAAATACTATACCGCACGTTGGGCAAGCGTGTCAAGCGGTTTTGTGCGAAAGTACCAAATAGGCCGGCTCGCCGGCTCATTTCTGCTCGGCTGGATTTCCGGTGAGCCGCTGCAACTCTTCGATCAACTGGCGGGCTTGGGGGGAAAGATTGGTCGGCAAAACGGCGCTCACGGTGACGTATAAGTCGCCGTACCGCGGGCTGCCCATCAGCGGCATACCCTGTTCGGCGACGCGAAACACCCGCCCATTTTGGGTTTGCGGTGGAATGGCCAGCTTCAGCGTTTTGCCAGAGAGCAACGGAAGCTGGATGTGCCCACCTAGCAATAACGTGTACATGCTCACCGGCGCAGTTGTGTACAGATCATTGCCTTTGCGCTCGAAGCGGGGATGCGGCTTGACCGTTACCACAAGATACAGGTCGCCGCGGCGACCGCCGTTCAGTCCGGGGGCGCCTTCGCCGGGAACGCGCACCCGTTTGCCGGTATCAATGCCGGGGGGGATCTTGACGGTAATGGTGCGCGGAGTGCCGTTGGGGTTGGAAAACTGCAACGAGCGTTGGGTGCCGTGGTAGGCCTCTTCGAGCGTCAATTCGACGTTCTGCTCGACATCTTGGCCGTCAAGGCTGACGTTGAACCCGCTGCCGGGGGAACGCCGGGAGCCGAAGAGGGTTTCAAACAGATCGGCGACATCGGTAGCGTTACCGTAATCAAACCCGCCATACCCAGCTTGCTCATAGCGGCGAAAATCGCTGCCGAACCGATCATATTTGGCGCGCTGCTCTTTATCAGACAGCACCTGATAGGCTTCGTTAATCTCTTTAAACCGGGCTTCGGCCTGCGGATCGCCCCGATTCACATCGGGATGGTACTTTCGCGCTAGCCGCCGGTAAGCTTGCTTAATCTCTTCATCGCTGGCCGAACGGCTTACGCCAAGCACCTGATAATAGTCCTTCATACACCTGCCTCGCGCCGCAGAGTCTACCGCCGCATGGGTCTGTTTTCGATTGTAGAGAGCGTTGTCGCCAGCGTCAAGACAGGCTGTGTTAGATCTGTGTTAGCATAGCAACGGCGCGGGGCACACCCGCGCCGGAGCAGCCTTGTCGCCGCAAAGGAACGTCAGGCAAACTCGAACCGTTCTAATTCGTTGCGCCGGAACGAGGCTAACGCAGCGAGATCGCGAATGGTGCGCTGGATCAGATCGCGTTCGAGCGGATCATTGTAGCTGCGCACCAAGCGCCGGATCGCTTCGTGCCATTCGGGTGGCGGTGTATAGCGGTAGATCGGCTGGCCGCCTATGGTGTTAGTTACGGATAAGAACCCGGATGCGGCCAGTTCGTCGAGTGCCTGTTGCACGCTCCAAATATCGCGGAAGAGCCGTTCGGCGATCGCGGCTGCCGATAGCTCGCTACGAGGGTTTTCATGAAACATGAGGAGCAAATGCAGCTTGGTTGGTGTATCGAGCACGTGCTCTAACAATCGTTGGACGTGCGGGTCGATCATGGTGCTGCTCCTTCCTGCGTGATCAGCAGTGATCACCGTTGCTTAGGGAAGAAATGACGACTCCTGCGTCGTGGGAGGAGCGCAAATAGTGAGGCAGAGATGAATAATGTTTCAGATCTCACAGAGATTATACACCATCATGGGTCGAAATGCTACTCTTTTAACGGCTTTTTTCACAACAAACGTGGGCGAATAATAACCATTAGTAGTTGTTTATGCAACCGTTCGTCTTTGAGTATAATGAAAGCGACTGAGTTCTAGTGACAGGAGGTCTCGGATGGCTACGATCCCGGTTGCAGTGCTGGGCGCCACCGGCGCGGTGGGCCAGCGCTTTATTCAATTGCTCGAAGGGCATCCGCTCTTTGAGGTGGTGGCGCTGACCGGCAGCGAGCGCAGCGCCGGCAAGAAATATCGCGAGGTGTGCCGCTGGGTGCTCGATACGCCGATGCCGGCAGCGGTGGCCGATCTGACGGTGCTCGATGCCGATGCTGATCTGCCGGCGCCACTGGTCTTCTCTGCTCTGCCCAGCAATGTCGCCGGGCCGATTGAACAGCGGTTGGCCGCAGCCGGCCATATTGTCTGTTCCAACGCTTCCAACCACCGCATGGAACCTGATGTGCCGCTGGTGATCCCCGAAGTGAACCCCGACCATCTGCACCTTATTCCAGTGCAACGGCGCCGGCGCGGCTGGTCAGGCGCGATTGTGACCAACCCCAACTGCACCTCAACCCCGGCGACGATGGTGCTGCGTCCGTTGCTCGATACCTTTGGCGTGCGCCGCATGCTGCTGGTCAGTATGCAGGCCCTCTCAGGCGCGGGCTATCCGGGTGTGCCCAGCTACGATATTGTCGATAATGTCATCCCGTTTATCGGTGGTGAAGAACCGAAGCTTGAAGTCGAACCGCAAAAGATGCTCGGCCAGTTGCGCGATGATACGATTGTGCCGGCGAGCTTTGCCACTTCCGCGCACTGCAATCGGGTGCCGGTGCTTGAAGGCCATCTGGTCTGCCTGTCGATCGAACTCGAACACAAGGCGACTCCCGATGAAGTGGCAGCCGTCTTGCGCCAGTTCCGCGGCTTGCCGCAAGAACTGCGCTTGCCCACTGCGCCTGAACAGCCGATCATTGTGCGTGATGAACCCGATCGTCCCCAACCACGCCGTGATCGCGACGCTGGCCGGGGCATGGCCACGGTCGTGGGCCGGATCCGCCCGTGTTCGCTGTTTGATGTCAAGTTGATTGCCCTGAGCCACAATACGATCCGGGGTGCGGCGGGCGCGTCGATTCTGAATGCTGAACTGATGCATGCGCAGGGGTGGTTATGAATGTGCGGGCAACGATTGCCGACCTCACCGGCGATTATGTGATCTATCGCGATTTGCAGCCGTGCGACCCTGCTTTGCCCGGCTTGGCTACGTTACGCACGGTGTTGGGCTTGCCGGCCAACGTGACGCCGCGTAAGCGGGATGTGGCCTACGCGCGCGTGATTCTGGCGCTAGCCCGCGCGGCGCAGGCGTTGCGTAACGGCCCGCCGCTCACGACCGTGGCCGTGATTGGCGATACCGAGAATGATCGACTCTTGACCGTTCACTTGCAAAGCTTGGGCGAGATCACTGCGTATGGCTTCATCGGCGTTGACCGGCCAGTAGCGCCGGCCACCCTTGAGTGGGCCGATGCGGTCGCGACGGCGACCCGCTGGGCCTTGGTGCAGCAATGGGCGGCAGAGCTAGCGGCGCGGGGGGTGGATTGGGCGCAAACCGCCGTCCTGATCGATATTGACAAGACCCTCCTCGGCCCGCGCGGGCGGTCAGATGGCGCGATTGACGATGCGCGGGCCGAGGCAGCCTTGATGGTTGCCACCGAGTTGTTGGGCGACCACTTTGATCGCAGCTTGTTTCGCCGGAATTATGCCGAGTTGTGCCGGCGGGAATGGCACAGTCTGACCCTCGACAATCAAGACTACACGGTGGCGCTGGCCCTCTTTGCCACGGTCGAGGTGTTTGATTTGCCGGCGATTGAAGTGCAATTGGCCGCCGGCTTGTCGCCGACCCTACTCGAATTGTTGATTGCCGCGCAACAGGTGCCGGTTGAGTTGCAGGCGCTGCGCAAGCAATTGATCGAACGGATCGAAGCCGGTGATCCGACCCCGTTTACCCAATTCCGCCGCGCCGAATTGGTGACAACCGCAGCGCGCATGGCCGATGGCCGGCTGGCCCTCAGCAGCGAGCTGTTCCGGCTGGGGCAAGAACTGCAAGCACGGGGGGCGTTGCTGTTGGCCGCTTCCGACAAACCGGCTGAGTCGGCGTTGCCGTCGCCGGAACAGGCTGCCGCCGGTTTGCTGCCGTTGCATCGCACGCCAGCGGTGTTAGATTAACGTGGCCGGCTGAAACACAGCGTGCGGCAGGCGCCTGCCGCACGCTAGTCTGACGCTGCTTGCGTGTTGCCTTCGTCGTAACGAATGAGATCAATACCCGTTGATCGCGCGCTCGTGGACAATGTGGGCCGAGGGCAGCAGTTGCTTAATCCGCTCGATCAATTCGTCGATGAAAAAGGGCTTGGTCATGTAGCCATCGACCGCAGCTTCAGCGGCTGCATTCCGCACTTCAGCCGAGTCATAGGCGGTGACGATCAGTGTTGGCGGATAGTACCCTTGGGCGTGCAACTCCTTAATCAAGCGCACCCCGCTCATGCCGCGCAAATTGTAGTCGGTGATCAGCAAATCGAATGGCTGCTCTTTCCAGCGTTCGAGACCCTCTTCCGCGCTTAACACCGACACGAATTCGTATGGAATGCCAAGCCCCCGCATGGCAAATTCGATAATACGCCCAATATTATTATCATCCTCTACAAGGAGAATGCGCACTGGATGGCCATTGGCTTGCGTGTGTGTCATTGGTTACCCCCCATGTCGCTTATCCTGCGCCATTGCAAGGAATGAGAGGTAGCGGCGGCGCTGGCAGGAATAGTACTTTAGTCCCATATTAGTGTAGCACATGTTTGCGGTTGTTGCCATAACAGTTTTGTCAATTTGCTGCTGGCAATCGTGATGATCTAGTTAGGTCGTTGATGGGCTTTGACAGGCCATGAAAGCGAATCTATAATCAACTATAGGGGCTGCCGAATGGTATGACCCGTCTGTCAGGAATATATTACTCTATGCTTTCTGATCTATCTTTGTTGCCACAGTTACGTCGCAGTGTTGTTCTTCTGCTCGCGGTTTACCTCTTTATTTACCCGTTCGCCATCGTATTGGTCGCGCTGGATCGGGTGCCGGTATGGGGCACGTGGATGGGTGGCGCTTTGCTGATGTTGCAAGGCGCGTTGATGGGTGTGTGGCTGACCGTGCGCTATCGCTGGTGGGGGGCGCTGGCAGCCGGCTTGATTCTGGTCATTTCATGGGCGGTTGAGCACATTGGCGCAACCACCGGCTTTCCGTTCGGGAGCTATTCGTACACTGATGTGTTGCAACCGCAAATCTTCGGCGTGGTGCCGCTGGCTATCCCCTTTGCATGGCTGTTGATTGTCGTGGCGGCGGTTGGCGTCGCCGAGCGGATCCTCAACCGTGATGGCCGTCCGGTAGATGATCGTCAGCTTAATCCGACCCGCGTTTTGACCGCGGCGTCGTTTGCGTTGCTGCTTGACGTAACAATCGAGCCGTTCGCCGTCTACATCAATCGCTACTGGGTTTGGACGAGTGATGAGACCGGTTTCTACTATGGCATCCCTGCGTCCAACTTTGTCGCGTGGTGGGTGACGAGCTTGATCTTATCGTGGGTGTTGCTGGCGTTGCGCCGGCAAGCGGCGCACCGCAGCCATGCGCCGCAGCACTTTATGCCGTGGCTGCCGCCGGTGTTGTATTTAACCAACCTCACGATGTTCGTGGTCGTGAACCTTGCTCGCGGCCAAGTGTTGCCGGCCCTGATCGGCGGCTTGATTATGCTCGTGCTCGCAGGCGATTGGCTGCTGCCGCGGCTGGCCCGCCGTCTGCGTCGCGTCGCCGAAACCAACCCTTAACCGTATCCCACGTGCGGTCAATCCCCCACCGTCCGCTGAGCAGCGGCTGGAAGCGACCTAGCCGCTGCTCGATGACGTCAGCCCGGAGCGTGTCAACTGCCGCTGTCAGCCGCGCGGCGACATCGGCCCGGATCGCTTCAATATCGTCGCGGCTGGCCGGCGGGTGGGGCGGGCCGATTTGCACAAAGGCATGCGGCCATTGCTGGCCGAGGAATTCGTAGCGCAGTGCGATTGGACAGAGAGTGACATCGCCAGCCAGCGCCGCGATGCGGGCAATGCCGGGGTAGATGGTCAGCGGGCGGTAGTCGTTGGCTTCGATCCGGCCTTGCGGGAAGATATAGAGCGCCCGATCACGCCGCTCGCGCAACAGGTTCGCGGCATAGATTTGCGCGCGCTGCGATTCGGCGGGATCGCGCCGCTCGATCGAGAAAGCGCCGCACCACGTAAAGAAACGGTACGCGCGCAGTTGCCGCTCTTCCATCATGAGATAACTGTCAAATGCTCGCCGCATAATCGCGCGGTGAATGAGCATCATCATATACCCATCCCACCACGCCGAATGGTTCAGATAGAAGATGTACGGGCCACGCTGCGGATCGGGACGCGGGCCGTATTGGGCGAACCAGATGTGATCAAAGCTGCGTTTGAGCGCCGGACGAGCTAACAGATAGTAGATGGCTTCGTCGCCGATCCAGATTTTGTTGGCTGGGATGCGAGGCGTGACCATAGTGGCTTTGCTGTGCGATAGGGCAGCGCAGCGCTCTGCCCGTACGATAGTGGCTTTGCTGTGCGATAGGGCAGCGCAGCGCTCTTGGGCAGAGCAGCGCTCTGCCCGTACTATGCCTATGGTAGCGCATGCGGCGCTAAGGCTGCGCGCGCGGTTTTGTACGCCGCTTGAATGCCGGTGTACGGCAACGGCGTATCGGAGGCCAGCGCAAACGCACCGGCAAGCGTAAAACCGCATGTCGTAACCGCGGCCCGCAATTCGTTGAGCACGGCGGTGGCGTGCGGCCCGACTGCGACTAATGCTGCGTAGCGTCTGGTCAGATTGGCGGCATAAGCGGCACGCAGGAGATCGTTGAGGCGGGCCGGCAGTTGCGGCACAGTAGCCGGCGAGACGATTACGATCAACTCGGCATCGTGCATATCGGCCACGATATCGGCTAGCAGCGCGTCGGGTTGGCCGGGAGGCAACGGGCCGAGAAACGCGGCCCGCTTCACCGGCGGCAATTGGCCGAGCAGCGCGCTCAACACATCTGGCGCCGGATCATCTTCATCGGCGCTGCCGCAAATGCCTAGCGTAAACAGATAGCCGTCGTGCATCGCAGATTGCTATTCCGACGCCCAAACCCTCAATCGCAACGGTTCTCGTTATGGCTGAGGGCCGGCGCCTTAATCCGCCGCCAGCGCTGTTTCAGGCACCGCGGCGTCAGTGTCGAGGTAGGGCGCAAAAAACCGCTCAATCGCGTCACGGGCAGCGGCAAGGCTGGTTGCCGTATGTACCGCCACGCGCAGGTGGTTGCTGCCGGGTAAGCCAACATGGAACTGGCCGATCAACTGCTTGATCTTGTTTAGAGCCAGCCGTTCCGGCAACTCCTCGGCGCAGATGGCCATGTACTCGATCAGCAAGTTACGCTTGTCAGCCGGCGCCGGCGTAAATGGCGCAACCCCGCGGCGCAGATCGGCGATCTGGCGAAAGATCCACGGATTAGCGATCGCGCCGCGCCCGATCATCACCCCATCAGCACCACTGTCGCGCAACCGGATCAGCGCATCAACCGCCGTTGTCACATCACCGCTCCCGATCACCGGGATCGAGACGGCGCGTTTGACTTCGGCAACCCGCGACCAATCGGCTTGCCCTTTGTATCCCTGCTCGCGGGTGCGCGGGTGCAGCGCCAGCGCCGAAACGCCGGCGGCTTCGGCGCGTTGTGCCGCTTCGATATAATTCAGACTCTGCTCATCCCACCCGGCACGGAATTTCAGCGTCACCGGAATCTGCACTGCCGCACGCACCGCGCGCAAAACCTGTTCCATCTTCGGCAGATCGCGCAGCAACGCCGAACCGTGGCCGCCACCGGTCACTTTGGGCGACGGGCAGCCACAGTTGATGTCAATAATATCGGCGCCTAAATGCTCGACGATACGAGCCGCGTTGGCGACCAGATCAGGATCGTTGCCCGAAATCTGCATCGTCAGCGGGCGCTCTTCCGGCAAATAGTCGAGCAGCCGGTGGCGGCGCAAGGCTTTGGGGCTGACACTGGCCGCGTTGGTCATTTCGGTGCTGACCAAGCCGCAGCCGCCGAGGCGCAGAATCATCCGGCGGAAGATGCTGTCAGTCACGCCGGCCATCGGGGCGAGGATGATATTCGGTTCGATACGGATATGCGCGACGTTGTAAGCGGTCGGCAGCCGCGCAATCTCGGCAAGAGTGATGTGTTCGCTCATACCTTTCATTATAGCAGAGAGTGCCGCCGCGTTGGCAAGGAGGGCATGCCGTTAGGCGAGCGTGAAAACTCGTCCAAAATGCTCGTCATTTTTCACATATGTGAAAGTACTTTCCGGTATGCTCAAGCTATAGCGCCTTGCATCTTCCGCCGCACACCGGCGCTACTGATACGAAGCTCTTGGAGAAGGAGGAGGTTATGGTAGCGATGGGTTCGCTCATACCTTTCATTGTAACAGAGAGTGCCGCCGCGTTGGCAAGGGGGTATGCCGTTAGGCGAGCGTGAAAACTCGTCCAAAATGCTCGTCATTTTTCACATATGTGAAAGTACGTTCCGGTATGCTCAAGCTATAGCGCCTTGCATCTTCCGCCGCACACCGGC
>JAUQOZ010000330.1 GCA_030550625.1 Chloroflexota bacterium | reverse complement strand
CTTCCCGCTCCCCACTTGTCATTGCGAGCGGAGCGCTAGCGGAGCGAAGCAATCTCCCGCTCACGCGGGATGATTCCGCTCAGCGGTTGCTGCCGCCGAAGGGGGAGATTGCTTCGGTCGGGCGGCCCCCCTCGGCGCGGGCCGCCACTCCCTCGCAATGACAGAAGGGCGGCGCTCCGCGCACTGACAATGGAGCAGCGTCCCCGCGCACTGCAATAAGGGTAGCTACATCCTTCTCGGCGGAGCAGCCGAGCGTGGCGCCGGTGGTGCGGGATGGGGTGGCAGCAACGTTTCGGTGCTGTCGATGTGGTTGGTATGTTCAGAGGCCGGTGGCGTAAGCGGTTCAGTCCGTGGCGGTATGGGAGCATCCGCGGGCTTGGTGTCTGCTTTGGGTGCTGAGATGATCAGATCAGGCTGTTGCAAGAACCCCAGCAAAATCTCGTGGAAGCGATCGGCTTCATCCACAAATGGGAAGTGGCGGCTCTGCTCCATGCGCACCACTTGCGCCATCGGCACGTGGGTAAAGAGCTGAAGTTGGTTGGGGTTGACAATATCGTCGCGCGCGCCATGCACCACCAGCGCCGGCACACGCAGCTTGTCGAGCATTGGGGTTAGATCGGTGCGCCACATCGAATGGATCGCGCCCCGGATGGTGTCGGCAGTGGATTTGGTGCTGTCTTCGAGCACCTCATCCACTTCGGGGTCGAGCGAGTCGCCGAAGAAGAAGCGGAAGAGCGAGCGGCGCAGCCATGGCCGGCGGGCGAAGAATTCGGCGAAGAATGGGCGGTCAACCAGCTTCAGCATCCACGAGAGCGAGTCACCGTTAATCGGCGCTCCCACGGTGACGACGCGGGTGACGCGCTCAGGGTGTTCGATCGCCGTCTTCATCGCAACCATGCCTCCCATTGAGTGACCAACCAGCGCTGCCCGCTCGATTCCCATTGCATCGAGGAAGCGGATGACCTGATTGGAATAGCCTTGGATGGTTGGCATCTCGCTCGTGCGTGACTCGCCGAAACCCCAAAAGTCAAACGAGTAGGTGCGGAAGTGGCGCGAAACAACCTCCATGGAAGTGTACCAATAGCGCCAACTGCCGAGCCAGCCGTGGAGAAAGACGACCGGACGTCCTCGTCCGAAGACTTCGTAATGCACGCGCTGATTGTCAATGACGATGATGCTCATGCTGGCCTCGCCGTTGAGGAAGAATTCACTGCGCGGGCGCGCAACTGGGCGACGCTGGTTTCGCGTTCGTGCAGCGACCGGCGCAGTCTCCATTGCAGAGTAGCAATATCTTCCGAGATGCTGCGCAAGTGCGCCATCTCTTGCTCGAGCTCTTCCAATAACGCGCGCGCTTGCAAGCCGGCGGAAACTGCCGTGCGTTCGGTTGAAAGGTGGGCAATTCGCTCTTGAATGGCAGCCAGCAGACTGAGCAGGTTGGCCCACGCTTCGTTGTCGTTGACTTCGTGCTGGCGTTGCTGTTGGCCACGCACTTCAATCCAGCGTTGAATTTGCTGTTGCAGCGCCGTGATCCGCTCTTCCAACTGGCGCACCGCCGTCATATCTAGCTCGCCGCCGGCCCGTTGCGGCGGGGTTGCCGTGAGTTGGGCGAGTTGTTGTTGCAAATTGGTCATCGCCGCGCTGAGCTGTGATTGCCGTTGCATCACTGCTTCCTGCTCGTTGAGCATGTCGAGCAACATCAGGCGCAGTTGCGACGCTTCTTGTTCGCTCCGCGCCGCCTGTTGCTGCAACAGATGCGGCACATACCAGAGCAGAATGAAGAGCAGCGTGATGATGGCAATACCGAGCGCGACAAAGAGTGCAGTCATAGCAATCCTCCTGATCTCCGCTCGTAGTATACCGTTATCCGGCAATGCAGAGCTAGATCAGCGGATGACATGTGGATTACGCGCCCATACTACTCGATCGCGCCCAGCCAGATCACGCTGAACCCCGATTTCAGCCTGCGGCATGGCCTGATTGAGTAAGTGTACCACAGCTTCAGCTTGCCATGCGCCAATCTCTAATAGTATAGCTCCCTGCGGTTTGAGGTATGCCGGTGCGGCAGCGATTAACCGGCGGTAGCAGTCAAGCCCATCTGGGCCGCCATCGAGGGCGAGGTGCGGTTCGTAGCGGTAGACGCCTTCTTCGATCTCGTTGAGAATCGTGTAGGGGGGATTGCTGACGATCAGATCAACCGGGCCGGGCAGCGGAGCCAAGAGATCGCCTTCCAGCAAGGTGATGCGATCGTGGAGATGGTAGCGCGCGATATTAGCGGCAGCGACCTCTAGTGCGCCGGCGCTCAGATCGACCCCATAGAGGATCGCACGCGGCAGATGCATGGCTAGCGCAATCGCGATCGCGCCGCTGCCGACGCCAATATCGGCGATTGTCAGCGGTGCGTTGCCGTACCGTCGCGCCTCAGCAATCGCCAGCTCAACCAGCACTTCAGTTTCAGGGCGGGGAATGAGCACGCGCCGGTCAACCAGCAGGTCAAGGCCAAAGAACTCGCGGTGGCCGGTCAGGTAGGCCACTGGTTCGCGCGCGGCGCGACGAGCAACTAACGCGGCAAACGTTGCCTGCTGTTCGGATGTTAGCGCGTAGTCGCGTTCGGCGACCACCTTCGCCCGCGACCATCCCAACGTATGGGCAAGGAGCAGCTCAGCATCGAGGCGGGCCGTCGTGCTGACGGCCCGCAACTGTTCAGCGGCAGTGCGTAAAGCGTGTTGGATGGTGACTACGTCGCTCAATCTAATCGCCGTTCACTAAAATCACGCCCGTCGAACGATAGCAAGCGGCGTTTCTCGTCAATGACCGTCTCAAGATGGACGGGGCGCGTCCAAATTTTGAAGAGATTGCGCATCGTCTCGCGGGCGTAATCGATCTTGAGATCAACGCCTTCGTGGCGGTGGCGCAAGTACAGTTCGCCGCGATTGCCGTAATTGCCATCTTCGACGAAGATCACCGGCTGGCCGAAGTTGGTGAGCCGGAAGAGCAGCTTCTCTTTGACCTCTTTGAACTCGCGGGAAGCGATTTCGTAGAGGTCAGTGTCTCGATTATAGCGGAAGGTGAAGAGCTTCTGTTCCATCACGAATTCCGGCGTGAGGAATTCGTCGATGAAGGTGACATCGTTATAGAGCCGGCGCACCTCGAAGATCTTTTGGCGGCCAAGGCCGAGCTGCTTATCCCACGTGCGTTTGAGCCGGATATCGTCGCACTCTTCGTACTCTTTGCCGAATTTGCCCTTGTTCCAGCGATCTTCGATGTCACGCAGCAATTCCAAGCCTAATTTGTACGGATTGAGCCTCCCGCCGCTGGTCGCCACCACCCCCGAATGGAGATCGGCGAACGAGATGATTTCAGCCGCCGACGCGACGCGCTGGGTCATGATCGTGCTGTGCCAGTAGCTGTTGTGGTTGATAAAGCCTTGCGCCGCGTAGCGATGCGTTTTCGTGACTGAGATGTCGTAGACATCGGCAACGCCATGCTCGATAGCGACGACCTCATCGGCCCATGCTGTGGGCGCGGCGGGGGTGGTGAAAGCTTGTTCCAGCGCAGCAGCATCGGCAATATACAGGATCGCGCCATTGCGTTGGGCCATCACGCCAAGGTTCAGCAGCAGCAACTGCATGGTTGCCGCCTGTGCGTGATCGGCGCACGCAAGCTGCATCCCGTCGCCATTCGTTTGGCTGGCGCTAGCGCAGAAGGCGCGCAGGAAGGCGACCACGTGCGAGCGCGGCGAGCGGCAGATCGCGGCGAGCGCGCGCCGGTCGGGGCGAGCGGCGCAATGCGCGCCAAGCTGGGCGGCCAACGGCTCATCAACCACGATCTCCGGCGCGCGCCGGTAGCTGTGGCGACGGGCAGGATACACAGGCGTAGGCGCTGTTGCCGTCGCGGTTGCCAAAGCTGCCACCCGCTTGAGCGCCGGGCGGCGGCGGAGGGTGGCCGGTGCGGTGGCCCACAGCTCGGTACCGCCAGCGATGCGCACCTGATCGCCAATGTGCAGCGCATCGAGCCGCCGCCACTCGCCATTGGCAAGCAGAATCCGATGGTTGTGCGAACCAGAGAGGGTTAGGCCGGCGCGGGTGCGGATGGTGACCGTCGGGTAGGCGGTAAAGACATTCCAGTCGTAGACCGTCTGCACGCTTTCGCCATCGCTGACGCGGGCGCGGCGGCGCTGCTCCACCAAGTCACGCATCGGGATCAGGCCGTGGTCAGTGATGATCAAACTCTCGCCGGTCAGACAGGCCCAACCCTCATTGAGAATCTTGGTCATGCCCTGCGGCGCGAAGTAATACGCTTCATCGCGGATAATCTCGAGCACTGTGTGCTGCCAGCTCTCAAGCGGGGCAAAGTTCATCAAAAAGAGCAGCACATCGCGCTGCGGATTCTCTGGGAAGCGGCGCTGGCGGGCGCGCTCCTCTTCGAGTTTGCGCCGCTGCCGTTCCAGAAACTCCGGCGGGTTAATGTAATCGCGCATATACTCGCGCTCGACCGGCAAGCCCTCGACCACCGGCGGCTCCTCGTCGTTGACGATCGGGCGCGGGGTGACGGCTTCGGGGCGGCGGATATAGGGCGCATGGTAGTCGATCAGATTTTCCAGCGACAAACAGATATCAATAAACTCTTCCACCTGATCGTAGCCGATCCGGTCAATAATGCGCTGGATACGGGCGGCGTGGTTTGCCATGGTATCAAGCATCTTGCGGTTGGTATGGGCAAACCACATATTGTTCTTGAAGAAATCGACGTGGCCGGTCACGTGAGCCATCACCATCTTCTGGGTCACATCTTCGTTGCCTTCGAGCAGATAGGCATAGGCCGGATTATTGTTAATCACCATCTCGTAGATGGTGCTGCCGGCCCAGATATGGCCCTTCAGCAACTGATCGTACTCCATGCCGAAGCGCCAATGCGGATAGCGCGTCGGGAAGCCGCCGAACGCCGCCGTCTCATAGAGCGTGCGGTAATCGAGCACTTCGTAAATGATGGGGAAGAAATCGAGGCCGTATTCACGGGCAATCTGCTCGATCTCTTGGCGCGCCTGTTCGAGATGAGCGGGAAGGCGGGTACTCTTCATACGCACACCAAAAGCCTAAGGCGATCAGCGACCTTTGCCGAGGAAGGCGCGGATCGCGTCGTAGATATCGTCACGATCGGCAATTTCAGCAATAACCACCCGGTCGTCGCCCCGTAAATACTCTTCGAGATCGTGGGCGAAGCGACCCGAACCGTAGAGCGAGCGCACCTGACCGTAGCAGAACAGATTCACCTTGGGCAATAGCTCGCGCTTCAGCAGCTCAACGCACTCGCGGGTATCGCCGCCGCCCCAGTTATCGCCATCGGAAAAATGGAACGGATAGATATTCCATTCAGTGGCCGGGTAACGCTCGTCGATCAAGCGATTGCAGAGCTTATAGGCCGACGAAATCTTGGTGC
This sequence comes from Chloroflexota bacterium, assembly GCA_030550625.1. Taxonomy (GTDB): domain Bacteria; phylum Chloroflexota; class Chloroflexia; order Chloroflexales; family Chloroflexaceae; genus Chloroflexus. Next base: position 19,030 of record JAUQOZ010000330.1, on the reverse strand, counting down.
CGCCGCCTTCGCGAATGTGGTAGAAGGTCTGCTGATCAACCTCTTTGGCGGCAGCATCATGCACGATATAGCGAATCTCGATCGACTTATACTGCGAGCGCAGCCACGTTTCGATCCAAAACGCCGTCATGCGCACCAGCTCTTTTTGCTCGGCCCCCATCGATCCCGACACGTCCATCATATAGATAATGACGGCGTTGCTTTCGGGCATGAGGGTCTCTTTCCACGAGCGATAACGCATATCCTCGGGAATAGGCACCACGACCGGATTATCGAGGTCATACTCGCCGGCGGCGATCTGGCGGCGGAGCGCCTCGCGGTAGGTGCGCTTAAAGTGGCGCAGCGAGTTGGGGCCGGTGCGGCGAATGCCGCTGTACTTATCCTTCTCGCTGATCAGATTCTTCTTGCCTTTGGGCTGGATATTGGGCAGTTGCAGCTCTTCGCCGAGAATCTGAGCCAGCTCCTCGATCGTAATATCAACTTCAAGGATATGCTGGCCGGGTTCAGCGCCGGCCTGCCCTGTGCCTTGTTGGCCATCACCTTGCGCGATCGGATCGCCGACGTCGCCATCACCCTGCCCGACGCCGCCACCTTGTTTCGCGCCATAGCGGAATTGGGGGATGTCGATCTGCGGGATCGGAATGCTGACGTAGCGTTTGCCTTGCCGCCCGATCAACTCTCCCTGCGACATATACTTGCGCAGGTCTTTTTTGATGCGACCGCGCACAATCTCGCGAAAGCGGCTCAGGTCGCGTTCAGCGCGTTTCATTGACATCGACATAGACGGCACCCTGCGATGAGTTGAGAGCACTGCATCCTACGTGGCAACGATAGGGGGCTGCTAGGAACAAGGCATGCCTTGCCCCTAGCAGCGTGGCATAGCTTTGACCTTACCGGCGTGTATCGCCACGGGCGAAGATCGAGGCCACGTAGTTGAGCACATCGGTCGCCGACTGCTCGTTGTAGCCGAAGTCGCGGATCAGGCGCGCCTTGACCACATCGATCTTCTCTTGGGTGTCTTTATCAATCACCCGCGAGACGAGCGAGGTGAGCTTAATGCTATCCTTCTGATCCTCGAACAGTTTCAGCTCCAGCGCCTTGTGCAGCCGCTCGTTGGTGCGGTAATCGAAGGTTTTGCCCTCAATGGCCAGTGCGCCGATGTAGTTCATAATCTCGCGGCGGAAGTCATCCTTGCGCGATTCGGGAATATCGATCTTCTCCTCGATGCTGCGCATCAGGCGCTCATCGGGTTCTTCGTACTGGCCGGTATAGCGGTTGCGCACCTTCTCGCGCTGGGTATAGGCTTTGATATTATCGATATAGTTGGCGCACAGGCGCTTAATCGCCTCTTCGTCAGCCGAGATGGCGCGTTGCACTTCGTTCTTCACAATTTCGGTATACTCCTCGCGCACGACGGCCAGCAGGTCGCGGTAGCGTTTGCGCTGCTCTTCGTCGGTGATCAGGGCATGGTTCTTGAGGCCGCTCTCAAGCTCGTTCAGCACCATGAAGGGGTTGATGTACCCCTCTTCCTGATTGCTGACCAGCGCATTCGAGATCTTGTCTTGGATGTAGCGCGGCGAGATGCCCTCCATCCCCTCGCGTACCGCCTCTTTGCGCAGCTCCTTGATATTGTCTTCGGTGAAGCCGGGCAACGTCTTGCCGTTGTACAGCTTCAGCTTCTGCAACAGGGTCAAGTTGGGCTTCTTCGGCTCTTCGAGGCGGGTGAGCACGGCCCACATCGCCGCCATCTCAAGGGTATGCGGCGCAATATGGACGCGCACCTTCTTGCGATTGAAGTCGCGCTCGTAGATCCGCACCTCGTCGCGCAAGCGGGTGACGTACGGAATATCAATGCGCACCGTGCGGTCTTTCAGCGCCTCCATAAACTCGTTATTCTCGAGGCGGCGGTATTCCGGCTCGTTGGTATGGCCGATGATCACCTCGTCAATGTCGGTTTGCGCAAACTTCTTCGACTTGATACGATGCTCTTGCGACGCGCCGAGCAAGTCGTAGAGGAAGGCGACATCGAGCTTGAGCATCTCGACAAACTCGATGATGCCGCGGTTGGCGATATTAAACTCGCCGTCGAAGTTAAAAGCGCGCGGATCGGAGTCAGAGCCGTAGATCGCGATCTTGCGATAATTAATATCGCCGGTCAACTCGGTGCTGTCCTGATTCTTCTCGTCTTTGGGCTGGAAGGTGCCGATCCCGACCCGATCCTGCTCGCTAAAGACTAGCCGGCGGACGCGCACATGGTTCATGACCTTGAGCCAATCGCCGTCGTAGCGCTGCATGAGCTCGCGGAAGTGGAAACGGCAGACCGGGCAGAGGTCGCCTTCGATCCGGATCTGGCGATCAGGGTCGAGATTCTCGTTCAGCCGCTCGATAAAGCTGGCGCGCAGATCGCGCGGGATCAGGTGCAGCGGCTCTTCGTGCATCGGGCACTTTTCCCATTCCGATTCCGGCACCTGTCGCCAATCGAAGGTGTCGTGGTTTTCGATCACGCCGGGGTACCAGTCGTAGGTGTATAATGCGCCGTCTTCGGTGCGTGAATAGTGCTCAAGACCGCGCTTCAACCGGCGCACGATGGTTGATTTCGACGAACCGACCGGGCCGTGCAAGAGCAACACGCGCTTTTCGGTGCCGTAGCCGCGGGCCGCGCCCTTGAAGAAGTTGACCAGCCGCATGAGCGGGATCTCAAGCCCGAAGACGGCATCATCGCCATCGAACGACTCATCAGAGAAGAACTTGTAACGGATGAGGCGCTTCTTGGCGTCGATAAATTCCTCGGTGCCATACGACATAATCATGTCGTAGACCCGTTGAAAGGCGTTGCGGGCAACTTGCGGCTTGCGGGCGACAATGTCGAGATACTCGGCAAAGGTGCCGCGCCAGTTGAGCTGTTGAAAGTGGCGGCGATCCTGCTGCTCGCCAATCATCTTCATCAGCTCGAAACCGGATAAGGTCATGTTCATACGTCCTCCTGCTGAGGGATGTCCCCGCCGGAACGCCGGCGGAGCGTTTGATGGGTCGCGGGCATCATCTGCGCTGGTGATGCAAGGCCACAACCGGGATGCCAACGTGCAGGGTGCGAACTGGCAGTAACGCGGCGGTGCTGCCGCATGCCAGTGAGCTCGCGCGCCGTATGTGACAGCTTTGCGTGCTCTGGGAAGCGGAACGAGGAATCTTTCAGGTGAAGGTATTATAGCAAGGTGTCAATCGCCCGTCAAGGACTTTATGTCGCGTTGATCATTTGTTCAAGGAGGATCATCAATGACGAATGTTGATATTGCGATTTTCGTGGCGCTGGGATTATTTGCGATTTTGGGCCTGTATTGGGGTTTGATCCGGCAAGTGCTGGCCGTGGTGGGGATTGTGGTCGGGTTTATGCTGGCCGGCCAATATGGGTCGGAGGTGGCGGTGTGGCTGGGTTCGTTCATTACTGATCCGAATCTGGCGCAGGCGTTAGGTTTTATTGCGGTGTTGTTGCTGGTCAGCAGCGTTGCCAGCCTGATTGCGTCGCTCTTGCATTCGATGGCCGGGTTGATGTTTCTCGGCTGGCTCGATCATCTGTTGGGGGCGTTGTTGGGCTTGGTGCAGGGCATCATCGCGGTGACGGCGGTGCTGATTGTGCTGGTGGTGTTTCCGGTCGATCCGTGGAGCGGGTTGTTGAAGAGTTCGTTCTTGGCTGGCTGGATGTTGCGGCTAGGGGAGCCGCTGACGCTGTTGCTGCCGGATCTGTTTGCGGCGGCGGTGCGCACCTTCAACGAGTTTGGTGTCTTGCCGTAACGTCAAGACGCAAAGGGGTCGATGGAGAGACTGACGGCTGTCCGTCTCCAAACGCAAAGAACGCAAAGGTTTCAAACGCTAAGGAACGCGAAGGGCGCGAAGATTCAAACGCCAAGGCCCAGAGGTTTTTATGGTGGGGCGTGAGTGGGCTAGCGGTGGCCTCCACCCTCGGCCCCCACCCCCGCGAGGGGAGGGGGATTGGCCCCCACCCCCGGCCCCTCCCCCGCTGGGGGAGGGGGGATTGGCCCTCACCCTCGGCCCCCACCCCCGCTGGGGGAGGGGGTGTGAACGCAAAAGCGCAGTAGCGCCGGACGGCTGTCCGGCTCCGCAAAGCGTTAAGTATAGCGGGATAGGAGACATTCTGATCAGGCTGCTGATGCGGTAGTTACGTATGCTCGCATCTTCATTGCTTTGGAGTGACTCCTTTGCGCCGGTACGCTAGCTCGGCGTACAACGCCTCGTAGCGCGGCAGCAGGCGATCGGCGGCGAAGCGTTCGCGGGCAGCGGCGCGGGCGGCAGCGCCGATCCGCTGGCGGGTGGCGGGGTCGTTGAGCAGGCGGACGATCCATTCCACCATTGCCGGCATGGTCGGAGCGAGGATGCCGGTTTCGCCGTGTGTGACGATATCTGGTGTGCCACCGGTCGGCATCGCTACAATCGGCGCGCCCAGCGCCGCCGCTTCGATCAATGCCCGCGCCAGCGGCTCGCCCCAGTTCGAGGGAAAGATCAGCAGATCACAACGGGCCGTGAGCCGGAGCAGTTCGTCGTGTTCAACCCACGCCAGCACCCGTCCGGGCAGACTGCTGGCTTTCAGCGCCGCATCAATCGCCGGACGCAGTGCGCCATCGCCGGCGATCAACAGGGTCAGTGGCGGCAACTCGGCCCGGCGGGCGGCCAGCGCCGCAATCAGCTCGATCAGCAAGCCAGCGCCTTTGTTGGCTTCCAACTTGCCGGCAAACAGTACTAACGCCCCCTCCCACGTGATCTGTGGCGCAGTAGCGGCGATCGCAGCGCTGGCGGCGATGTCAACCATGTTGGGCAGCACGTGGATGCGAGCCGGATCAACAATCCCAGCTAGCCGGCGGGCGATGTAATGGCTTGGCGCGATCACGGCGTCGGCCATGCCAAGCAAGGTGGCGCGAGCGGCGACGTGCGATCGCAGATAGGGGATGGCCGGCAACGCCAGCGCGCCGCGCAGCGGGCCGAGGCGGGCGACCAGATCGGTGGCCAGCGCCGCCCACGATCCACCCGGATGCGGAATGCGGTTGCCGTGCAATCCGGTGGCGAAATAGTCCCACGGCCAATGATCGCGCACCGTCACCACCACTGGCGCCTTGAGCGCGGTGCGGGCGAGGATGGCAGCGGCGGCGGCTTGGGTGTGCTGGGCATGGATCACCTCAACCCCGCCGAGCTCGTGGCCAGTGGCGATGATGGCTTGCGCCAGCCGCGGCCAGAACCGTTCGTGGCGAAAGTAGTTTTGCACAAAGGGTAACGACGGCGCGTAGTATGGCACGCGCCGGACGGGCAGGCCATCAACCCGATCGGCCAATGGCCGCCGGCAGGGGTGGCGGCAGGGTACGATGAGCTGCACTTGATGACCACGGGTATGTAACCCGGTGGCAAGGGCGTGCGTGCTCCACGCCGCGCCGCCGCGCCCGTCGGGCGGGAAGACATCGGAAGGGATGAGAATGCGCATCATCGTCAACGTGTAGTCACCATCTCTGAGTGGCCGCCTTCCGCACGTGCCGGGTATCGCTTTGCCGTCCGGCGCCACGTACTCCGCACCAGATCAGCGTCACGCGCAATAGTGTAGGGTGGAGCGGGCTAGTGGCCCGCGTTCCTGTGGCCCGTGCGATGCGAGGCGGGCCGGCGGCTTGCGCTCGCTCGTCGTGGATAGTGAAGCTTATTGGGGGTGCGAGCGCAACACTGCCCCGCCTAGCCCGCCTGCTTGCTCAACTTCTCAACCGCGACGGCGAGATCGGAAAACGTGCGTTGCAGATCGATCAACTGCTCTTGCTGGGCGCGCACAAAGCGGATAAACGGCGCGTTGCGCTCGCGAATCTGCAAAATGGTGCGCTCGCTCTCGCGCTCGATCTGCTCGCGCAGGTCAGAGCGCAACTGGTTCCGTACCTCATCGATCTTCTTGCGGATCGTCTCTTTGGCTTGGCGACGTTTAGCCGGCAAGATTGCCAACCCCAGTCCGGCGACGGTCAGTGCCGCCAGAATACCGGTCATATCGAGCAAGACGGTATTAAAGAGGGCGACAAGGGTTGCCCCCAACCCCAACGCACCCACGCCGGTGATCGCGGTAGCCGCGACCGACGACTGCACTTCGGTGGCAAGTTGGTGCGCTTCGGCCTGCCGGTTATAGCCGGCTATCGCCGTCTGCGCCGCTTGGCCGATGCTTTCAAGCAGGGCTTGCCGGTTGTAGGCAAAACTGCCGCCGACGCTGCCGAGCATCCGGTCGCGATGGGCCAGCGCGCGCTGTTGGATAAATTCGTCAACGTTTTGTTGCAAGCGCAGATTCTTTTCCATTAACCAGTCGATCAGTTTTTGTATGCGCTGGTCGAGTTGTTGGTAGGCATCACCGATCACCTCTTGCTCGAACGCGGCGCGCAGCCGGTTGCCATCGATAAGTTCGCGGATGCGGCTGAGCCGGATCGTCTCGTCGCAGAAACGATCGCCGCGCTCTTGGATCGTGGTCAGCACGCGATCGATCTCGGTGAGATGATACTCGGCGTCTTGTTTCAATTCATCGCCAAAGAGAGCGAGTTGGCGGTCAATCTGATCAATCGCCTGAATATCGTCGCGCAGGGTGGCGAGGCGCGCTTCGGTGGCATCGAGATACTTGGTCGTAATCCGGCGGGCCACGCCGAGCGGCGAAAGCACTTTGAGGCGGAAGCGGGTCTCTTCATCGAGCGTATCAACCACGAAATGCTCGATCGCGGCCATCCCGCTGGCTTGCCACTGCTCGACCGCGGTTTCACCGGCCTGTTGGCGGGCCTGCAAGGCGCGGCGAGCCGAGACCATAAACAACTCGGGCGATTGTTCGAGCACCCGGTTGACATGCTCGCGGACAAACTGGGCCACTTGGTCTTGTTCGGCGGGGGTAAGGATGTCGGCTTTGTTGATCACCACGACCACCTTCTTCCCCCACTCTTTGATCAACTCAAGAAACGCGCGTTCGCTCTCGGTAAACGGGCGATCCGCCGATGTCAGAAAAATGACCAGATCGGCGCGCGGAATATATTCACGGGTCAACCGCTCGTGCTGGCGGATGACGGCATTGGTGCCGGGGGTATCAACCACGGTCAATTGGCGCAGCATCTCGGCGGGATAATGGTGCAGACGCAGACCGGGTTCGATCAGTTCGTCGAACGGTTCATCGCCATACTTGAGTAACGTAATTGCATCGGTGGTAGGGGTAACGCCTTCGGGCAGCACCTGTGCACCGAGCAGCGCGTTGAGAAAGGTCGATTTACCGGAATTAAACTCGCCGGCGACCACAATCAGAAACAGCTCGCGCAAACTGGCGCGACTGCCGGCCAGCGCATTACGGTCAGAGGTCTCAACATCAGCGCCGAACCGGTCGAGCGCCTCCTCGATCCGTTGCAAGAGCGCATCGAGTTCATTCAGCAGCGCATCTTGCTGTTCGGTCGTCAAGCGGCGGCGGCGAAAGAGACCGAAGGGCAGAGTAATCACGTTGCTCCTCGCAAGGGTATTCAACCGGCGCCCATTAGACGCCGAGGTTGCGGGCCACAACCGCCAGCGCCGCCAGCGCCAAGGCAAGCCCAACGACACCGTACAACAAGCCGGGCGCAAGATTAGCGCGATCCCAGAGCGCATTGCGGCGCGGCGGGCCGCTGGTCTCGATCCGGCGGCCACGCCAATAGGTCACGCGGGTGGATGGCCGCCCGCCGGGCAATGAGATGCCAAGCGTCTGCGCCGCCTGATAGAGCAGCCAGCCGGCGGGCAAAGCTAACGCTAGCGCCGTGAGCGGCCACGGCAGGCTACGGGTATTGGCAAGCACAATGATGATAGCAAACAACGCGAGCCAGCGCCAATCGAAGCGGAGGGCAGGCATACGCTTCTCCTTTCCCGATATGGCGCATGATAACACATGTAGCGGCGCACCCGCGAAGAGCGTTGTGGCTGAGGATCACACGACCTGATGCAGTGCCTGTGACACTAGCGGCGCAAGCTCGCGCAGCTCGATAGGTTTGGCTGCATACAGCTCAACACCGAGCGCCTGCATTCGCGCGCGCAGGCCGGGGGTGTCATAGGCAGTAAGCGCAAGGATTGGCAGGTAGGGCCGATAGGTGCGCACTGCCCGGATCAAGGCGGCAGCCGCGCCATACGGGCTAGGATCGACAATCAGCAGATCAACGTTGCCGTTGGCGCATGCGAGCCATGCTTCGTTGGCGTTGGTTGTCGCCTGCACAATCACCTCATCGCCAAGCAATGCCTGCAAGCCGCGCTGGGTGACGAGGGCTGCGGTTGGATCGTCGTCGTATATCTGAATGCGATAAGCCGCCATGGTACCAGCTTCCAGATTATGGAGTGTATTGGTGGTAGCAGAAAGCCATGCTCTGACCTTAATGCTACTCGGTTGCCGCGCGATCGGCGAGACCTGAGGCAACAACGTGCAGTAGTGAAGCGATAACAAAGACGACTGTCACTTTGTGATATTTTTCATTAACCCGGATGAGCTGAATAAGCCTATGAGATTGGATCGGCCATCACTAGTGGGGGCAGTTGCTTGGCCGGGGCCGGCCTCAGCACGTTGGCATACGGCAGATTGGCTGCCGCACGCCAACCGCTTCTATCCGGTCAGCTTGCTGTGACTGGCGGTTCCAACGGCAACAGAATGGTAAAGGTTGTGCCCACGCCGGGCTGGCTGTCAACCGTAATCCGTCCGCCGTGTTGGGTAACGATGTGGGCGCTGATCGCGAGCCCAAGGCCGGTGCCATGCGGTTTGGTGGTGTAGAACGGCTCGAACAGATGGGGAATGTGTTCGGGGGCAATACCCACGCCGGTATCGGTAATCGAAATAGCGAGCGTGGCGGGTGCGCCGGCACGGGCAGCGATCAGTTCGCTGCTGACGGTCAATTCACCGCCGCTCGGCATCGCATCGCAAGCGTTCAAGATCACGTTAAGAAAGACTTGGCGCAGTTGATCGGCGTGGGCCACAATGGGGGGCAGGTCGTTGGCCAAGCGCGTGCGCACGGTGACGTGATTATGGCGCAGATGGGTCGTCACCAATTCGAGCGTCTCGCGCAGCAGGGCATTGATATTAGCACTGGTCAACTCGCCGCGCGAGGGGCGATAGAAATCGCGCATGCGGGTGATGATGCGCGCAATCCGGCCTAACTCTTGCTGGGCAATGGCGAGAAAGGTGCGTTGCGGCGCGTCAGGGGGCAGGTCTTGTTCCACCAGATACAGACTATTCCGCGCAGCATAAAGCGGATTGTTAATCTCGTGGGCGACCGAGGCTGATAATTCGCCGACGGCGGCGAGCTTGGCGCTCTGCAAGAGTTGGGCTTGGGCGGCGTTGAGACGGGCTTCGGCTTCGGCGCGCAGCGATTGGGTATGCACCAGATCGCGCTGCAAGGCAGCGGCGCGTTGGCGCTGTTGCACCTCGTCGATCGCGATCACAGTCAGATCAGCCAATGCCTGCACGAAGGGCAGATCGCGCGGGTGATACAGATGCGAGAGCTGCTCGCCGCAGATGACAAGCGCGCCGAGCCGCTGTTGCTCGATGCGCAATGGCGCCAGCAAGACGCTTTGCGGCCAGAGGCAATCTTCGATTGACAGTGGATGCGCAGTATGCTGTTGGTGGATGACATATTCCAGCTCTGGCCCGCTCAGCAAGAGCGCGCGCGGCGCTTTGGCCGCCATTTCAGCTAAGACCGAGAATGCCGGCGCTGGCGCATGTTCAGGCGCAGAGGCGCGTAAACGTAAGCGGCAGTCTTGCTCATTTTCTATCAAGTAGATATGAGCGTTTGCGGTGCCCGGGAAGAGCTCGACGGCCTGTTGGACGACGAGCTTGATGATGGCTTCAATGTCGTGGCTAATCAACAGCGCCGCCGAAACTGATAACAAGGCTGCTAGCCGCCGGTCAAGGTCGCGGGCGTAGCGCGCGTGTAACTCCGCTTCTCGTTCCAACGCGGCAATCCGGCTCTGCGCCGCCTGCAAGTCTCGTTCCAACTTGGCAATGTATGCGACCGCATCATCGCGCTCGATCATACCTGTCCGCTCCCCTCTAGGGAATGCTCTTCCGCCTACCGTTGACCATGCTACCAGCTCATGCTATGATAAACCAATAATAATCCCAACTATAGTCGCAATCGGGACGGAGCGCAAATTCTTATGACGAACCAGCCCCGCGTGTTGGTAGTTGATGATGAGCAAAATATCCGCTTAACGCTGAATGCCTTGCTCAGCCGGGCCGGTTATTCGGTGACCACGGCGGCCTCTGGCGAAGAGGCGGTGGCGTTGTTTGAGCGGGAATCGTTTGATCTCATGCTGGTCGATTTGCAGATGCCCGGCATGAAGGGAATGGAAGTGGTGGCGAAAGTGCGTGAAGCCGGTCATGATGCGATTATTATCGTCTTGACCGGACACGGTTCGCTTGATTCGGCCATCGAAGGGATCCGGTTCGGAATTTTCGATTATCTGTTGAAAACAAGCGATCCCAATCAAATCTTGGCGCGGGTGGCTGCTGGTCTTGAAGAGCGGGCCGCCCGTCGCCGCCAGAGCGATCTGCTTGATACGATCGGCGCGGCAGTGCAAGAGTTGACCGGCGGTAAGGTGGCGGTGACGGCGCCGCCAGCGGTGCCGGCGCAGCCGGCAGCGACTCCGCCGCCTCCGCCGCCGACGCAAGCCGAACCGGCAGGGCGCACGCTGACGATTGGCCCGCTGACGCTCGATACATGGCATCAGACGGCGACGCTCAACGGGCGTTCGCTCAATCTGACGCCGACCGAGTTTCGCCTGTTGCTCTGCCTTGCCGAGCATGCTGGGCAAATGCTGTCGTATACCCAGTTGGTGCGCTGCGCGCAGGGTTACGATACGACCGATCTTGAGGCGGGTGAGCTGATTAAGCCGCATATCCACCATCTGCGCCAAAAGATCGAACCCGAACCGAGCGCGCCGCGCTATTTGTTGAATGTGCGCGGCAAGGGGTATATTTTGCAGATTTAAGCGTGCTCAATCGCCAATCGCCAACGAGTGGCATCTTTCGCTACAGTTAAGGTGAGCGCCGTTGCAATGCAACGGCGCTGCCGGTTAGGAACAGCAGCATGGCCGATGAGTGGCTCTATTTCAATGGCGTGAATGCGAGCCGCGGCGAGTACGCCCACGAGCCGCTCGCAGTTGCTGAGTTGGCTCGCCTGATCCTCGGTGAACGGCCATCGCCCGATCAGATTGACCCCGACCCTGAACAACGCGCTGCGTTGCGCGAACGGCATCTCGCCGATGCGAGCGGCGCGTTTCGCGTGAAGGAAGGGGTTGATCCCACCGATCTGGCTGAAGCCGGTTGGGGTGTGATCTTTCCGGCTACGGTTGATGCGGCGCCGTTGCGAGAGGCGCTCAGCGAGTTGTTGCAGTGGCGGCAGGCGCAAGCTGGCCCGCGCTATCGCGAGTGTTTCGGCGCGCAAGGTTATCGGCCCGGCGAGAGCAAGGCGGCGTTTTTGCGCCGGCAGGGTGCGGCGACCAGTGGGCCAGTCGATCCGGATCGGTTTCCCTACTATCTGTTGTTGGTCGGTTCGCCTGAAGAGATTCCCTTCCGTTTTCAGTACCAACTCGATGTGCAGTATGCGGTCGGGCGGATTCACTTCGATACACTTGAGGAATACGCCGCCTATGCCCGCAGCGTGGTGCAGGCCGAACGCGACGGGGTGACGTTGCCGCGGCGCGTGGTGTTTGCCGGGGTGCAGAATCCTGACGATATGGCGACTAGCCGCAGTTTGCATGGCTTGGTGCAGCCGCTGGTCGCCGAATTGGCCAACCATCCGCAACGCGGCGATTGGTCGTTCGAGTTGGTTGCCGGCGCCGAGGCCACCAAAGACCGGCTGCTCAACCTGTTGCACGCCGAACCGCCTACCTTGCTCTTCACTGCCAGCCACGGCGTCGAGTTTGAAGCGGTTGATCCGCGCCAGTTGCCGCATCAAGGCGCGATCTTGTGCGCCGATTGGCCCGGCCCGCAGGCATGGCGCAACCGCGCGATTCCGCCGCAGTTTTACCTCGCCGGTGATGACATCGCCAGTGATGCCTCGTTACGGGGTGCGTTCGTGTTTCAGTTTGCCTGTTTTGGGGCCGGATGCCCGCGTGACGACGATTTTCCCCATCTGCGCGGCGTTCGCTCGGCCATTGCGCCGCATGCGTTTGTCGCCGGCTTGCCCCGCCGTTTGCTCAGTTTGCCGCGCGGCGGCGCGCTGGCCTTCATCGGCCACGTCGAACGAGCGTGGACATTCTCGTTTAGCGATGCGCGCGGCGGCAAGCAGATCGAGACCTTTAGCAGCGCCTTGCGCCGGTTGCTCTTTGCTGGGACGCCGGTCGGCTATGCGCTGGAGTTCTTCAACGAGCGGTACGCCGAATTGGCGACCGTGCTGACCGAAGAGGTTGAGAATGCGCGTTGGGGCCAATCCCCCGATCCGGTTGAGTTGGCGACGCGCTGGACTGAACATAACGATGCGCGAAGTTATATCATTGTTGGCGATCCGGCGGCGCGGCTGTGCCCGCAGGCGGCGACTGCGCCGGTAGCCGAGGCGCCACGTTTGGCGAGCACGCCGGTTGGGGCCGAGCCGCCGGTTACACCACCGCCGGCAGCGCCGGTCACGCCGCCGCCGGCAGCGCCGGTCACGCCGCCGCCAGCAGCGCCGGTCACACCGGTTGGGCAGGCAGCAGTGCCGGTGCCCGCCGGCAGCCTGCCGCCAGAGACGCCGGTCATTCCGGTGGCGCTGCCCGATGCGGCGGCCAGCTTTGGCTTATTCGGCAACAAACCAGCCGAAGCCGTGCAGAAGCTGACCGAGTCGTTACAGCAATTCGGCGAGCGGTTGGCGACAACGTTGCAGCAGGTGATTACCGATGCGGCCCATCTGGAGGTTGAGACCTACGTCGCTGAAGCGCCGGAGACGATTAACTACCGGCAAGGGGATTTCCGCGGCGCAACCCTCCGCGCCGTCACTCGTATGAGCCTTGACGGCGACACACAGGTGCTGGTGCCGCTCAGCGATGAGGGGGTTGATGAGCGCTTGTGGGCGATTCACGTCAGCATGGTGCAACAGGCGCAAGCCAATCGGGCCGAGATGGTGCGGGCGATTGCGACGGCGGCGGCAGGTCTGTTAAGCGCATTGCAAGGCAAATGAACGCAGTCTTTACTGTCATCGAGCCGTTGCCGGCGGCGGTTGCGCCGCCGGGGCCGTGGCAAGCGCAGGCGGTTGGCAGCTCGTTTTCGCTTGGCGAACAACCCGATGTGATCTGGCAGGCCCGTTTGCCGGACGATCCGGCGGCGGCTCAGGCAGCCTTGCGCGCGGCGCTGGCCCAGCTTGGCGCACACGAGGCGGCGCTGGCCACGGTCGAGCCACGTTTGCAGCGAGTAGCGAGCGGGGCCATCAGTTTTAGTACGGTGCTGCCGCCTGCCGAACAAGTCTTGCTGAACGGGTTATGGGCAGCGCAGCCGGAGGGGGCGAGTTTTGGCTTGGGTGATGCGCTGCAAGCACAGTGGCAAGCGGCGCAAGAGCAGATTGCGGCCCTAAGCGCGCAGGCCCGTGAGGCGCTCGGCGGGTACGCGACGGTCGAAACCGTGCAGGGCGGGCGATTGATCGGACGCACCCGGATCAATTGGCACGGCGATGCTCGTTCGCTGCTGATGACCGGTATCGATGCCACCCAAGCGGCGCTCCACCATCAAACGCTGGCGTTGGCCCTCCGCTCACGCGCTGGACTGTTGCGCTTGATCGGGTTGGTTGGGCGCGGCGCAGCGATCGTCGCAACTATGGTTGCGTCACCGGCTGGCGCCGTCATAGCGCTGCCGGCAGTCTGGCAATTTGTGCAAGAAGTATTGGCTGAAGTACACCAACCGATGGTATGATGCCTGTAGAGACGCTGTACCCGCAACGTCTCACCACTCCCGCGCCGAATAAGGAGCATCGTAATGGCCAGCGAACTAGAAAATTCGATCCGCAGCGCAGCGGCAAAAGTAGCCGCTTATGTGGCCGATGCGGCTGTGATGGAAGTCACGACGTCGTATGTCGTGGTGGGGCCATCCGCCAGTGCTGAAACGCCGCGCCCGGCGGCCAAGACCGTCATCCGGCTCGATGGCGATTGCGAAGCGACCGTGCCGATGCGGGAAGGGCCGGGTGGCATGCTAGAGGTTGACAGCGGGCTATTCGAGATTCATCAGGCCAATGTCGCCACCGCCACTGAATATCGCGCGCGGGTGTTGAGCGCGTTGATCGGCCTGTTGCAACGGCGCTGAAACGGTGGGAGTGGGGAATAGGGAAGTAGGGAGTTGAAAGCGAATCAATAAACGTCTGTCACCGGTTTCGCTGCACCTTGGCCTGTATCATTTCTCTGTGCTGCACAGGACGCTATTTGTTGGTCATTGACACGGGATCAGCAGTATGAACGACCACACATTCATTCCGCCGCGGCTGGCTGAGATCGCGGCTGATTTCGGCGCAGCCAGTCGTGAAGAGAAACTAGAACTTTTGCTGGAATTTTCTGATCAACTTCCGCCATTACCACCTGAATTGCGCGATCATCGCGGCATGGAACAGGTGCATGAGTGCATGTCGCCGGTGTTTGTGATCGCGCAGCGTGACGGTGAGCGAATCGTCTACCATATTGATGTGCCGCCGGAAGCGCCGACGATCCGCGGCTTTGCCGCCATCTTGCGCGAGGGGATGAACGGCTTAACCCCCGCGCAGGCGCTGGCCGTGTCGAGCGATTTCATCCAGCAGATGGGATTGCATCAGGTGCTGAGCCCGCAGCGGTTGAACGGGATCGGCGCGCTGCTGGTCTATATGAAGCGGCAGGCCTTGCGCCTGCTAGAGCAAGAACCGGCGGGGACGGCTTAGACGCGGGCGTTGCGCAGGGCTTGGGCAATGGTGTTGAAGACCACCGCCGGGCGGCGACCATCGGCAATGCCGAGCCGGTAGAGCAATGCGCGGCGGTAGACGTGCGGTGAGTCATGCACGAGCCGGCAGCGCCGCCGGCGCCCTTGGCAGGTTGGGGTAGCAGTCGTCGGTTCAGAACCAAACAGCCGGATGATCATTTGAGGTCTCCACCATTTGTGCTATTGCTCACAATCCTACTATAGAGGTTGCGCTCCGTTCCGTCAAGCTGAAAAACGATGGCATTTCCTTTACAAAAGCTGTGATCATGCTGAACGCAATAAGAGCCGTTTCGGTCGTCGCAGCGGACGCAAACACTCCGTGCTGGTCCGCGCTATATTCCATTGCGCCCGCTAGAGTGCAGTATACGTCCACCTATTACCCAAGCGAAACAAGGAGGTTTCATGCCAGCAATGCTCATTAACGGTCAATGGCAAGCCGCAGCGCAAGGTGAAGTCTTTCCGGTGCATAACCCGGCCACCGAAGAGGTGATCGAGTACGTGCCGCGGGCAACGGCTGCTGATGCCGAACAGGCGATGATTGCCGCTGAACGGGCGTTTCGTGAGTGGCGGCGGGCGACGGCGCATGACAAGGCCCATGCCCTGCACGAGATTGCCCACAAGATGCGGGCGCATGCCGAAGAGCTGGCGACGTTGTTGACGCTGGAGGGCGGCAAGCCGCTGGTCGAAAACCGCGATGAGATTGGCTGGTGCGCAGCCTGTTTTGACTATTACGCCGAGTTGCAGCGCAACACGCGCGGGCGGGTGATTCCGTCGGTTGAGCCGACCCAACTGGCGATGGTGTTGAAGGAGCCGTATGGGGTGGTGGCGGCGATTGTGCCGTGGAACTACCCGTTGTTGCTGATGTCGTGGAAGGTGGCGCCAGCGCTGGCGGCTGGCAATACTGTCGTGCTTAAGCCAAGCGAGATGACGCCGCTGGCGACGTTGCGCTTCGCCGAATTGTGCTGCGATCACCTGCCTCCCGGTGTGCTCAACATTCTGACCGGCTTTGGTGATGTGGGCCGCGAGCTGGTGGTTAGCCCGCGCACCCAGATGATTGCGTTCACCGGCAGTTTTGCCACCGGGCGCGAGATCGCCCGGCTGGCCGCCGAGCGGGTCAAGAAGACGCACCTCGAATTGGGCGGCAAAGATGCGTTTATCGTCGCCGAAGACGCTGATCTCGACGTGGCAGTGCCCGGTGTGGCATGGGCGGCGCTGCTCAATGCCGGCCAAGTCTGCACCAGCACCGAGCGGGTCTACGTGCATGAGTCGATCGCCCGTCCCTTCACCGAGCGGCTGGTGGAGTTTGTACGCTCGTTGCGGTTGGGGCCGGGGATGGATCCGAATACTGACATTGGCCCGCTGATTGGTGAGAAATATCGCGCGAAAGTTGAGGATCACGTTGAAGAGGCGCGGGCGCGCGGCGCCACGATCCTGACCGGCGGAAGACGGCCGCCGCAATTTAGCCGCGGCTTCTTCTACGAACCGACCGTGCTCACCAACGTTGATCACAGCTTCCGCATTATGCGTGAAGAGACCTTCGGCCCGACGATTCCCATCATGACCTACCGCACCTTTGACGAGGCGATCGAGTTGGTCAATGATTGCGATTACGGGTTAGGGGCCAACCTCTACACCAACGATCCGCGCAAGGTCAAACAGTACTACGAAGAGGTCAAGGCCGGCACCTGCTGGGTCAACGATCCTCTGACCGACAACGATGCCGGGCCGTTTGGCGGGATGAAGTTTAGCGGCGGCGCGCGCGAGTTGGGGGAAGAGGGGTTAGAAGAATTTCTTGAGACCAAGCACGTCCATTGGGATTTCACCATGGCGCGCAAGCCGTGGTGGTATCCGTATGGCCGCCAGTCATCGTAAATCGCCAACCATGCCGGTAGAGCCGCCCGGCCGGGCGGCTCCAAACGTGCCACGTCAACACAGCAGGCAGGCCGGCAGCGTGGCCATACGGTTCGCCCCAAACCGTACCAGCAGGGGATGAAAGCCGCGCGGCCGGGCGGCTCACACAAACCGTACCCTAGCAGCGGGCAGGCCGGCAGCGTGGCCATGTGGTTAGCCCCAAACCGGGCCGGGCGGCTCACACAAACCGCACCCTAGCAGCGGGCAGGCCGGCAGCGTGGCCATGTGGTTAGCCCCAAACCGGGCCGGGCGGCTCACACAAACCGTACCCTAGCAGCGGGCAGGCTAGCAGCGCGGCCATGTGGTTGGCCTCAAACCGGTCCAGCAGGGGATGAAAGCCGCGCGGCCGGGCGGCTCACACAAACCGTACCCTAGCAGCGGGCAGGCTAGCAGCATGGCCGTGCGGTTCGCACCATATCATGCCAGTGTTGCGGGGCGGACAGAATATGTGATCGAGTGTAACCGTTGATCGCTGTGCGATGCCTCAAAGCTTAGCTCTGCTCCCCTCTCCCACGCCAGTGGGAGAGGGGCTGGGGGTGAGGGTGAAATGACGCCTCGCAAAGCCATCAACCGCATCTGCACTCGTGCATTCTGTCTGTCCTTAAACCCGCGTCAGCGGGAGAGGGGCTGGGGGTGCAATAGCGCATCTCAGAGCCATTAACTGTGTCTATGCTCATGTGTTCTGTCCGCCCCTGAACATAGCAGCGCAGAGAACAGGGCATCAGCGCCGTGCATTCGTGCGGCGCTCATCATTGATTCGCCACTAACCATTGCTGGACATATAATACAAACAAGCCAATGTTGTACCAGAAAGGCACGAGCACAACCGTATGGATGTCTATCCCACCCCACGCGATATTGCCCTGATCGATGTCTACCATCTTGGTCGTCCCCATGTGATAGGCACCTTCCTTCTGCTCGGTGATGAGCCGGCGCTGGTTGATCCGGGGCCGGCCAGCACCTTGCCGGCACTGAAGGCTGGTCTTCATGCCCATGGGCTGACCGTGGCCGATTTGCGGGCCGTGGTGTTGTCACACATTCACCTCGACCATGCCGGGGCGACCGGGTTGCTGGCGGCTGAAAATCCGCATCTGGTGGTGCATGTTCACGAGCGTGGCGCGCCGCATCTGATCGATCCGTCACGTCTGCTCAATAGCGCCGGCCTACTGTACGGCGATCGGATGGAGGAGTTATGGGGCGATGTGCGGCCGGTGGAGCAGGAACGCATTCGGACCTACACTGGCGACGAGACGTTGCGACTCAATGGCCATACCTTGCGCGCCTTTGACGCTCCCGGCCATGCCAAGCACCATCTGGTCTGGTTTGACGAGTCAAACGGGGCGGCGTTTGTGGGTGACAATACCGGGGTTCGCTTGCCCGGCGTGCGTATGACCCGTCCGGCGACGCCGCCTCCCGATGTTGATCTAGAAGCGTGGGGACGCACCCACGATCTGATCGAGCAGTTGCACCCGCAATGGCTATGCCTGACCCACTTCGGCGCGTATGACGATGTGGCGTTTCATTTGGCCGATGCCCGCTTGCGGTTGCGGCAGTGGGCCGACATTGTACGCCAGAGTCTGCTGGCTGGTCACGATGAAGAGACTGGCGTCGCCAAGCTAAAGGAAGAGCTGAATAACGAAGCGGCCACTCTCTCGCCGGCTGAGCAGTTGGCAATTGTTCAACAGACCGGCCCGCTTAATCTGAGTTGGCGCGGCTTGGCGCGCTATTGGCAGAAGCTGGGGGGATTAGGGGCTGGATAAGCAGAGCAAGGGACACGGATTGGCACGGTGCGGACAACTGTGCCAATCCGTGTGGGCCGGTATCTGCATTGTTAACCTAATAGGACACGGATTCACACGGGTGAAACGGATTGGTACGGATGCTAACTATATTAACAAAGAAAGCATACAACGATGCTTCATAAACATATTACATCAGGTGTTATCAAAGCGTTTTATCAAGTATACAATACTTTTGGTTATGGATTTCTTGAAAAAGTTTATGCTAATGCGCTTGTTCACGAATTAAAGAGCCAAGGTTTTAGTGTTCAGCAGCAAGTGCCGATAAAGGTGTATTAGGATGGGTATTTAGTCGGAGAGTATTTCGCTGATCTAGTAGTGGAAGGTCAGGTTATTATTGAGTTAAAGGCCGCTGAAACTTTACATCCCCAGCACGAAGCCCAGTTGCTGAATTACTTAAAAGCGACAGATA
>JAUQOZ010000279.1 GCA_030550625.1 Chloroflexota bacterium | reverse complement strand
CACCCACCGCCCACGCCGTTTCGTTTGGGCAGGCTATCGCCACTCCCATCGCCGCCGGGACAGCGAAACCCATCGTGCCGGCGCCGCCGGAGGTGATATGGGTGCGCGGGCCGTGGTTCCAGTCGATCAACTGGGCCGCCCACATCTGATGCTGGCCGACGTCGGTAACGACGCGATAGTTGCCGCGGGCGTTGAGAGTGCGGCTGAGCGCCTCGTAGACATCGTGCGGCGGTAGCGACATATTGGCCATCGCGGCTCGATTCTTGTACTGCTGCTTGCCCTGATGCTTATCTTGCATCTCGCGGATGTGCTCCATCCAGTCGGAGGCGTGGGTATGCAACTCGGCCAGCTCGCTGGGCGGCGGCAAGTCTTCGAGCAGCGCCTGCAACACCAGCCGGGCATCGCCGACGATCGGCACATCCACCCGCACGTTCTTGCCAATCTCAGAGGGATCAATGTCAACGTGGATAATCCGGGCGTGGGGCGCGAAGGTGCTGGCCTTACCGGTCACGCGGTCATCGAAGCGGCCACCGATGTTAAACAGCACATCGCACTCTTGAATTGCGCGGTTGACATGCACCCAGCCGTGCATACCGGGCATACCGATCGCGAGCGGGTGATTTTCGGGAATGGCGCCGATGCCGTGCAAGGTGGTAATCACCGGAATGCGCAACCGCTCGGCAAACTCTTGCAGCTCGCGGTGGGCGCCAGCCATAATAATGCCGTGGCCGGCGATAATCAACGGCTTCTTAGCGCCAATCAGCAGCTTGATCGCCTCGCGAATCTGGCGGCGGTTGCCCTGATAGGTCGGTTTGTAGCCGGGCAGGTTGAGCTTGATATCCCAATTGGGCACGGTCGTCTTCTGCATCGCATCTTTGGTGATGTCGATCAGCACCGGGCCGGGCCGGCCAGTGGTAGCGATATGGATCGCCTCTTTGAAGACGTAGGGCAGTTCATCAACATTCTTCACCAGATAGTTGTGTTTGGTGATCGGCATGGTAATGCCGGTGATATCGGTCTCTTGGAAGGCATCTTTGCCGAGCACGTGGCTGCCGACTTGGCCGGTAATCGCCAATAGCGGCGTGCTATCCATCATCGCATCGGCAATCGGGGTGACAAGGTTGGTCGCGCCGGGGCCGCTGGTGCCGATACAAACGCCAAGCTTGCCGGTGGCGCGGGCGTAGCCTTCGGCGGCGTGGCCGGCCCCCTGCTCGTGGCGGCAGAGCACGTGGCGCAGCCGGTCGCGATAATCCCACATCGCATAATAGAAGGGCATAATTGCGCCGCCGGGAATGCCGAACATGACTTCGACCCCCTCGCGGATGAGGGCCTCACACATAATCTGGGCGCCGGTGAGTGGTTTGGTCATCGAACTACTCCTGTGGTGATGTGTCTGAAACAGAACCTGTGTGCGCAGCCGTACCCAACGGTCGTTAGCGCGGCAATGCGCTCTACCGTTGGCGACGACCGATCCAACAACCGACGGGCCACAGCAGTGGGGCGTTGCGCCGCTGCTCACCTCGATGTGAGCGGCCAGCCGCGGGGCAATGCGCTGGCGTGGCGGCGGTGAACGGAACGTAGGTTAGCGACGCCGGCTTATCACTACCGGCGCTAGCGCGAGTCGCGGCTGCAACCTGAGTTGTTGCCAGTAGCCGATGATGATGGTGATGAGCCGCATCTCGTATCCTCGCACGGGTACTAAAAAACCTCCCGCAGGGCGGGAGGTTCAGTCTTGCATCCTGAGCCGGGGCTTTGTGACCATCCCCTCCCTAAACACGTTTGCTCCACCCGCCAATAAGGCTAAGGAGGAGTACGAGTACGAGGAGGATAAGGCTTACAAAGTGAGCGGCCATAGATTTGTGTACTTTGCCTAATTGACGATCCGCGAAGAGGATACCACAGCGTGAGCCGTTTGTCAACAGGGAATACAGAGTGCGGCAATGCAACTGCCGCACTCCGTGCGAGACCGCAACCGTTATAGGAACGTAATCACAACCATCGTCTTGGCGCCGGCGGTGGTGATGCTAATCGATACTTCGCGCCCATCCTTGGTGAAGGTGAGTTCATACACGCCGCCATATTCCACCTCAACGCTATCGCCTTGCCCCCATCCCCGCGCCGGCATTTCGGTCTTGTAGAAGGTGGCAATGCTGGCAGCCGCGCCGGCAGCGTCAAAGGTGATTACGCCGGGAGCCTTCACTACATTGCTAATGTTGGAGGGCAACGGAATCTCATCCTCAGCCGCCGTTGCGCCAGCGGCGCTGCCAGCGGCGCTACCGCCGGTGGGGACATTGCCGGATGCACCGCTATCCGAAGCGCTGCCGCCCACGGTGACGCCGCCGACCGAAACACTCGCCGATGCGCCGCTGTCCGAGGCGCTGCCGGAGACGTTGACATTGCCGGTGGAGACATTGCCGGAGGCACCGCTGTCCGAGGCGCTGCCGGAGACGTTGACATTGTCGGTGGAGACATTACCGGATGCGCCGCTATCCGAAGCGCTGCCGGAGACGTTGGTATTGCCGGTGGTAACGTTGCCGGAGGCGCCGCTATCTGAGGCGCTGCCGGAGACGTTGACATTGCCGGTGGAGACATTGCCGGATGCGCCGCTGTCTGAAGCGCTGCCGGAGACCGTAACATTGCCAGTAGTAGTATTGCTCGAAGTTGAACCGCCAGCCGCCGGTGCTGGTGCAGGGTTGCCAGTTGCGCCGCCGCAGGCGGCCAGCAATGCAATCAAGCTCAGGCTGAGCAGAGCAGTCAGGATTTTAACCAGACTCATCGAAATCTCCCCTTGCGCAGCTATGTGATGGTTCTAGTACGTCAGCAGTGGACTAGTGGCGAGACCGCACACCACTGTGCTGACTTCTCGCCGGTGGACGGGGAGAGAATGCATTCTCTGAAACGATAACGTTCTAGCATGCCGAGAGCACTATAGCATGCGAGAGAAGGTCTCACAAGAGGGGGAAGATATGAAAAGTTTGTCATGTATTGTATCACGATCGCTGCGGTGACCGCTTTTAGAAATGGTAAAGAATTTCACCATGTGGAATAAATTGGGTTGACAGTGACCCTTGCTTATCGCTGTGCGCTCTTTGCCGGATAGCGCATCACTATGCAATTGTTGCGTTGGGATTGGTTGCTGGCTTAATCGCCAGTTGTCAATCAGTAGTGCGTGGGTTGCGGGATGTCATGTTTGTTAGGCGAAGCGACGACTCGCGATGCGTCTTCTATTCGAGATGCAAATAGCAGGTATGTAGCCAGTGAATAGGATTCATTTCCTTGCCAACCATAGGTTTGCTTGGCATAAGCAGATTTGTGTAGATGCTTCGTCTGTAAAGTAATGTTCTGGGTTGTTTCATTGATCGGGAAATGATCTATAGCGGTGGCGGTTTTACTGGGAATCGTAGTCGTATTCCTCCTCTGTCACCGTATCTAACGATGGGTGTTGGCAGCGACGTGCGCCCCGGTGTGATTGCTTCGGGCGTGAAGCACCCGAAGTAATCTCCTTCTCTTTCAAGATGCTGCCGTTGGAGGGTGCTGCGCCGCCTACAGGGGCATGCAATGGCAAGCGGGCTAATCTAGCGCGAGGGGCACGAAGAACCAGTTCGGTAAAACGATACCCCTAGCGTATCCTCGCTAGGGGTACAAGGCTGAGGTATGCCACAGCGTTCTATAGAAATAGTGATGACCCGCCTCGGCGTCTACGACGACGCGAGCAAAATGATCACCGACGTCTTATTGTCGGCGGTTGAGATCATCACTGTTGCGGTGCGGCCATCTTTGCTAAACGTGAGTTGGTAGGTGTCGCCGTATTGGCTGGTTTCACCCGCTTGCCAGCCATTTGCGACCATCTCGGTCTGGAAGAACGCTGCCATATTCGCCGCCGAGTCGGTTGTCTCAAAGCTGATCAGATCACCCATTCGCATCCGATTGCTGACATTAGGCGGCAGCGGAATGTCAGCGCCGGCGGCTTGCTGTTGTGCGCATACATCAGGCAAGGTGATGGTGGGATTGCCGGCGAGTTTGGTGACGTTGTACTCCCAGCGCAGATTGCTGAGTGCGCCGGGCAGCGGTGCGCCGCTTTCGTCGAGTGCGTCGCTCGTGATCGTGCCGGTGAGTTCGCCTACATGACGAACGACGACTGCCGGATTAGATGACACCCAGATTTCACCATTGGCTTGCCCCTGATAGCCAAGCGTTTGTTCAGTTAGATTGAAGGTGTAGCGATCAGTGGTAAAGCCGTTGACCTGTACGCCGCGTTCGGCGAGCCGGGCGTCTTGGAGATCGCCAATAAGTGAGTCGGGGGTCAGGATGCTGTCGGCGAACATGTCGCTGCCGGTGATATTAAGGCAGTTTCGATCAGAGCCGCTCTCGACATACTGGTACGCTTGGTCGCCGATTTGCACGTAGATGATGCGCGACAATCCTATATCTGGCGAATCAGACTCAACGGTGAGGCTGCGATCGCCATTTTGCAGCCAGATTTCGAGGAAGGTCAGTTTGATCGGTTCATCAGCTTGGCCTTCAGTCTTCAGCAAACCGTCAATCTTCATCTCGACCTGCACATTACCGAGCGCCGTAAAGTCGGTC
>JAUQOZ010000306.1 GCA_030550625.1 Chloroflexota bacterium | reverse complement strand
CCCCCCAGGTCTGCCGTGCTCGCCTTGCAGCGACTCCCCTTCTCCCGCGTCAGGTGGGAGAGGGGGCGGGGGGGTGAGGACCAGCAGCCCGTGCAGCGGGCTTCGTCAGTCCCTTACCCAGTGGTAAGTGGGGAATGCGGGCAAAACAAAACCCGCCAGTACGGCGGGCTGACTGGCGACCCCGGCGCGACTCGAACGCGCGACCTTTTCCTCCGCAGGGAAACGCTCTAATCCACTGAGCTACGGGGTCATATTCATTTCACCCCCGGATTATAGCACAATCTTGGCAATGATGCAAATCGGTCTCGCGCCGGAAAGTCCGGCAGCGGCGCGCAAGCTTGCTTATGCGCGAATTGAATCACACCGGTTTGGGATGCGCATCTTGCCCAATGGCCTGTTTCACGAGTAGCGTTGTTCAGCGAACCTCTCGGTTGGATCGTTCAGGTTGCTCTCAGGACACATAAGTCTCCTTTCTCTAGGTTGTTGAGGTGCGGACAGAGCATTTGGTTGATTGTAAGCATTGGTCGCTATGCAGTGCCTCGAAGCCCGGCTCTACACTCCCCTCTCCCACGCCAGTGGGAGAGGGGCTGGGGGTGAGGGAACACTGGCGTATCGCAAAGCCATCAACTGCATCTACGCTCATACGTTCTGTTCGTTTGAACCTCGGGAGAAAGGGTGCATCTATCGCGCTATCGTTGGCAGAGAGCACGCCTTTCGTCTCGCCATCGCCAAGCTGGCAACTTCCTTGCTCTCTTCACCCCGTCAACAAATGCTCGGCGAAGATCAAGCGGCGGGTACGGGTTTCGCAGCGCAGAATCAGCGAATTGGTCTCGGCCCGGTCGCCGGCCAAGCGTACCCCGCGCAACAAGATGTTATCGGTAATGCCAGTGGCGACGAAAAAGATTTGGTTACTGCTGACAATATCGTCACAGGTCAAGATGCGTTTCGTATCAAGACCAGCGCGGTTAATTGCCTCGCGCTCGGCTTCGCTCTGCGGAGCGAGCCGGGCCAGCATTGCGCCGCCCAGCGATTTGATCGCACACGCTGCCAGCACCCCTTCCGGTGCGCCGCCGATCCCCATCAGCAGATCGACATTGGTGCCGGGCATCGCTGCGAGCAACGCGCCGTAGATGTCGCCATCATCGGCCAGCATCACCCGCGCGCCGGCTGCCCGGATCTCTTCGATCAGGTGGGCATGGCGGGGCCGGTCGAGCACAAAGACGACCAGATCGCGCACCGTGCGCCGGGTAGCGCGTGCCACCAGCGCCAGTGTCCAGCCGGCTGGCGCGTCGAGGCATTCCGGCACCAGATAGGGCGCGACTTCTGGGCCGACGATGATCTTTTCCATGTATGCGGCTGGATGCGGCGCCCACAACGCGCCGCGATTAGTCACGGCGGCAAACGAGACCGCGCCGGCCCGCCCTTGCGCTAATTGGCGACGCCCATCAACTGGATCGACGACCAAATCCGCTGGCGGGCCATTGCCGGTGCCGACACGGGTGCCGCCAGTCAACGGTGTGATGGTGGTTTCCCGCACTTCTTCTCCCATCGCCAGCCGTCCGTCAAGTTCGAGGTTGGCCAACGCTGCGGCCATCGCAGTGGCTGCCGCGCGATCCGCCTCTTCGATTTCGCCGCGCCCCATCAGCCGGGCGGCGGCAATTGCCGCTGCTTCGGTAGCACGCACCAGATCAAGGCCGGTGTTGGGGCCGAGCCGTTGTGATTGGGGGATCTCCATCGTCATATCCTCTGCCATGTATGGTAGCGCCTGTCTGATTCGATCAAAATTGCTCTACTGCCTCAAGCAAATTGGCCGCTTCCCACGCCAGCATGCCCCCCTCTAGCACCTGTGGCGGCGGGGTGCGTCCGGCCAACAACGCCGCCGCGCGCATGCTTCGCCTTCCGCTACGGCAGACCAACACGACCGGCCCCGCCGGCACGGCGTCACGCTCGCTGATCAGGCGCGAGAGCGGAATGTTGCGCGCGCCCGGAATGTGGCCGCGCTGAAATTCGCGCGGTTCGCGCACGTCAATGACCAAGGGCGGCTGCGGACTGTGCAACGCTTCCCACAACGCACGGGGGGCGATTTGAGCCGGCGGCTTGCCATCGAGCAGTGGGATAGCCACCTGACCCGGCAGTGTCTGCTTGGGCAGCTCTTGGCATTCGCGGAAGACGCGGCGGTCGCATTCGTAGATGCAGACGGCGGGGTCGAGCACGCGGTGGAAGAGAAACTCGATCGCTTTATCTTCATCGAGGAAGCGTTCGGGGCCGAGCTGCTCGTAAAAACCGCTGATCTGCATCCGGTACATCACGCTGGCCCGCACGCGCACGAAGTAGAGGTCGCCGCCGCGCACGCGCAAGACGCGGCGGATGGTTTCGAGGGCGCGGATGCCGCTAACATCGCACTGGTTGACGCTGTGCATGCGCAAGAGCATAAACCGCGCGCTCGGATGGCGGTCGAGCAAGCGCAGGAGGTGCTCTTCGACGTGGTTGACCGCGCCGAAGTAGAGGTCGCCTTGTAGATCAACCACCAGCAACTGGGGGCACATCGGGCGGCCTTGGGCGCTTTCCCAATGGCGGAAGCCGGCATCAGGGGTTACTGCTTCCACTCGCGGCATGGCCGTGCGCAGCAGGTAGTAGCCAAGCGACATCAACACGCCGATCAAGATGGCGAATTGCAACGGCAGGGTCAGGGTGAGCGCTAGTGTCACCACCATAATCACCGCTTCGCCGCGCGAGCTGCGCCAAATTCGCACCATCCCGCGACGATCAACCATGCCGAGTGAAGCAACCATCAGCGTGCCAGCAATCGCCGGTCGGGGGATCATCTCTAGCACATCGCTCAGCACCGCTGTTCCCAGCAACACCGTTACTCCTGAAATGATAGCGGTCAGGGCCGTCTTGCCGCCGGCCTGATACGCCAGCGCCGAGCGGTTGAACGACCCAGAGCAGGGCATGCCGGAAAAAATGCCAGAGACGATATTCGCCAAGCCTTGGCCGATAAACTCTTGATTGCTGTCGATACGCTGGCCGGTGTAGCCGGCGATCGCGCGCCCGATTGCTATCGCTTCCACCAGACCGATAATGGCCAAAGCCAGCGCGCCGTTGGCGAGTTGACCAATCAAGTTGAGATCGAAGATGGGGAGATTGGCGATGGGCGGAAATCCCGGCGGGATGTCTCCCATCAGGCGAATACCATATTGTTCGGCGCCGAAGAGAGCTGTGATTATTGTGACGATGGCCATGCTTAAGAGCGCAGCCGGTATTTTGCGCGTGATTCGTGGAATGAGATAGATGAGCGCAATGGTTGTTATGCCCACCGCCAATGACGGCCAGTGAAGGGCAGTTAGTTGGGCGAGAGTTTCAGCTATGATCGTCGGAATGCCGGCGCCGGGTGAAATTGAGATGCGCACAATTGGCCCGATTTGATTGAAAAAAATCAGCAGACCGGATCCAGCCGTAAAGCCGACTGCCACTGCATCAGAGATAAACGTGACGAGCATTCCTAGTCGCGCCATGCCCATCACCAACCGGATCACGCCAGCCATAACGGCAATCATACTCGCCGCCAGCACAAACGCTTCGCTGCCGATCGGTGCAATTGGCAACAAGACCGAGAGGGTCAGAATCGCGCCAGTGGTTGAGGGGCCGCTGTTGAGGTGTGATGATGACCCCCACAACGCGCCGACAATGGTGGCGGTCATCGCGCTATACAAACCAACGATCGGTGGTAATCCAGCCAGAATGGCGAAGGCTAACCCTTGCGGCAACAAGACCAATCCAACCGTTAGACCGGCAAACAGATCGGCGCGTAACGCTTCGAGCGGGTAGGTGCGTGCCAACCGGATTGGCTGCATGAAGAGAATGGCAACCGAACGTAAGTAGTTAAGCATAGCGTCGTGCTTAGGGGCGCGGGTCGCTGGCCCGCTGATCCAATCGTGATTGATCAATGGTTGTGAATATGGTTACTATCATACCGCGATTTTGCGTATGATGTGACGCCGATATGTCATT
Organism: Chloroflexota bacterium; assembly: GCA_030550625.1. Classification (GTDB taxonomy): domain Bacteria; phylum Chloroflexota; class Chloroflexia; order Chloroflexales; family Chloroflexaceae; genus Chloroflexus. Next base: position 581 of record JAUQOZ010000306.1, on the reverse strand, counting down.
GCGAAGCTTGCTCTGTCTCAAACAACACCTCGAACGATCCAACGGCAGTGCTCTCGATCAGGCACAGGAGCTAGTTGCTTCCTACCTAATCACCACCACACTCTTCCACCGCTTCGAGTAAATTGGCCGCTTCCCACGCCAGCATGCCCCCCTCTAGCACCTGCGGCGGCGGGGTGCGTCCGGCCAACAACGCCGCCGCGCGCATACTCCGCCTTCCGCTACGGCAGACCAACACGACCGGCCCTGCCGGCACGGCGTCGCGTTCGCTGATCAGGCGCGAGAGCGGAATGTTGCGCGCACCCGGAATGTGGCCGCGCTGGAATTCACGTGGTTCGCGCACATCGATGACAGTGGGTGGTTGTGGTTCGTGTAGCGCTTCCCATAAGGCACGGGCATTGATCTGGGCCGGTAGCTTGCCGTCGATCAGCGGGATGGTCAAGTGGTCTGGCAGCGCCTGCTTGGGCAGCTCTTGGCATTCGCGGAAGACGCGGCGGTCGCATTCGTAGATGCAGACGGCGGGGTCGAGCACGCGGTGGAAGAGAAACTCGATCGCTTTATCTTCATCGAGGAAGCGTTCGGGG
>JAUQOZ010000047.1 GCA_030550625.1 Chloroflexota bacterium | reverse complement strand
GGGGGCGGGGGGGAGCCGCTGGCTAGCAGACACGGGCGTGCTCGCGTAGGACACCGCCGCACCGCGCGCTTAGCGGGGGAGGGGAGGGGGTGAGGGCGGTAGGAAGGAGATAGGGAGTGGGGCATCGGCAGCAAGATACTCCCCATCTCCCTGCTCCCCATTTCCAACCCTCTGCGATCTTCGCGTGCTTGGCGCCTTTGCGTTGAGAATCTCTACACTTTTGCGCGCGTTGCGCCACGCTATCATTCACTGGCCCGCCGCACCTCGGCTGCTGCGGCACGCACACTCTCAAGCGAGGCGCTCTTCGGGGCCGGCGCCGGTGAGTTGAGCGTATTCTCGAACACTTTGCCGAAATCGGCAATCCACTGGCTAAACCGCTCCACCGATTGCCACGGGTTCAAGAGCCGGCCTAGTCCGATCTTGGCCACTGCGTTGAGCATATTAAATGGGTAGCCAATAACCTGATCAATGTTTTGCTGGTTGACGTTGGCAAGGAGTGCGCCAATATTTGACACCACATTCGTGCCCGGCGGCGGGTTGATCACGGCAAAGGTCTGCCGGCGCAGCTCTTCAGCAGAGGTCAATACTTCAATCGGCCCACGACCGCGGATGGCAGTTTGGCATCCTAATCGCCATCCCTCCGCCAATCGCTGCTCAGGAATCCAGTTCTTCTCAAGCTCGGTCGGCGGGCTGAGCGATTCCCCGCCGGCTAGCACTCTTATTTTGCACGTCTGGCAAAAGCCAGTACCGTCACAGACAAAGCCAATGTGGGCGCCATTGCGCCGGGCAATATCGAGAATCCGTTCACCGGGCCGAGCTTCCATCTCGACATCGTTAATCGTGACCGTTGTCATGGCCATACTCCTTTGCTGGCAAGGGTCTGTGAGTTCATTGTACCGCGATTTTTGGGTAAATAGTGGTATGATACCAATACAACGTTGATACATGACAACCAAACCTTGAAGATTTTGAGTATGTAGGCTGTGTTATCGGTTCATTATCAGACGCCTGTACACGTATCTACCGATCCGCTCGCTGACCTGATCTGGCTCAATACTGCCGATATGCTGCGCGGGTTTGGCATTACCCGCCCGCCATGGCTACGCGGGATCGCGACGGTGCTGGCCCGCCCGCCGGCCCAACGCTTCGCCCGCCAGTTGCGGACGTTCGACGAACTGGTTGGCAGAGCAGGGTTGCCGGCAGGCGCGCAATGGATCTGCGCGCGCTTCGCGCCCGGTATGCGGATCGATGGCCCATCACCGCCATGTCACGGGCCTTTATTGGTTGTTGCCAACCATCCCGGCTTGCTCGACGCGGCGGCGTTGATTGCGGCAATTGGTCGCACCGATCTGAAGATTATTGCGATCGCGCGCCCCTTGATCCGGGCGCTGCCGCATACCGCCGCGGCCATCATTCCGGTTGGCACGACGCCACTCAGCCGGATGGCTGCTTTGCGCAGCGCGGTGCGCCATTTGCAGCAAGGCGGCGCGGTGTTGACCTTTCCCGCCGGACAGATTGAACCCGATCCAGCGCGTGACCCGGCAGCGATCGCCGGCTTGGCCGAGTGGTCAGCCAGCCTCGATCTGTTTGGCCGGCTGGCCGTCGGCGTGCCGGTGGTGACGGCTATCGTCAGTGATGTGCAAGCGCCGGCGGCGTTGCGCCATCCGCTGACCCGTCTGCGCCGCGATCCGGCTGAACGGCAGTGGCTGGCGGCGATTGTGCAAGTGTTGTGGCCGCATCTCGCCACCCAGCCGGTGCGGGTGCAGTTTGGCCCGCCATTGCTTGCCGATAACCATCTGCGCCCGGCAGTGCTGGCAATGGCGCGCCAATTGATGCAGCGCGCTGGATGAGCTGGCTGGAGTAGCGTTCACCCCTCTCTTTGCAGAGGAAAGGGCGATGGGCATAAACCGATTGGTCGATCTTTGCCAGATATCGCTTACGTTTGCGCCGCAGATTGCTTGGGGGCGAGACGCCTCTGCAATGACGCTGCGGCACACAAGTTCAGGACACACCATTGTAACATCTGCTACCTTAAGGAGACCTGCTTTGAATCGCCATCGGATCATCGTCGCCGGTTCGGTGCTGGTTGATATGCTGGGATACGGACTCATCATGCCGTTGTTGCCCTTTATGGCGCGCGCATGGTCTGATGATGCGCTGGTCGTTGGTCTGCTCGGCTCGCTCTACGCGGCGATGCAGTTGCTGGTGGCGCCAATGCTGGGGGCTGTCTCTGACCGGATCGGGCGCCGGCCGGTCATTTTGCTCTGCCTGTTCGGCTCGGCATTGGCCTATCTTGGTTTGGCGTTGGCTGATTCCTTGTGGTTCTTGGCAGCGGCCATCGCCCTCGGCGGCGCAGCGGGGTCGAGTATGCCGGTGGCGCAGGCCTATATTGCCGATGTGACAGCACCGTCCGAACGCGCGCGCGGGTTGGGCCTGCTTGGCGCGGCGTTTGGGTTAGGCTTGATCGGCGGGGCGGCAATGGGTGGCGCACTGAGCCAGTATGGGCTGGCGATTCCGCCGTTGCTCGCCAGTGCAATTGCGCTGCTCAATGCCCTCTACGCCACCATTGTCTTGCCTGAGTCATTGCCGTCTGAGCGCCGCCGTCCGCAACCCTTGCGACCGCATAACCTGCTCGCACCAGCATTGAGCGCATTGCAATTGCCGGCGGTGCGCCCATTGCTGATCGCGGTGGTGCTGCTCAATATCGCGTTTGCCGGATTGCAAAGCAATATTGCCCTTTTCACCCTGACTCGGTTCGGGTGGGGGCCTGAACAAAACGCCGTGCTGTTTGTTTTTGTCGGGATCTGCGCTGCGTTCACCCAAGGAGTGTTGCTGGGTCGCCTCCAACCCCATTTCGGCGAAGCACGCCTCGCGAGCGGCGGGTTGGGGCTGATGGCATTGGCATTTGCACTGGTCGGATGGGCGCTCCACACCGCTTGGCTGCTCTTTCCGCTGGCCGCTATGCTCGCGATCGGGATGGGCTTGGCTGTACCGGCTATCACCAGCCTTGTCTCACTGCGCGCCGGCTATGGCCGGCAGGGGGCCGTGCTCGGCGGAATGCAGGCCCTCATTAGTTTCGCACTGTTGATCGGCCCCACCAGCTTCGGCTTGATCTTCGACTCGTTTGGCCCCGATGCGCCGTACCTCACCAGCGGAGCTTTACTTGCCGGCGCATGGGTGATAACAACGCTCGCGCTAGCTCGCCCAATGGTTTCCTTTCACCCTTCTGAAAATCCAGAGGCTCAGGTATGACGATGATCCCTTCTCACGTCACTATCACCCGCGCGGCAATGGCTGATTTGCCGACCAAGTTTGGCCAGTTTCAGATTGTGGTCTACCTCGATTCCGAGCAGAAAGAGCAAGTGGCGTTGACGTGCGGCGCACTGGCTGGGCCAGAGCCGGTGTTGGCCCGGCTCCATTCCGAATGCTTGACCGGCGATATCTTTGGTTCCCACCGGTGCGATTGCGGTGAGCAATTGGCCGCAGCGCTCACGGCGATCCAACAAGCTGGACGCGGGGTGTTGCTCTACTTGCGCCAAGAGGGACGCGGGATCGGGTTGGTCAACAAAATCCGCGCTTATGCGCTCCAGCAACAGGGCCTTGATACAGTTGACGCTAATCGCGCCTTGGGTTTGCCCGACGATATGCGCGATTACGGCATCGCTGCCGCGATCTTGCGCGATCTGGGCATCGATTCGGTGCGATTGCTGACGAATAACCCCGCCAAGATTGCGAGCCTCGAACAGTATGGCATCGCTGTGCGCGAGCGCGTGCCCCTGCAAGCCCCGGCCAATGCGTACAGCGCACCGTATTTGCTAACGAAGCAGTTGCGGATGGGGCATCTGTTGGATGGGAGGATGTTGTAAGAGTGACGTACTATCAGCATGTGATTCACATTCGTACCCCCTCTTCGCAGTACCGAAGAGGGGGTACGGTTCGTTGAAGCGTATTGCACCAATTAGCGCATAATCATTGGCACTGAGACTTGATACCGGATCGTCACCGTCACCGGGTTTGACTCTCCACCACCGGGATTGACGACAGTGACATTACCCGTTCCGGCTGTGCTACGCAGGGCCGCCGGCAGCGTTGCTGTGAGCTGGGTCGCGCTGACAAAGGTGGTCGCTAACGCTGTACCATTCCACCGTACTACCGCCCCGTTCTCGAAGTTGTTGCCGTTAATGGTGAGCGTGATGTCCGTTGTGCCCACTGTGATCGAATTGGGTGAGACGCTAGTGATAGTGGGAATGGTTGGCGATGGGTTGCTGGATTGAATGGTGAACGTCAACGCGCTCGTTTCACCCCCGCCCGGCCCCGGCGTAAACACCGTCACACTCGCCGTCCCCGCCGTTGCAATATCGCTCGCCGGGATCGCAGCCGTCAGTTGCGTCGCCGACCCGAACGTCGTCGTCCGGTCGCTTCCGTTCCACCGCACCACCGACCCGCTCACGAAGTTTGTGCCCGTCACCGTCAGGGTGAAGCCCGCCCCGCCCGCCGTCGCTGTCGCCGGACTCATACTCGTCAGCGTGGGCACGGGGTTCTCGATCGTGAACGTCAACGCGCTCGTTTCACCCCCGCCCGGCCCCGGCGTAAACACCGT
>JAUQOZ010000154.1 GCA_030550625.1 Chloroflexota bacterium | reverse complement strand
TCTCCCACTAGCGTGGGAGAGGGGTTGGGGGTGAGGGCCGCCCCTCCCCCAGCGGGGGTGGGGGTGGGGCGCCATCACCGTGCGGCGCCCGCAGCAACTTCCTCGCTGAGGTGCAACCCAATGGCGTGGAGGCGTCTTTTCCGCTGAAGGGGGAGATTGCTTCGCCGCGCGGAGCGCGGCTCGCAATGACAATAGGGGTGTGCAGCCCCCCTCCCAGCCTCCCCCCGCTGGGGTGAGGAGCCAGACACCCCTCCCCCAGCGGGGGAGGGGGTGGGGGTGGGGGCACATTAAAAACCCTCTGCGCTCTTTGCGTCCTTTGCGCCTTTGCGTTTGAAACCTCTGCGCCTTTGCGGAGCCGGACAGCCGTCCGGCTCTACTGCGGCCTTTACCCTGTTACGCCTGTAGCGCTGCTTCGAGCCGCGGTACGATCTGTGCCCAGTCATAGCCGGCGCAGACAAAGGCCCGACCCGCTTGGCCAAGCCGTTGCGCGAAGGGCCGGTCGGTGACGAGCCGGTTGACCGCGGCGGCCATCGCCGCTGGCGTATCGGCCAGCAACAGATGCTCGCCATCGCGCAAGCCGGGAATCCCCTCGGTCCCCATGGTCGTGCTCACCACCGGCGCGGCCATCGCCAACGCTTCGAGCAACTTCAACCGCGAACCGCCCCCGATCCGCATTGGGATGATGACGGCGGCAGCGCCGGCCAGCGCCGGACGAGTGTCATCAACTTCGCCGGTGACGATGATGGTCTGGTGGTCGTGCAGGGCGCGCAGGCTCGGATGGGGCCGGCGTCCGATGAGCCGTAAGCGCAGGGCCGGATGTTGCCGGCGGATGTGCGGGAAGACCTCGTGGGCAAACCAGAGGACGGCATCGACGTTGGGCCGGTAGTCGAGCGTGCCAATAAAGACGAGCTCGTTGGCGAGTGGCGCGGCCTGCGGCGCAAAATGGCTGCAATCAACGCCGTTGGGCACGAGGTGCAATGGGGCGTTTGGCGCTAACCGGCGCAAGGCTGCGGCGTCTTCCGCCGACACGACCAATACCCGATCGATAGTTTGCAACACGCGCCGCTCGAAGGCGGCCAGCTTAAACCACTGGATCAACGAGTAGCTACCACCGATCAGCGCTTTGGGGTGCGGCGCGCGGCGCAGGTCGTTGAGTGCGGCGCGGCGTTGAAGCACATACTCGGCGTTGAATTCATCGAGCACTAAACGCACACCACTGCTGCGCGCTTGCAATAAGTACGGCGCCATTTCGATGCTCTCGGCTAGCACCACCTCAAATTGCTCGTTAGCCAGTAATTCAGTCAAGGTGGCTGAATAGGCCGTGCTTGCGTTGCGTAGCGCCATATCAGGCCACGGGCTAACTAATGTCGTCAGTGCGCGCTGGCCCAACGAGCGGGCCGGCGGCCCAATCACGATCCGCACCTCGGCAAGATCGTGCAACGGTCGCATCGCTGTCGCCGCCGCTTCGTCGGGGGCGAAAGAAAGCAGCGTGACTGTATGGCGAGCAGCTAACCCGCGCAGCAGATGGTAGATCCGCAACGCGCCGCCGCCGCGCGGCGGATACGGCGGATAGGGCGAGAGCATCAAAATCCGCATACCGTCTCGTAGGGGCATAGCACTGCTATGCCCACCTCGTGAGGAAAACTAGACCCACGCATCGTCTGGGCCGGGCACAGGCCGCGGCCAATCAGGCGGGTAGATCAGATAGACCGTCCCGCTTGAATTGGCCTGCCACGCCGCTGCTAGTTGATCGTGCGGGTAGGCGCGCAACAAGCGGTCGCGACCGGCTGGTTCGGCGATCAGTGCGTGCGTATCGGTAAAGCCGCGCACTATCGTCAGATGACCGCTGGTGCGGCCCGGCGCATCGTCGATCTGGCCCGCTTCCCACGCCAAGCTGATAATCACCGGCACGCCAGCCGCTGTCCAGCGCCCGATTTGCTCAAGCGTATCGAAACGGGTGACGTAGGCGCGCATGCCAAAGCGGGCCGCAAATGCAGTATTGAACGACCAGTTGCCGGTGCCTTCCCAACCCGGATCGAAGATGCCAGCCGCAGTTAGATCAGGCAAGGTCGCGCCATCGGCAAAGGGGGCGAGGCGCGGATCGGCCAATTGCGCCTGCCAATAGGCCAACACCATGTGAACCGCCGTCGGACTGCACCAGCCTTCGCCGCCGGGATAGTCGTACTGGCAGAGCAAGAGCGGGAGCGCGATGGCGGAACGGGCCGGCGGTTGAGAAAGCGGAGCCGGTGGCGCGGTTGTTGTGATGCAGAGAAAGAGATCGCTCAATTCAGGCATATCGGCGCCGGGCAAGCCGCAGAGCAACACCCGCGCCTGCACAGCTTGCGCTGGCGTCGCCAGTTGCAAAGTATCGGTGGCGACAAAGCCGCGTTCATTCCGTTGCGCGTCAAAACTGGTACGCCGCGCGCCGGTATCGTCCCACGCCGCCAAGCGGTACCACCCGCTCCATTGACCATCCTGCTGCACACGCAATTGCACTTCGATCCAGCTCTCAGGCGGGGTATCGGCGGCCCAGCTCGGAATGATGGCAACCGCCTCTGCCACTGCGAGCGGCGGACTGATCAGCGCAATCCGGGCATGCGGATCATCGGCAGGCAACGGTGCAGCGCGCTCCCACCCATCAAGCGCCGGCTCGTCCCAGTGGTGGAGAAGATGATGTGGCATTGCGAATCTATCCTTCGGCGCTATCAAGCACCCATGCAGCGGGACCAAGCAGTTCGAGATCGGGATGGGCAGCGACTTCAGGCAGCAAAGCTGCGCTGACCAGCAACTCTTCGAGATGCAACGTGTCAGGAATGCGTACCAACCGCACCGCCGCCGGATCAGGCTGGCCGCACGTCTTGATCGCCATCGCCACCGCATCGCGCTCGGTCGGCAAGGTAATCGGCAAACCGCCCTTACACAGACCGACCAGTCCGGCGGTTAAGACATTCACATAGGTGGCATGAAAATCGATTTTCGCGGCAAGGCGCGCAGTGGTAATATCGGCTAACCCGATGCCGTTAGCATTGCCGTGCGTTTCAGGCGTTAGATCAAGCACGACAATCACATTAATGACGGGGCGTTCAGGCGGCGGTTCGCCGGGGATGGGCAACCGTCCGATCACGTTGGTATCCATGCCGGTGCCGCTAATATTCTTCCCGATCCGGTCAACCACCAGCACATCCAGCCGGTCGAACGGCAGGCGCGCCATCATCTCTTTGCTGCGCGCAAGTAGCGCCGCTTCGCCGGCGCCGCCAATCTCGGCGGGCGGGAGCGCGACAATGGCCGCCGTCTGATCGCGGGCATCTTCAAGAATCGCCAGACCGGCCAGCACCTTGCCGCGCTCGACCACCATGCGCGCCATCGGCACGAGTTGCTCTTTCAGACCATACACCGCTGTGCGATGGACGATCTCGGCCCCTTGGCGCTTGCCTAAGCCAACGGCGCACATCTTGGCCAATCCGCTCTCGATCGGCGCTTTGAACGAGGTATGGGTCTTGATGCGATTAATCACCAACACGCCGTCAGCTTCGGCGGCAAACCGATCCATATAGACCGGCGTACCATCAGCGATGCGACCCAACTCAACCACTTCCATCGTGGCCCGGATCGGGCAGCCGATCGATTGCTCGGTTATGCCGAGTGCAGCGAGCAGCGCCACTTGCCCTTCAGCCGTCGCGCCACCGTGACTGCCCATGGCCGGCACGACAAACGGCTCGGCGCCGTGATCGCGCAACCAGCGCACCGCAGCAGCGGTAATCGGCACGATGTTGGCAATGCCGCGGCTACCGGCGGTGACGGCAACGCGCATACCGGGTCGAAGCTGCGCCGCCAACCCTAGCCGGTCAAGCTCGGCGCGCACCGCTGCCGTTACGTCAGCCAGCGGCGCCGTCTGCCAGCGCTGGCGCACGCGAAAGAGCGGCGGCAGCGGCGTATCGGCGTGAATACCTTCGATGTTGAGTGTGATCTGCATCAGCTTGCCATGGTGCGATAACCAACCCTTGCCCGATTGTACCACACCGGCCAATGGCGCGTTCGGTGCAAGCGCCATTGGTAGTGCAATGTTTATTCCCCAACCGGCCGGCCGGTAGACAAATGGCAACCGCCGTGCTATACTACTTACCGACCGGTCGGTCGGTAATTTATACGACAAGGAGTCAAGCCTGTATGGTCAACGAACGGCAACGCAATCAAATCCTTGGTTTGCTCTTTTTTGGCGTGTTGATGGCGGCGCTCGACATTGCCATCGTCGGACCAGCATTGCCCTCGATTCAAAAAGCTTTCGGCGCCGATGAGCGGGCATTGTCATGGGTCTTTTCGATTTATGTCTTGGGGAACTTGATCGGCACACCGCCAATTGCCGCACTCTCAGACCGGTTTGGCCGGCGGGCGCTGTACATTGCCAGTCTGAGCGGTTTTGCGCTTGGTTCGCTCCTCGTGGCGCTGGCGCCATCCTTTACCATCCTGCTGATTGGGCGTCTCGTCCAAGGGTTTAGCGCCGGCGGCATCTTTCCGGTTGCCAGCGCGGTGATCGGCGATACCTTCCCGCCCGAACGGCGCGGTTCGGCGCTAGGTCTGATCGGCGCAGTCTTTGGCATTGCCTTCCTGATT
>JAUQOZ010000309.1 GCA_030550625.1 Chloroflexota bacterium | reverse complement strand
CTGCGCGCCGGTCTTTGATTTCGCCAACCACACCTGCGCTGGCGTTCGATGACGAGCCACTCGGGCACACCTAGGGGGCGCAACCGCCATCGCGTGAGCAGGACCCTGCGCTGGCGTTCGATGACGAGCCACTCGAGCACACGGCTGTCATAACACTTGCACCGGATCAATGTCGATGATCCAACCGGGCAGCGGACCAAGCGCGTCGAGGGCGGTGTGAATTGCTTGGGTCGTGCTATCGGCAGGCACGCGCAATAACACGTGCCATCGCCAACGGTCGCGTTGGCGACGAAAGAAGGCTGGGGCCGGGCCGATCAAGCGCCAACCGGTCAGATCGCGCTCGCCAATGTAACGTTGGAGTTCGGCGGCAAGGCGTTCGGCTTGCTTGCGGCACGTTGTTTCACTAGAACTGCTGATCACAAACCGGATCAGCCGGCCAAAGGGCGGGTAGGCCAGAGCGCGACGAAAAGCGATCTCTTCCCGGTAAAACGCCTGATAGTCGTGTTCACGCGCCGCTTGCAGCGCATAATGGTCAGGCTGGTAAGTCTGGATAATCACCTGCGCTCCCTCGCTGCGCCGCCCGGCGCGTCCGGCCACTTGGGTCAAGAGCTGGAAGGTGCGTTCACCGCTGCGAAAATCGGGCAGGTGCAGACCAGTATCAGCAAGGATCACGCCAACTAGCGCCACGAGGGGCAGATCAAGCCCTTTGGCGATCATCTGGGTACCGACCAGCACGTCAATCTGGCGAGCCAACATTGCCTCCAACAGCTTGCCATGCGCATCTTTGCCGGTAGCGCTATCGCGATCCCAACGCGCAACGCGCGCTTGCGGAAAGAGTTCGCGCACCGCTTCGGCCACGCGCTGCGTGCCGGCGCCTAAAGCCCGGATGCGGCGGCTGAGGCACTGAGGGCAGATCACCGGCGCGACGGCCCGCTGACCGCACGAATGGCACATCAGAATATTTGCCGGCGCGCCAGCTTCGCCAGATTCCTGATCGTAATGCACCGTCAGCGGCGCAGTGCAGCGATCGCAGCGCGCAACGTAGCCGCAATCACGGCAAAACACAAACGAGGCGGCGCCGCGCCGGTTGAGGAAGAGTAACGCCTGTTGGCCACGTGCGAGCGTCTGGGCCAAGGCCTGTTGCAACACAGTTGAGAAGATCGAGTTGTTGCCTTGTTGCAGCTCGCGCCGCATATCTACGATCCGAACGGGCGGCAACGGCAACGGACGGGTATGCACCAAACCATCGACACCGATCTGGCCGCCGATCCGTTCAGGCAACTGCAACAGATGCAGACGCCCGGTGCGAGCCGCGTAAAAACTCTCGACGCTCGGCGTTGCACTGCCGAGCACGACTGTAATGCCGCCTAATTCGGCTAATTGCAACGCGGCGTCGCGAGCGTGGTAGCGCGGGGCCGAATCGCTCTTGTAGCTCGGCTCGTGTTCTTCATCAACGATCACTAATCCCAAGTCGGGCAAGGGCGCAAACAGCGCCGAGCGCGCGCCGATCGCCAAACGCGCCTCGCCACGGCGCAACCGCCGCCACGCATCGTAGCGTTCACCGTCACTGAGACCGCTGTGCAACACCGCCAATTGGCTGCCGAAGCGAGCGGCAAACCGGCGCACCAACTGCGCCGTGAGCGCAATTTCAGGCGCCAAGACCAGCGCCTGCCGGCCTAGGCGCAATGCGCGCGCAATCAAGCGCAAGTAGATTTCCGTCTTGCCACTGCCGGTAATGCCGTGCAGCAAAAATCTTCCGCCGGCGCCAGCCTCAAGCGCCGTCACAATGGTCTCGTAAGCCTCGCGTTGGGCCGCAGTCAATGGCGGCGGGGTGTCGGGCGGCGGCATAAGCGATGCCAGTGGATCGCGGTAGACCTCGCGCTCAAACAGTGCGATGAAGCCGCGCCGTTCCAACGCGCGCACCCCAGCCACATCAAGGCCGGTAGCCTGTCGCAATGCCGTCAACGGTTGCGCCTCACCCTGTTCGGCCAGCCAGCGCAGCGCTGCGGCCTGCCGCGGAGCGCGACGAAGCGCGCCAAGCGCGGTTTCCCAATCAAGAACGGCCAGTTGCACCACCTGCTCGCGCCGTGGGCGCACCCGCGGCGGATCGATGCGCGTCCCGCGCGCAATCAGGCCACGTTCGGCCAACGCCTGATACGCCGCGCGCAAATCGGCATCACTCCCACGCAACGCCGCACGCAGATCAAGCTCGCTCTGCTCACCATACCGCCGGAGGTAGAACAAGATGGCCCGTTCCCGTTCCGGCAACCCGCCCAACTCGTAGCGCAGGCCATCAGAAGTGGCTCGCCACGTGGAGACAGCCTGCTGCGCCGTGCCCGGCGGCAAGCACAGATCGAGCACAGCAGCAAGAGAGGTGTAATAAGTTTGCGCAACCCAATGCGCCAAAGTAATCGCCAATGGCGGAATCGACAGCTCCGGATCGACCAGATCGATCAGATCGCGCAGACCGTTGGCCGAACGTTGCTGTAAGCCAACGATCACCCCTTGCACCTGTTGTTGGCGTAACGGCGCCCACACCAGATGCCCAACGGCGATCAGGTCGCGGAGATGAAGAGGCACGCGGTAAGAAAAGATACCGTCGTGCCGGCGCGCTGTCGACGGCGTGCGAACGACCACATCGGCGACCAACGCGATCGAATCGGTACCAGCAGTCTCGGCCAAAGAGTCACCTCGCCATATTGGCAATTCTATGGCATAACCCGCATAGAAAGCACGCTCCAACCTCATTCGTTGACAGCGCTGCCGTCGCTTTATGATATACTATCCCTTCGGATCGCTGGAGGGTCTCGGGCTGGCAACGGGCCAGCTTCTCCCCTCCGTAAACATCAAAGAGAGGCATCTTATGGCTAAGGCCACCTTGGCAGCTCAGCGCCGCCACATCTTCGGCAAAAAAGTCAAGACTCTGCGCCGCGAAGGCATCTTGCCGGCCAACTTTTACGGCAAAGGAGTAGAAACGACCGCGATTCAAATCAACGAGCGCGACTTCGAGCAGATCTTCCGCACCGTGCCGAAGGGTGAATCGTTCACGCTCGACATTGAGGGAACGGCGTACCCGGTGGTGATTTATGTCGTGCAACGCCACCCGGTGACGCGCAAATTCCTCCACGTTGATTTCAAGCTAGCGTAAACCAGCAACACCGCCGGTACGCAGCATCATCCTGCGTACCGGCGACCCTTCCACGTCACCCCGCGCCCCAACTGCACGCGCACAATGCCATAACCGGCAATAAAGAGATACATCATCAAGCCAACCGGCCATAGCAGCGCATAGAGTGGGCTGAGCCGGTAAAATTGGCGGTACAGCGTTCCCCAAAACAGCAAGCCAACCAACCACGCCAGCAGGCCAGCACCAGCAGCGGCATACCCGGCGACGCCGCCGCTCAGCAGACCGCCAGCCATCAGCATCAGCGGCCCATAAGCTTGCGCCAACAGCAGCGCCATACCGGTCAACGAACGCCAGCCGCCGCTGCGCGAACCGGCAGAAGCATTCTTCATCAATCCTTCAGCCACTTCAGCGGCATTGGTATACATCCGCACAGCCAGATACTCCATCCCAATCGCACCGCGCACTGTAAAACCAGCGGCGCGCAAGGTCTGGCCGAGCCGCACATCTTCAAGCACCTCGCCGCGCACGGCGTTATGGCCGCCGATCGCATCATACGCGGCACGGCGGACAAAAATGCACTGGCCATTTGCGAGCACCTCATCAGGACGCACATCAGGCTGGGATAGCCGCTCGAAGGGAAAAATCGATACAATGAGCGCAATGAATGGCGGTAACACCAAGCGTTCGGCCCATGACCCTAATTCAAGAAAAGGGAAGATTGTCACCATATCGCCATGCGTGGCCTGCGCATGGCAGAGCAAGGCTGCCGCCAGATCCGGGGCCGGCGCCGTATCAGCATCAAGAAAGAGCAACCATGCGCCAATCGCGGCATCGCTCGCTTGCTGGCAAGCGTTACACTTACCGACCCATCCCGGCGGCAAGGGCCGGCCCGGCACCACCCGCAGCCGTGTGTCGGTTGCAGCCAGCTCGGCTAAAATCGCCGGCGTGCGATCGGTCGAACCATCATCAACCACAATCACCTCAAAGTGCGGATAACGCTGGGCCAGCGCCCCGCTCACGCAACGGCGAATCGCCCGCTCTTCGTTCCGCGCCGGAATAAGGATCGAGATAAAGGGCGGATCGGGCGGCAAACAAGGCGGCGACAAGCGCGGGATGCGGCGCATTCGCCGCCAATTCGCACCAAAACTCGCGATCAGGGCGAGCGCGCACACCACCCACAAGAGCGCAAACCACATAGGCACCTCGCTCATGGCGGCAACCTCAGATAGTATAGCAGTTTCGTTCCATTGCGCATTGCGATAGCACAATACGACGTGCGGCAGTCTAATAGCCACACGTCTAACATCAATCCAAAAATTCGTCACCATGAACCACGGAAGCATCTGGGCGTCAAAAAAATTTCACCGCATCAGGATGCGGTAAAGTGGTGTATGATGAGGGCGCTTGACAAAAGCGGCGGCATTCGCTATACTACCCAGCGTTGCGAGGGCAACGGTCTCACCGACACGGTAGACCTCACAAGTGAAGGGCGCTCGGTCGCCGGCTAGGGTCACACTCGTGACGCTAG
>JAUQOZ010000278.1 GCA_030550625.1 Chloroflexota bacterium | reverse complement strand
TGACGGAAGGAGCGGGGGGTGTTGAATAGCCACGAAGAGACACAAAAGGCACAAAAAGATGTTTGCTGTATCTTTTGTGGCTCTTGGTGGCGATTCCCCACCCCTCGTTGCGCGCTTGGCGGTGTTGGGGTGGCCCCCACCCCCGGCCCCTCCCCCGCTGGGGGAGGGGAGTTGCCCTCACCCCCCCGGCCCCCGCTCCCACCTGACGGGAGGAGCGGGGGAGCCGCGGCGTTGCCGTCGTAGCGTGCCCGCTACCTGTTTTCGCAGGCTGGAGGCCCGCGCTCTGCTGGCCGGGTGGCGCTGGCGTGCAGAATTTGCCGCTGTGGGAGCGAGAGGATGCACTAGCGCAAGGTTATGGAGTGCGGCAGTTAAACTGCCGCACTCCATAGCGGGAGATTGCCATCGCTGAAGCAGAAGCGTGCTGTGAGGGCTATCTTCTCTCACAATAAAAACGAAAAACAGGTTTGGCAAATCACCACTTCCCTCTTATGATGTAAAGGCAACACCGACTGAACGTTTATCTTGTAAAGAACGCATTCTCACGTCGCAATTCCTCGCACCGGCATGGCACAAACCTTGCGTCCGCAACATCGCTTCTGGTCTATGCTCGAAGAGCAGGTGGCTGCTCCGATCGACCAGCGCCGCACCCTCTACCAGAGCCTGCAACGCCGGCTGGCCACCCACCCAGCCGGCGAAGGCGGCGTATGGAGCGTGTTGCGCCAGCGCGCCGACCCGGCCCAATACCGGCCCCAGCGGATCGAAGGGGTGATCGAAGAGACGCTGAACGAAGGCGGCCAGCAGGTGACGGTGTTGCGCAGTCCGAGCGGGCATTACCTGCGCCTGAGCGCTGCCGAGCGCGAGATTTGGCAAGCGATGGACGGCAGCCGCACCATTGCCCAACTAGCGACGATGGGCTTTCTGCGCTTCAAGCAATTGCTGCCCATCGCCGGCTTGGTCGAGACGCTGCGCGCGCAGGGGTTTCTGACCGACACTCCAACCGGCATCTACCAGCGTCTGCGCACCCAACTCGAACAGCGCACGGCAGAGGGATTGGGCCAACGCCTCCTTAGCCTTACTCATGGGCGCAGTTTTTCATTTAGCGGCGCTGATGCGCTGTTCGACACGCTCTACCGCTGGGTTGGGCGTTGGCTGTTCAACCGCTTCTTTGCCGGGTTGCTCGGCATCATCACCGTGATCGGCGTGATTTGCTACTTTTTGCCGGGCGTGAGCGGCAGCGACTTGATCAGCGGCGAACAGTTTGCGCTCGACTTTTTGATGTTGGGCATCGCGCTGTTCATCACGCTCACCTTGCACGAAATTGCTCACGGCTTGGCGGTGAAACACTTTGGCCGGCATGTGCCGCGAGCGGGGATTATGCTCTATTTCGGCATGCCGGCGGCATTTGTCGATACGAGTGACATTTGGCTTGCGCCGCGCCATGCGCGTATTCTGGTGTCGCTTGCTGGCCCGCTCTGTGATTTACTGATCGGATCGATTGCCGCGATCATTGCATGGGCCGCGCCTGACACCCTCGCCGGGTTGTGGATGCGCCGGATCGCAACCGCTTCGTATCTGACGGCCTTATTCAACTTTAATCCGCTGCTCGAACTCGATGGCTATTTCATTTTGGTTGACGCTTTGCGCTTGCCGAATCTGCGCAACCGGGCGCTCGCCTTTATTAGCGGCCCGTTTTGGCAAAAGCTGCGCGCCGGCGCAGAGTTCAACCGCGAAGAGCGTATCTTCGCCGGCTACGGTCTGCTGAGCGCGATCTACACTGGGGTGGCGATCGTGATGGCGACTCTCTTTTGGCAACGCCAATTCGCCAGCATGGTCAGCGAACTGTGGGCGGGAGGCTGGATCGGGCGGCTGCTGGCGGTGGCGCTGTTTGTGCTGGTCATCGCGCCGTTGGTGGTTGGGGTTGCGTTGGCTGGATGGGGGATGATCCGGGCCGCTGCCGAGTGGCTGGCCCGGCGCGGGTATGGGCGTAACCCGCTGATTGTGGCGAGCGCGTTTGGTGTGCTGGCGCTAGCGGTTGGCCTCTTGCCGCTACGTTTCGGGCTGAGTTGGGAAACCGGCCTGTTGCTGACCACGCTGTGGGTTGCGGCAGTCATCGCGCAATGGTACCTGCAACGCGACTATGAAGGGGCGTGGATCGGGCGGGCGCTGGCCAGCTTCTTGCTGATCAGCGTGATCGAAATGGTGGCGCAAGCCGGATATTTGCTCGCCCCCGACGCAGTACGGCTCTGGTCGGGCATGGAGATTGCCGGTTATGCGTTGCTGCTCTTGGCCGGTTTTGTCGCGCTGCTCGATGTTGATCTGCACCAACAGCGCAGCAGTGAATTGATCGCTAGCGCCTTCCTCCTTACCCTCGCCTTCCCTGCCGGCGCCATCGCCGCCGAACTCATCCGTGTGGCGCACCCCGAATACAGCCCGTTGTGGGCCTTGGTTGCCGCTGTCCCGATCTATAGCGGCGTGATCGGGCAGGCGTTGCTCTTGCCACTACTCATCAGTCTGCGCGATGCACGGCTTTTCTGGAGCTGGCTGTTACTCTGGTTCGGCATTCTGATTCAAATCGGCAGCTATTTGTTGGAATTGTTGCCCACGTGGCGGAATACTCCGCTGACACTCGCCTTGCTCGTGCTAGCCGCCGGCTTGTGGGCAGCGGCGTGGGCCACCCACCTCGTCACCTTGCGCAGCATCAGCCTGAGCGGGTTGAGCTGGCCGTTGCAGCCAGCGTTGGGAGAAACGGTGCGGTTGCAAGACGCCTTCCGCCACATGTACATCGGCATGTACCGTCTGTTACGCGCCAACTACGGCATGCAGCGCACCAGCGCGCTTGATAACCGGATGGATGTGCTGGCGGCGACGGCCAATTGGGAAATCACGTTTGACCGTGATCAGGTGCGGATCAGTCCGACCGTACTGGCGATGCCGCTCGATGCGCAAGCAGCGCGGTATGCCGAGATTCTGCGTTACACTGTCGCGACATTAGAACAATTAGCGGGACGGGCGTTTGCCCGCCGCGCACTGCTGGCAGCGTATGACGCCTTGCCGTGGCCGGAGCGCGAGGCGCTTGACCGGCATTGCCTTGCCCAGATGCCGTGGGCCAACGAAATCTCGCAGGCGTTTGGCGATGCGCGGGAAGCGCGCATCCGCTTGCTCCGCCAGATTGAGCTGTTTGCCACCTGCGACGACCACGAGTTGCACGAGCTGGCGGCGGCCTTTGTGCCGCAACGAGTAGCTGCCGGCGAGTTGTTGCTGCGCGCTGGCGAACCGCCGCGCGGGATTTGGGTGATTGAGGCGGGTGAAGTGCTAGAGCGGCATGGCGACGTTGTGCGCGAACTGCACCGCGGTGATTACTTTGGCGAGTTGCAAGGGCAAGAGGTGACAGATTGCGAATATCGGGCCAGCATTGAGAGTGAGCTGCTGTACTTGCCGGCAAGCGAATTGCAACGGATGCTGCGTGAAGCTGCGCCACATACCGCTGAAGGGGCTGAATTGCTAGCCCGGATGCGACTGCTAGAGCGGGTGCCGTTGCTGGCCGACGTGCCGCGCGCCCAACTGCGTGATCTAGCCCGTAACGCTGAACAGATGACGGTTGCCGCCCGGCAGGTGATTATCCGGCAGGGGCGGGCGAGCGGCAAACTCTACATTATCGCAAAAGGTCAGGTTGCCGTGCTGCGGCAAGAAGAGACCGAACAGGGGCCGAGCGGGCCGGCGCGACTGGTGGCGCGGCTCGGCCCGGCGGAATTTTTTGGCGAGATGGAGCTGCTGCGCGGGACGATGCCGATCGCTAGCGTGGTGGCGATCACGCCGCTTGAGCTGATTGCTATTCCCCATCAGGCGCTGGCGCAGTTGATCTTGGGCGGCGACCGGCTTACGCGCAGCCTCGAACAGATTAGCAGCGGACGGTTGTTGGAGTTGCAGGCGCGCGGGGGGAGTTGACCGCGGAGGACGCGGAGGTTTTTTAGCGCAGAGGGCGCGAAAGGCGCAGAGGGGTTTTTACCGCAGAGAACGCGGAGGGCGCGGAGGTTGCGTTTACCATCCCTGCGCCTTTGGCCCCTTTGCGGCTTTGCGTTGGCGATACCCCCAACCCCTTTCCCGCTGGGGAAGGGGTGGGCAGCACATCTGTCCGGCACCCGGACCGCAAGAACCGGGCTACGCTTACGAAGCCCGCTGCGCGGGCTGGCCCTCACCCCCCAGCCCCCTCTCCCACCTCTCGGCGGGAGAGGGGGAGCGCAGCACCAAGCGTTGAGGCGTCGTACAGCGATCAACCGTTGTAATCAATCAAATGTCCTGTCCGTACCTCAACCCCGCTGGGGGGAGGGTGATGAACGCAACGGCGCAATGACCGCAGCGCACGCAACGATGTTTTGGGGATGGCGCTCATCCCCCGCCTTCGCTGTGCCTTCAGCACTGCACTCCCATCACCCCTCTCTCGCTGGGCAGGGGGTGGGGCATCCTGCTGGCGGGAGCAGGGGAGCGTGTTTTACCGCAGAGGACGCCGAGGGCGCAGGGGTTTTTGACCGCAGAGGACGCCAAGGGCGCAGAGATTTTTAGCCACAGCGGGCGCTGCAGGCGCAGGGATGGCGCTGGTCAAAAGGTCATTGACTCAGGCCCCATGATCGGCTATACTGGTGCGCAAACGATTGCGCAAACGATTGCGAAACAAACA
>JAUQOZ010000364.1 GCA_030550625.1 Chloroflexota bacterium | reverse complement strand
TGCTGGCGAGCAATACCGGCGCGCAGCGATTCTATCGCCGGTTAGGGTATCGCGAAGTGTGGCGGTTAGACGGCTGGCGCGCCCGGTTGGGTTGGCCCAGCCTCGTCATGGAAAAAGATGTTGTTCCTCTGTAGGGACGCACGGTGCGCCTCCCCCGGTATAGCGCCTATTCCCTTCCAAACGGGAGAGGTTTAGGGTGGGGCATGGCAACAAACGGTCTTAATGTAACGACACGGTGGAGACATTCCCCCAACCTCTTGTGTCCAATATCACCCGCCACCCTCTGTCGCGCAGAAGGTGATGGTGAACGGTCGCCCAATCGCGCCTTGCGGGCAGTAGGTTTCGCAGAGCGGGCAAAAATTGCAGGCATCAGCATCGACAATCACTGCGCAGCCATCGCGCACCGCAACAGCGTGCGTCGGGCAGAGCGCCACACAGATGCCGCAGCCGTTGCAGCGATTGCGATCAATTTCGGGTAGCACGGTAACAGTGGATGCATGTGGTTGTGCGATCATACGCTTACCCCTTTTCAACGCTTCTGCCCGCTACTATAATGATGTTATCATTCGTGCGCAGTGACAATCGTCACATCGGTGAGTAGAAATTGAGCAACGAACGAATAGCCCAATTGCGGCGAGTAAGCTTCTGCGCTCGCTTGCCTGATGCTACCGTACAGGCATTGGCGGCAATTGCTTATCCGCGCTCATATCCGGCTGGCGCAGTGATTGTGCTAGCTGGCGAGCCGCCGCAGGCGATGTATACCATTGTCACTGGCCGGGTGAAACTGACCCGGCTTGCGCCCAATGGTCGCGAGCAGATCGTCAATGTAATGGGGGCCGGCCAGCATTGTAATGCTGTGCCGATCTTCGATGAAGGGGCATGCCCGGTCAATGTCGAAACGATTACCGATGTTGATCTGCTGGTGTTGCCAATTGACCAGATGCGCCGGTTGGTGGCTGAGCATCCGCCGTTGGCGTTGGCATTGTTGCGCGAATTTGCCGGACGGCTGCGCCACATGGTCAATCTGATCGACAATATTGCCCTGCACAGCGTGCAAGGCCGTTTGGCGCAGTTACTGCTCAATCGTGCAACTGCTTCAGAACAGGGTGAATTGATGGCGCCGCTGACCCAAGCCGAAATGGCGGCGATGATCGGTACTGTGCGTGAGATGGTCAGCCGCACCTTGCATCAATTTGAAGTGCAAGGCTTGATCCGGATCGAGCGCGGCGCAATTGCGATTTGCGATCGCGCAGGGTTGGCGGCATGCGCCGAGGCGTAAGGCATTGTAGGGGCATCGTAGGGGCTTAGCGTCGCTAGGCCCCTACGATGCCTCTACCCCGCGCAACGCGGCGATGGCCCCTTTCATGATCAAATCCCCGTCGTTGACAATAGTAATAAAGTTGAAGCCAAGTGCAGCCAGATCGGCGGCAATATCGGGGTTGGCGTAGATGCCGGTTGCCAGCCCGCGTTGCCGGCACACGGCGACGATCCGGCTCAGCGCGGCCCGGAAGGGTGGCGCGTGGAAATCGACCGGCACCGGCAAGCCGAGGCTCAGGCTCAGATCAGCCGGCCCGACGTAGAGGCCATCGATGCCGGGTACGTCAGCAATCGCCTCAAGTTGTTCCAGTGCTGTTGCCGTCTCGATCATCGGCATCAGCACCGGCAGCCGCGCCACCGCAGCCGGTTCGGCGACGCCATGCGCTACGCGCACCCGCACCGGGCCATAGCTGCGGATGCCTTCCGGCGGGAAGCGGCAGGCCGCCACCAATGCTCGCACATCGTCGGGGCCATTGATCAGCGGCGCGATAATTCCGGCTGCGCCGCGATCGAGCGCGCGCATGATTGCAGCCGGATCGTTCCACGCTAACCGGACGAAGACCGGGCAGCGGCGCTGATCGATCGTGTGCAAGATTTGCAATGCGGTGGGATCGTCGATCAAGCCGTGTTGCAGATCGATGGTGAGCGAGGGGAAACCGGCGGAGGCAAGCAATTCGGCGCTCCACGGGCTGGGGATGGTCAGCCACGCATTGTAGACGACGGCGCCGCTGGCCCAGTGCTGGCGAAGATTATCAATCATAGCGCATATCTCCGTGTGATGGCGGGATGCGCTTATAGTACCATACGTCTTGCCACAGCGGTTAAACGGTTGTGCGGTTTGAGTCTTCGACCGGTTCGCTGGCTGGTTCACTAATGCCCAGCGCCTGCTCGATCCGGTCGAGGCGGGCGCTGATCGTGCGCCGCCACGCCTCTTGTTCGACCAGATTCACGCGCGTTCGGTAAAGAATCTCTTCTTGCAGCCGGCGCACACCACCGACGCGATCGGCCAGCAATCCGATCAGAAAAATGATCAGCGCCATCAGCACCAATACGCTGCCTACCAGCAACGACTGGTCGTTGGTGGCTGATAAGACCCCTAAGCGCCGGCCAATAAAGACCGTTGCGGCCCAGCCGAGCAACAGGATGCCGGGAATGACGAAAAAGAGCGCAATGTAGCTAAAGACCTTGAGCGGCTCATAGGTAGTGTAGGTACGGGCAATGATGGCCGCCTGCCGCTTGATAAAATTCCAATTGCCGCGGTGCAAGCGCGAGGGCCGCTTGACCGGATTGGTCGTAATCGGCACCGCGACGATGGTAAGCCGCCGCTTGCCGGCTTGGATCAGGTTCTCCACGGTGTAGGAAAAATCCGACGTGACGAAGGTGCGCAGCGCGGCTTCGCGCGAGAGCGCACGAAAGCCAGAGACGGTATCGGGGACGTTGGTTTCCGAAGCCCAACGCACCACCGCGCTGCCGACATGTTGCAGCGCTTTTTTCAGCGGTGAAAAGTGCTCGATCTGATGCACCTGCCGGTCGCCGATCACGATATCGGCCTTGCCGGCCAAAATGGGCTCGATCAGACGCGGAATCTCGCTGCCGGGGTATTGGTTGTCAGCGTCGGTATTGACGATAATGTCAGCGCCGAGGCGCAGCGCAGTGTCGATACCGGTCTGATAAGCGGTAGCCAACCCCTTGTTGGCGGTGTGGCGCACCACGTGGTCAGCGCCGGCGGCGAGCGCCACCGCGACCGTATCATCGGTGCAGCCATCGTCAATAATCAACACCTCAACCTGATCCACGCCGGGGATGTGGCGAGGCACGGCGCGAATGACCTCGGCGATTGTATCACGTTCGTTGAGGGCCGGAATCTGCACAATCAGTTTCATGCCCGTCCTGTTTGGATAGTGTTCGCGCAAAGGCGCAGCGGTGAAACGCAAAGATGCGACGACGCACTGGATACTACGGAGCCGCTACACGCTCGCTTGCATCACCCCCAAAATTCCTTTGCGTCTCTGCGCCTTTGCGTTTGACAGCGTTGCGCCTTTGCGCCTTTGTGTTCTTTACTTCGCGCCAGCCTCGCCGCTGATGAAGCGCTCGGTGAGATCGCGCGCCTCATAGTCGGTAAACTGGCGCGGCGGCGTCTTCATAAAGTAGCTGCTCGGCCCGTAGAGCGCGCCGCCGATGCCACGGTCGAGCGCCAGCTTGGCGCAGCGGATCGCGTCGATCACCACGCCCGCCGAATTGGGCGAATCCCACACTTCCAGCTTCAGTTCGAGGTTAAGCGGCACATCGCCGAAGGTGGTGCCTTCCATGCGAATATAGCACCACTTGCGATCACCCAGCCACGGCACGTAGTCGCTCGGCCCGACGTGAACATTCTCTGCCGGCAGCTCGTAACCCAACTGCGACGTGACCGCGTTGGTCTTGCTAATCTTCTTACTCTCGAGCCGCTCGCGTTCGAGCATATTGAGGAAGTCGGTGTTGCCGCCGAAATTCAACTGATAGGTGCGGTCAAGGCGCACGCCGCGCTCTTTGAAGAGGGTGGTCAGCACGCGATGGGTAATCGTCGCGCCGACTTGGCTCTTGATATCGTCGCCGATAATCGGCAACCCCTTCTCTTCAAACCGCCGCCGCCAATACTCTTGGCTGGCGATAAACACTGGAATGCAGTTGATAAAGGCGCAACCAGCATCGAGCACCTGCTCGACATACCACTTCGTCGCCATCTCGCTGCCGACGGGCAAGAAATTGACGACCACGTCGGTCTTGGTTTCGCGCAGAATCCGCACAATGTCATCGGTATCGCGCTTGGATTTACGGATGACCGTGCTGAGATACTTGCCGATGCCATCGTGGGTCATGCCGCGCGAGACAGGCACCCCCAGCTTGGGCACATCGGCAAAGCGATAGGTATTGTTCGGCTCGGCGAAGATCGCCTCGGCCAGATCGCGATCGACCTTAGTATCGGCAATGTCGAACGCCGCCGAAAACTCAATGTCGCCGATGTGGTAGCCACCGAGATTGACGTGCATCAAGCCGGGGATGTCATCGCCATCGCGGGCATTGCGGTAGTAATGAACCCCTTGCACCAATGAGGAGGCGCAATTGCCAACGCCAATAATCGCAACGCGGATCTTCTTGCTCACAGCGCTTCTGTCCTTTCACCACTGTATTTCGAGGCAACAGCCGCAGCGTGGCGGCGTGGATCGGCTTGCCATTGTACCCCTGTCGCGCCGCTTTGTAAAATGGGTGGAACGTAGGTTCATTGCGAGATTGCGGAGCCGCAGCGATGCCGGGGCCTGCCGCCCAAAGCAATCTTCATTATCTGGTGAATTGAGTGAGGACATTGCTCATGGAAACGATATTAAGAGCTAACCATTAGACAAACTATCCAATCTGATTGCCGCAAGGATTGTACCCTCTCACCGTAGCGCGAAAGATGGTAACTGGTTAGACTAGTGATAGGTGCAGATGTTGCACGCTGCCTGTGTAGGCGCAACGGCCAACACCGACGTGGCCCGGTTTGACTGTGATCGTTTCGATGCTGCGATGTCGCGTTGCATTGAAGTGAATGCCTCGCCGGGTTTGCCGCCTGCCTCGCGCGCTGCGCTCTGTCTGCCCCCCAAGTGATGGAAGCCGACAGGAAGAATACGACGCCGCCGGTCGCCAATGTGCCGCGGCGTCGTTGCCTGTTTCAGGACCATGTTCGTTCTGGCGGACCGCGTTCGTTCTTGTACTGTAAGGAGTAGGTTCTCATGGCAATGGATGCGAAGGGCGTTATCGAGCTGATCAAAGCCAAAGGAATTCAAATTGTTGACACGCGCTTTACCGACCTCTTCGGCGGGTGGCAGCACTACTCGTTGCCGGCCTCGCGGTTGACCGAAGATATGATCCGTGAGGGGTTAGGCTTCGATGGCTCGTCGATCAAGGGCTTTCAGGCGATCAACGAAAGCGATATGTTGATGGTGCCGGATCCCTCGACTGCGTTCATTGATCCGACCCTCAGCGTGCCGACGCTGGTGCTGATCTGTGACATTATCGACCCGATCACGCGCCAGCCGTACACCCGCGATCCGCGCACGGTGGCGAAGAAGGCTGAGGCGTATCTGAAGTCAACCGGCATCGCCGACACTGCCTACTTTGGGCCGGAAGCGGAATTCTTCCTCTTTAGCGACGTGCGTTTCGGCCAGAGCGCCAATCAGGGTTTCTATTACATTGACAGCCCCGAAGCGGTGTGGAACACGGGGGCGGAAGTGCCGGGGGGCAACAAGGGCTACCGCATCCGCCACAAAGAGGGCTACTTCCCGGTGCCGCCGACCGATACCTTGCAGGACATCCGCTCGGAGATGATCCTGAAGATGATGGAGATCGGGATCGAGATCGAGCTGCACCACCACGAAGTGGCGACCGCCGGCCAGTGCGAAATCGACATGCGATTTGACTCGCTGGTCAACATGGCCGATAAGGTGCAGAAGTACAAGTACATTGTGCGCAACGTCGCTCGCGCCCACGGCTACAGTGCAACGTTCATGCCCAAGCCGATCTTCGGCGACAACGGTTCGGGTATGCACACCCACCAGAGCTTGTGGAAGGATGGCGAGCCGCTCTTCTTTGACGAGACGCAGTACGCGCTGCTATCGAAGACGGCGCAATACTACATTGGCGGTATTCTGAAGCATGCGCCGGCCTTGCTGGCGATCTGCGCGCCGACCACCAATAGCTACCGGCGGCTGGTGCCCGGCTTCGAGGCCCCGATCAACCTCGTCTACTCGATGCGCAACCGCTCGGCGGCCATCCGCATCCCGACCTACAGCTCATCGCCGAAGGCCCGCCGGATCGAGTTCCGCGCGCCGGATGCCATGTGTAACCCCTATCTGGCCTTTGCGGCCATGATGATGGCCGGCCTCGACGGTATCCAGAACAAGATCGAGCCGCCGCCGCCGCTGGATGTGGACATCTACGAGCTGTCGCCGGAAGAGAAGGCCGGTATCCGCGGCACCCCCGGCTCGCTCAACGAGGCGCTCGATGCGCTCGAGCAGGATCACGAATTCCTGCTTAAGGGCGGCGTGTTTACCACTGACCTGCTCGAAGCCTACATCGAGAGCAAGCGCAAAGAGGCGGTCGGGTTGGCATTGCGCCCGCACCCGTATGAGTTCATGATGTATTACGATGCGTAATTGATCGATTGCGCCGCTGTGCCCACGGGCACAGCGGCGCTGTGCCTCTACCGCACTACCGCACGCGCTTGCGCCCGCGCACGCCGATGAGCAGCAATGCGCCCAACAGCACTGTCGAGACCCCAATATAGAGTGCGGCGGCGTCAATTGTGATAGCGCCGCTGCGTACAAATGCCCCAAAACCGGGGATCATCCACACCAGCCAGCTACAGACGATGGCGGCCCGCTGTTCAATCGCTGACAGCCGTGGCGTTCCCAGCGCCAGCACTGCCGTCGCTGCCCACCCAATTAAGCCAATTAAGACACCTTGCACTTCCATCGCTTCCTCCGCGCTGCTGCATTGCAACCACCGGCCAGCTCTCCGCTGAGACTGGCGGCAGCCATCACATGCGATGGCTTTCTGTGCGCATCATAGCAGATGAGTTGGATGAATTCAACAACTGAAACGCTGCATGATTTGTGCAAAATGTCTAAATTTCACAACCGAATGTAGCGGATGGCAATCGCGATCACGGTAATAACCAGCACGATCAGAAGCGAGAAGCGGCGCAGTGCGAGCAAGATCGGATCGGCGCGCACGATGGCTTCGGCGTCGGGGAAGAACTGCGCTAAGTGGAGCAACCCAAGCACAATGATGATCAGCGTCAGCACCAAACTGCCAGTGAGCAGCCACGCAAAGCAAAGGAGCGCCGTAATACCGGCAATACTCCAATAGGTCAGTTGGTTACCCATATCTGGGTCATTGCTGCGCTGCGGTTCGTCCATGTGATGCTCCTAATGAAGTGATGGGGTTTATATGCAGTATACCTAAGTTACACCATCCATGGTAGGGGCGAATAGTTGTACGTCACTAGCCGTTGGTAATGAACCCGGTATACAATACCTACGAGCGCAATGCACGCGATTCATTTTGTATCCACACTAGGCCCAACATGATCGAAGCCATCCATTTGAGCAAGCAATTTGGTGATTTTGTCGCCGTGCGTGACCTCAATCTGGTCGTCGAACCGGGTGAACTGGTTGCCCTCTTAGGGCCAAACGGCGCCGGCAAGACGACCACGGTGCGCATGCTGGCGGCGATTTTGCCGCCGAGCAGCGGGCAAGCGCGGATCTGCGGCTATGATGTGGTGCGCGAGGCGCAACGGGTGCGCGGGATGGTTGGGTTGTTGACCGAGTACCCCGGCCTGTACGGACGCATGGCAGCGCTTGAGTATTTGGCCTTCTTCGGCGCGCTGCTTGGCCTTGACGCAACCCAATGCCGCCAGCGCAGTGAAGCCCTCTTGCGCCAGTTTGGCTTGTGGGAAGTGCGTGACCGCAATTTAGAGAGTTTTTCCAAGGGCATGCGGCAAAAGATGGCGCTCATCCGCGCGATGATCCACGATCCGCCGGTGCTGTTCCTCGATGAGCCGACGACGGCGATGGATCCGCAGAGCGCGCGCACGGTGCGCGATGCGATCGGCGAGCTACGCAGCGCCAAGCGCAGTATCTTGCTCACCACCCACAATCTGAGTGAAGCGGAAGAATTAGCCGACCGGATCGCAATCATTCGCGGCGGCCAGATTATCGCCGCTGGCCCCTTCGCCGAACTCAGCCGCCAGTTGCTCGGCGATCCGGCCTTTGAACTGACCTTGGCCCGGCCAGTCGATCAAGACCGAGCATTGGCGATCGCACGCAATCTGGTGGCGGCAGAGGCGGTGGGCAATGACCGGTTAGTGTGGCAGACCGCCGAGCCGCATGTGCTCAATCCGGCGATCTTGAACCGGCTGATTGAAGTTGGGATTGCGGTGTATAGCCTTTCTGAACAACCACGCCGGTTAGAAGACCTCTATTTACGCATTGTGGCTGAAGATGAAGCTGTGCCGGTTGCACATAATCGGTGAGGTCATGAAACGTTTTTCACTCTCGCAGTCTGCACCTGTTACCATGCCAACGCGCCCATTGCCGGCATGGTGGATCATTACCCGGCGTGAGTTGCGCGATACCCTGACTGATTGGCGCTTGCTCGTTCCGCTCGCGCTGCTCTCAATGGCGCTGCCAGCGCTGGTGGCAGCGGCGGCTTTAGCACTGATTCGCTTCACCGGACAAGTGGAGCTGGCGATCCAGATCATTCCATTTGCTATCTTGTTGGTGGGGTTTTTGCCGTCTGGCTTTTCACTAGTCCTCGCACTTGAGTCGTTTGCCGGCGAACGCGAGCGCAATACGCTAGAAACGCTCTTAGCAATGCCGCTTGGCGATCGCCAACTGTACCTCGCCAAACTGGCGGCGGCGCTGGCATTGCCGCTGATTGGCGCGCTGCTTAGCCAATTGGTGTTTGGCGCGATTTTGCGCATCTTTGCGCCTGATGTGGCGTTGGTTGCGTTTCAGCCGCTGCGGCTGTTGCTATTGCTGGCGTTGGTCGTGACGATGGCGCTGGTGATGGTGAGTGGCGCGGTGATTATCTCGTCGCACGTGATGACAGTGCGCGCGGCGAGTTTGCTCTCGAGCCTGATTTTGGTGCCGCTCGCCTTGATCGTGCAATTGATTGCGTTTCTGATCGTGAACGACCGGTGGGATCTGGTTGTCGCTATGTGGGTGGGGTTGAGCGCGTTGGTGGTGGTGCTGGTGCAAATTGGGATGCGATCGTTTAGCCGGGAAGAACTGCTGGCCCGTGAGCAGATCCGGCGTCCGTGGTTTGGCCAACGCGCGCGCCCGCGCCGGCAAATCGGGTGGTTCAGCGGCGGCCCGATTTGGATTGTGGCCCGGCGCGAGTTGATCGAAATCACGCGCGATTGGCGCTCGGTGGGGTTACTCAGTTTTCTCGCCATCCTGATGCCTGCCGGGTTGACCGCAGCGATCTATGCGATCTATCCCCAGATCGACGATCCGCTGGCGTTAGCGCCGCTCGTTCCGTTTGGCGGCGTGCTGGCCGGCTTTGTGCCGATTAGCTTTGCGCTGGTGGCGGCCCTTGAATCGTTTGTGGGTGAGCGCGAACGGAATACCTTCGAGTCACTCTGCGCGTTGCCGGCCACCGATCACCAGCTCTTTTGGGGCAAGCTGGTCGGTGCGCTGTTGATCCCGCTCGTGACGGCGCTGGTGACGCAATACCTCTTCTACGGTTTTGTGGCGATCAGCTTCCCTGCACTGTATGCGGCTGGGATGTCGCCGGCCTTGTTGGGCCAGATGGGGTTGCTCACGATCACCGTGGCGGTCGCGTTAGTAACCGGCGCAGTCAGCCTTTCGATACACGCCGGCAGTGTGCGTGAAGCGTCGCTGCTCGCGTCGGGGATTTTGTTGCCGACGACTGCCATCTTGCAGGCGCAGGCGCCGTACTTCATTGCCCGCCGGTTTGATGTGATTTGGTTGGCGATGCTGGCCATCCTCGTGGTAGCGATGGCGTTTCTGCGCAGCGGGTTGCAAACCTTCCAGCGGGCAGCGATCTTCTCGCGTAGCCGTGAAGAGATGAGTTTGCGCCGGCTTGGGTCAGTCTTCCGCCGTTTCTTCAACGAGTACCATCCAGCGGGGACGCCGCTCTATGCTTATGCAGGCTTGCCCTTCTCGCCACGGCGCTTTTACCGCACGGAGTTGCCAGCACTGCTGCGTGAGTTGCGTTTGCCGTTGGCGGTGAGCCTGCTGGCGGCGGTGGCCGGCAGCGTCTTTGGCTTTGCAAAGGCGCATACGTTCGTGTTGCCGCCAGTGGAGCGGATGCTGGATCAGATTGCCGTAGGCCCGGCGCCGTCGCTGTGGCTGGCGCTGCTCATTTTTCTCAATAATCTGCGGGTGTCGATCCTCTCAAATCTATTCGCTCCCGTCAGCCTCGGCGTATTTCCCTTCCTCGTGCCGGCGACGGTCTTCGCCCAGATTGGCTATGTCTGTGGGCGGCTGATCGAACGCGGCGGGGTCGGGCCAGATAGCCCGTTGATGTTTCTCGTTGCCTATCTGTTGCCGCATGGCATTATCGAGCTGCCCACGTTTTTGCTCAGCGCCGCGTTAGGTTTGCGCATGGGCGCCGCATTGCTCACCTCGCCGGGAGAGTTTACGGTGGGCGAGAACCTGCTCTGGGCGGTGGCGCAGGCGGCGAAGACGTGGCTGTTGGTGATTGCGCCGTTAGTGCTGGCGGCGGCGCTGATTGAGGGTTTGATTACGCCCTTGGTCATTAGGTGGGCATACTGAGATCAAGCACCATAATCGGTACCGTGCGTCCGGCTCGGCGGGCATAGATAGCAAAACCGGGATAGTAGCGCACGGCCCGTTCCCACAGCTCCAGATATTCAACGCCGGTTGCTTCACGCGCCCAACAGGTGAAGGTGTGGCCGTAGATGTTGACCTGCGCCTGTGGATTGGCGCGCAGGTTGTAGTACCAGCCGGGATGGCGATTGCGGCCAAAGTTCGATGCCACCAGTACAATCCGGTTGCCATCAGGCAAGAATAGCAGCGGTGTGCGCCGTTGCACGCCGCTGCGCGCGCCGGTGGTGATCAGCACTAGCGTTGGGTAGACAAACGAGACTACTCCCATTCGTCCGCCAGTGATACGAAGCAGGACACGATCAATTGGTTGAACGCAAGTGCGCACGAACCATGCGCCGGGGCGGGTGGCGGACAGGCGCGCGATGATCAGTTGGAAACGGCGAAAGAGACGCATAATGACTCGCTGGGAACATTACAGAGCTAGCGGATAGTAGGAGAGACGAACTATCGATCCGTCTCTTTTATGGGCTATGAGTTGGCAGATACGTATGCCACACCATGATGCCATTCGTTTGAGCGTTTTGGGGCTTTTGACCGCTATGATTTACTGATATGGCCGCGTGGATGGTGCGCAGATACAACAACCGCTATACCAACCGGTTTTGGGCGGCTGCCGTTTGAACGGTGTGATTGCTTGACAAGACAAAAATCTGTTATGATACAAAGCAGTATCGATTCTTGCTGCAACACTCGCACGGAGCTCTGTTCATGTCCGCGATCGCTTTCGACCACGCCGCCGCCACGCGCCGGATTATCGGCGCTTTATTTGTTACGCAGAGTTTAGCATCTGCCGCGGTGATTGCCAACATTGCCGTGAACGCGATTGCCGGCGCGCAACTGAGCGGTAATGACGCACTGGCCGGCTTGCCGGCGACACTGATGCTGGCCGGTGCAGCGCTGTCGGCCTATCCTGCCGGCAGGGCGATGCAGCGGTTTGGCCGCCGGCCCGGTCTCATCGCCGGTATGCTGCTGGGTTTGGCAGGGATGTTGGTCGATGGCATCGCCGTGCTCAGCCACTCGTTTTTGCTCTTCTTGGGCGGGCTGTTTATTGTTGGCATGGCGCGCGGGATTATTGATCAGAGCCGGTATGCGGCGGCTGATGCGGTGCTGCCCGACCGGCGGGCGGGTGCGATCAGCACGGTCGTCTTTGCCAGCACGATTGGCGCAGTGGGCGGGCCGTTGCTGGTGGGGCCGTTGGGTCAGTTTGCGGCGGCGAGCGGATTGCCCGAACTCACCGGGCCAATGTTTGGCGGTGCGCTATTGTTCGCACTAGCGGCGCTGATCCTGTTTCTCTTGTTGCGCCCTGATCCACGGGTGTTAGCCTTGCGCGTGGCGGCGCAAACTGCTGCTTCCGCCACTACCCCGGCTCTGCCGGCCCGTTCACTGCGCGCCATCTTGCGCTTACCGCTGGTGCGGGCAGGGTTGGTAAGCATGGTGTTGGGGCAAGTCGTGATGGTGTTGGTGATGAGCGTCACCTCGCTGCACATGAGCCACCATGCCCATGGCCTTGATAGCATTTCGCTGGTCATTGGCGCCCACACCTTCGGCATGTTTGGGTTATCGATGTTCACCGGACGGATCGCCGACCGGCTGGGCCGTCCGCTCACGATCATCCTCGGTGCATTGATGTTGATTGCGGGGGCGTTGATTGCGCCGGCATCGCTGCTCACACCGTGGCTGGCCTTGGGGTTGTTTTTGGTCGGGTTGGGGTGGAATTTCTGCTACATTGCCGGATCATCATTGTTAGCCGACGCTATTACCCCTGCCGAACGCGGATCAGTACAGGGCGCGAGCGATCTGCTCGTCAATTTGGGTTCAGCGTTTGGCAGCCTGAGCAGCGGGTTTATTTTGGCCGGATTCGGCTATCTGATCCTCTGTCTGATTGGCGCGGCGCTGAGTTTAGCGCCGCTGAGCGCAGCCATGTGGTGGGGCCAACCGGCGCGACGGTTTGCTACAGGAGTGGATTAATCTATGCTAACAACATCGTTCCCGACATTCTGGCAAGCTCTACGCCGTCCACCAGCGCGCCGGATGCTCTGCCGATTGAAAAGGGTTCATCACGAACCGGCAAGCCGGCGTAGCCCGTTGTTGTTGTTGCACGGTTTTCCTGACTCTGAACACATGTACGATGCTTATGTCACGCCAGCGGAACGCCAGCAAGACTGGTTGCGCGAGCGGAATATTTATGCTATTGCATTGCCCAACCGGCGTACTAATCCAAACTGGCCATCACTGCATGATTTACGGCACGAGCGCTTGGCGCGTGAAGTAGCGGCGCTGATAGATGTGGTGATTGCGGCTAGTCCAACCGGTAAGGTTGTGATCGTGGCGCATGATTGGGGGGCGACCTTTACGTGGGCGCATGTGCGGCAACGGCCTGATTTGCCGATCGAACGCATGGTAGCGTTGTCGGTTGGCTCATCGTTTCGCTACGATTGGGGGGAGCATGGGGTGGGGGCACTATGGTGGTTGTATAGCATCCTCTTTGGTTTGCCCTACTATCTACCGATAGTACGGTTTTTTACAGCCGCGATGCTGATGATCGGCGGCTATCGCGCGCCAGATGCGCATAATGCCGCCTACGATAGTTACCACTATTGGCATTGGCCGCTAACATTAGCGCAGACGCCATGGCGGTTAGCCGGCTATGGGCAGCAGCCGCCATTTACCGATATTCGCTTTCCAGTACTGTTTATCCGTTCTCCGTTCGACCGGATTGCCTCTACCGCCGGTTTTGAGCAGGCGTTGCGGCAGCGTCCCGATTGTGTTGTGCATCTAACCGGCAATCCGCATTGGTTTCCCGAACAACGGCCGCAAGAGGTGCTGGCGTTAGTGCGGACATTCTTGGCTGAATGAGCACGTTTGTGATTCGATAAAACGATTTGAAAGGTTGTCGTGCGCTCGCTGTTATGTGTTGCGAGCGCACATTTTTATGAAAACGCACGCGCAATGACACTGTGCGCCGTGTGCAGGTCGCTGAATGCGTCTGTGAAACAAGCTGTGACCGACGGCTGCACTACTCAACTAGCCACTATCTGCTGCGCGTTCCTACCCTGACGCAAGCCTGCGCTCTCATTGTCAAAGTGCTACAATATGGGCGAGACAAGCTAACTTTCTCATATAGAGTAGCTATGAATACATCATCGTTATGGAATTGGTTACTAGCGGTGCCTCACTCCAATCCGGAGGTTCGGCGACGGGGTAGAAATCTCATCTTCATCGGATTGGCATTAGTCGCTATGTCGGTGTTGTCAATCCCGTTAGTACTCATCCAACCTGATCCTCTGCCCCAGTTGATCGCTAATCTGATCGGTATGGGGTTTATCGTGGCGATTGTTGCTACAGCTCGGCTAGGTTTGGTTGATCAAGCAACTATTGGCTTGATTATCGTGCTGGCAATCAGCTTTGCGGTCATCCCGTTCGGCACCGGCCAGATTGGGCTAGTCCCAGTCTTTGCTGTTGTTGCAGTGGTTACAGCGGCGGTCATTGGTGAAGAGAAGCACGTCATATTTGCGGCTGTGATGGGTATTGCCGGAATGGCTGGGCAATGGTTCGGGGTCGCAAATCGATCGCAAGTTGCTCCCTCGGCTGGCGAGATTGTCGTGGTCGGCATACTGCTGTCGGTCGTCTGCGGTCTCATTGCCAGTATTGGCACGCGCAGCGTGCGGCAGGCGATTGCGCTGGCCACAGCAGCGCAGAACAAAGCTGAGCAGTTGGCGCAGCAGTTAGCTCAAGCTAATCAGGCGCTTGAGGCGCGGGTGGCCGAGCGCACTGCCGCCTTGCAAGCAGCGTTGGCGGAAAGCGAGCAACGGCAGGCGGCGCTGGCTGCGGCGTTAGCCGAAAACGAGCGGCAGCGGCGC
The DNA here is from genome assembly GCA_030550625.1 of Chloroflexota bacterium. Lineage (GTDB taxonomy): Bacteria > Chloroflexota > Chloroflexia > Chloroflexales > Chloroflexaceae > Chloroflexus. The sequence goes on along the minus strand of JAUQOZ010000364.1, from coordinate 10,293 downwards.
GAGATTCGCGCCTTGAGCGTGCCGATTTTAGCGGTGCGCGATGATATGTTGGTGATGCCGTTAATCGGTGCGCTCGATGGCGAGCGGTTGGCGCTAGCGCAGCAGCGAGCGTTGCAGGCGATTGAGCAGAGCCGGGTACGGTCGCTGCTGGTTGATGTAACCGGGGTGCCTTTTCTCGATCAGACCGCGGCTGATGGGTTGATTGCGCTGGCGCGGAGCGTTCGTTTGCTAGGAGCGCGACTGACGCTGATCGGTGTGAGTCCAGAAGTGGCGCAGACGATTGTGGGCTTAGGCATTGCTTTGGGCGACATTCGAGTTGCGCGCGATCTGCGCGACGCGGTGCAGCGTGGTGCTAGTGGTTGAACGATCACCAGCCTATCATTGCGAGAGGTGCGGCAGCGCCTGCAGCCATCGCCTGCTCTGGCGGGAAGGAACGCTAAGCAGGTGCGTTCCGTGCTCGGGGGGGATTGCTTCGCCGCCTGCGGCGGCTCGCAATGACAACAGGTCACGTTGCGAGGGGGCGGCGTAGGTGGCCGGTTGTCATTGCGTGGGTGCGGCGCACCCGAAGCAATCTCCTGCGTCAGCGGCATGTATGGCTCTCGTACGCAGCGCGTACTGACTTTCATCCGCGGGCCAGCGGCCCGCGCTCCTAAGAAACAACGTACTGCGCAACTTATTTGCGCACCATCGTTTGATACATCTCGAGATGCGCTGCTGCGATAGCCTGCCAGCTAAACCGGCGGGCCACGATGCGGGCGGCCTCGCTGAGGCGCATGCGGGTGGCGGGGTTTTCTAACAAGGCGCTGATCGCGGTTGCAAAGGCGTCGGGTTGGGCGGCTGCGAATTGCACGGCCCCGGTCAGGGCAGCGGCAGTGGCCGGCGAGGCGGGCGGGGTGGTGACAATGGCGCAGCCGTGAGCCAGCGCAGCCAGCAAGCTGCCGCGCCGCAATGATGCGCCGTCGCGGAAGGGCAGCGCCACTACGTCGCAGACGCTGAGGTAGGCCGAGACCTGCTCAGCGGCGACGTGGCCGGTGATGATGACTCGATCACGCAGACCGGTGGTCGCGAGGCGTTGCTGCACCGAGGCGGCATAGGTGCGATCGACGGGGGCAGTGGCGGCGCCGCCGATGATCAGCAAGCGCCAGCGTGGTTGGCTGGCCACCAGATCGAGCAGCATATCCACCCCCTTGCCGGGTGACAACAGGCCAAAATAGCCGATCAGCGCCTCGCCAGCGGCCACGCCTAGCCGTGCTCGCCAACCGGCGCGATCATTATCGGGCGGCAGAGCCGGTTCGATATTGGCCCCAATCGGAATCAGGTGCGGCTGGAGGCCGGCGTTGCGCAGGGTAGCTTCATCTTCGGGGTTGGTCGCAACCACCGCAGTCGCTGTCCGCGCTGGCAGGAGTGTCACCCAATCGCGCAGTGGCCCAGCTTTGGGGAAGAGGTACGGCGGCAGCAAGTCGTGGTAGGTGATGGCGGTGGCGATCTCGCTGCGACGCAAGAGCAGTGGCAATAGGTTAACACCAACCTGCAACTGATACGCGCCGGTCTGGTACTGGATATGGCACCAATCAGGCCGGATGCGGCGCACAAGCCGCGCCAGCCGTCCGGCTGCAACCAGCCGCCAACTGGCCCGGCCTCCCGGCGCCACCAATGCCTCATCGCTGTTGGGCGTCGCCCGCCAAAGTTGCCAACGTCCCTGCGTTGCGGTCAGTGTGATCGCCTCGTGCCCGGAACTCGCGAGCGTCTGCGCCAGCCGTTGGGTGTAGTCGCCGACACCACCCGGCTGCGGCGGGTATTCGCCGGTGATAAACAGAATCCGCATCCCGTTCGTCTCCGTTGCGTGCGTGTACCGGCATACGATACCACAAGATGGGGTTGGGTTGCGTAGCGATGGCCCGGTTGTCAGGGCAAGGGTTGGCACGGCGGCCCCTACTCGCACCTGACGGCAGGAAAGGGGATACGTTTTTTACCGCGAAGGACGCCGAGGACACAGAGAATGGTTCTATCGCTCCGCACTCTCCACGCGCTCGGTGGTCATCCTGTTGCCCGCTTCCCGGCCTCCGTTCCCACCTGCTCCTCCTCCGGGGGTAGGGAGGCGTCATACTCCCCTCCCCCCAGCGGGGGAGGGGCTGGGGGTGGGGGCCACATGCCAGCGGGGGAGGGGCTGGGGGTGGGGCAAACCCTAGGATGGGGTGCGTTTTTTACCGCCGAGGACGTCGAGGACGCAGAGGGCGATGGGGGTGGAACACAGCAGCGCCCCTCTCCCGCGCTAGTGGGAGAGGGGAGGGGGTGAGGGACCCAAAAACTCTCCGCGTGCTTTGCGGAGCCAGATAACCGTCCGGCTCTACTGCGCCTTTGCGTTTTACCTCTCTGCGTCTTTGCGGAGCCGGACAGCCGTCCGGCTCTACTGCGCCTTTGCGTTTTACCTCTCTGCGTCTTTGCGAAGCCGGACAGCCGTCCGGCTCTACTGCGCCTTCCTCGTGTTGCGCCTTTGCGGCAGTTTGACAGCCGCGCTCCATATTCCTGCCAACGTGACTTTGTCACTGATCGGCGCGGGCCATTTTGCTACACTAGCACTAGGCACAACAGTGATTACGTAACGAGGAGGAAGGCAATGACACCGAATATGGGCAATATTGATCGGATTGCACGGGTGATTATAGCATTGCTGCTTGGGTTTATGATTGTTACCCAAGTCTTGACGGGGGCGCTGGCATGGATTGCCGGTATCGTGGCGGTCGTGTTCCTCGCCACCAGCGCGATCGGTTTCTGCCCATTGTATCTGCCGTTCCGCATCAAGACCCGCTAATCTAGCGACGATCCGAACCGGCGCGAGGCTGAAATTGCCCTCGCGCCGGTTTGTTGTGCCCTTGCAGCGTCCCCGATGCACGATATGTCTCCCTGCGAGTGCGCTGGGTTTAGTGGCCAGTTGATTATGGTTGTCGCCTGACCGAAGCCGCATACAATCCGCCGGACAAAATGCCGAGCAGGGTTGCGATCACACTCACGATGATCGCTGCAACTCCTTCAAAAAGCGTGAGCGCGAAGACGATCCCTACCAAACAGGCCATAAGGGCCAAAAAGGCCCATCCCTCTAACGTTGGCATAACCGCTCCTTCCTGAGTGAATGCTCTCACCGATGAGGTCTCAGTGTGGCCTTGCCAAGAATTTCACTGTCTTCACCACACCCCTCCACAACTTCTTCACAATTGCGCCTTACAGTAAAAGTGTAAACGGCAATTGTGACAGAGGTGTGACATGAAGCAGACAAATCAAAATTGGCGCAATTTTCTCATCGACGGCGCGATGTTTATCGCTTTTCTTATCGCGACTGCGCCGAGTTTTAGCGGGTTGGCCATCCACGAGTGGTTGAGTTTGGCCTTGGCGGCGGCGCTGATCACCCATGTCGTGCTGCACTGGCAATGGATTATCACCATCGGTAAGCGCCTCTTTGCTAAGACGACGTGGCGGTCGCGCTTGAACTATCTGCTCAATGCGCTGCTGTTTCTCGCGTTTACCATTACCGTTGCCAGTGGCGTGTTGATGTCGCGGGAAGCGTTGCCATTGTTCGGGATCACGATGCCGCGCGATCGCACGCTCGAAATTCTCCACCGGCAGGCGTCGGATCTGACGGTGATCATTCTCGGCTTGCACGTCGCCATTCACTGGAGTTGGATTGCCGGTATGTTCCGCCGGCTCTGGCCGTCGCGCAAACCGGCCCGCCAACCTGCGGCAGCAGCGGCGCGGCTAGAGGAGGTGCGGCAATGAAAACGCTTGGACGCATCTTGATCATTGTGGGTGTAGCGGTGTTGGTGGCGATGGGGTTCAACTGGTTGCGGGTGAACCATCTGCTGCCGGTGACGCAGGTGGCGGCGCGTGAAGAGGGGTTTCGCGGGCGCGAGCGCGGTGCGGTCGTCTTTGGCGGCGAGCGGGAAAACGGCGCGTTTGCCGGTCGCGGCGAGCACCATCTCAACGAAGCGCCGTCACTAGCAAACGCTGGTGCGTTGGGTGAGGCGTTGATCAAGATCGGTCTTATCACTGTCGTTGTTGTGATTATTGACCGGATCATCCGGCTGTTCAAGCGCCGCCAGCGCCAAGCGGCAGGCACACCTTAAAGCTTGCGGGGTGATTCACACGTCACCCCGCATCGTTATTGCGCCGAAGCTTGCCGCTGGCGCCGTTCCCACACCCCAACCGGGTAGCCAACCATCTTGGCGATGTCACCCGCCAGCCGGATCAGCGGTACCAGCGCCAAGGCGGCTAGCCGTTCGCCGAGCGGTCTGCCGCGCAGTTTGGGCCAGAGCCGGCGATAGGGGGCGCGAGTGTAGGCGGCCACCCCCAACCCAACCAGCGCCCCAACTGGCGCGCGTAAACGAGGCTGGCTGATCGCCACCCCCAACAGACCGCTGAGCGCAAGATACACCGTATAGCGCAAAGCATGGCGTTTGGGCCACAACCCGGCCCGCCCGTCGCCGCGGGCATACATGTAGTATTGGCGGATGAAGGCGGGCAGGGTGGAGCGGGGTGCGAAATGCACCACCGCTTCCGGCACAAAGACGCGGCGAAAGCCGGCCCGCTCGACCGCTAGATCAAAGAGCAGGTCTTCGCAGTGGCTGGCCCATTCGGGGAAGCCGCCGACCGCTTCCCATACCTCTTTCCGAAAGGCCATTGATTTGCCGAACGGCAGAAAGGCTGCCGGATCGATCTCGCTGCTACGGCGATAGTTGGTTTCGCCTAATGCCAGTGCGAAGAGCGAGCGCGGCGTAGGGTGAAAGAAGCCACCGGCTAAATCGGCCTCGCCAGCCTCGATTGGGGCGACGATCCGCGCTAGCCAATGCGGATCGAGAGTGAGACCGGCGTCGGTGCTGGCGATGATCGGGCCGCGCGCGTGGCGAATGGCATTGTTGCGGCCCGACGAGATGTTGTGCCCGCCGCGCACCAGCTTGATCTGCGGGTAGCGCGCGGCGTAAGCGGCGACGATGGCCGGCGTCATATCAACGCTCTGGCAATCGTTGATCACAATCTCGTCAGCGGCGCGGGTCTGGGCCAGCATCGAATCAATCAGCGCGGCGATATTATCAGCTTCATCGCGCACTGTGCAGATGATCGAAACAGTTTGGGGTTCAGTGGTCGCCATGGATGAAAGGCTTCTGGTACAATATTCTCTAAGCACCTATGCGCTATTGTACCAGACGAGGTTGTCATGACGGATCTGCACGGATTTGAACTGCTGCGCGATGAGTTCATCCCCGAACTCAACACCCGCGCTCGCCTGTATCGCCATCTCAAGACTGGCGCTGAACTGCTCTCGCTCGAAAACGACGACGAGAATAAATGTTTCGGCATTACCTTCCGCACCCCTCCCCGCGACTCAACCGGCATTGCCCACATTCTCGAACACTCGGTGCTCTGCGGGTCGCGCAAATATCCGGTCAAAGATCCCTTTTTCACCTTGGTGAAGGGATCGGTGCATACCTTCCTCAACGCGATGACCTACCCGGATAAGACGACCTATCCGGTGGCCAGCACCAACTTGAAAGACTTCTACAATCTGGTGGATGTCTATCTCGACGCGGTCTTCTTCCCGCGCATCACGCCCGAAGTGCTCAAGCAAGAGGGTTGGCACTTCGAGCTGCCGGCGCCTGATGCGCCGCTCACCATCAAGGGCGTGGTGTACAACGAGATGAAGGGGGCCTATTCGTCGCCTGATGGCATGCTCTACCGCTATTCGCAGCAGTCGCTCTTCCCCGATACTACCTACGGCCACTCATCGGGCGGCGACCCGCAGGCGATCCCTGATTTGACCTACGAGGCGTTCAAGCGTTTCCACGAGACGCTCTACCACCCCTCGAACGCGCGTATCTTCTTCTACGGCGACGATCCGCCGGAAGAGCGGCTGCGCAAGCTCGACGAGTACCTGAGCCAGTTTGAGCGGATCGACCCGCCGTCGCAGATCGAGCCGCAAGCTCGTTTCAGCGCGCCGCGCGAGTTTGAGTACACCTTTAGCGCCGATGGCGACAACCAGAAGGGCATGGTGATGCTCAACTGGTTGATTGATGATCATCGCGACCCGACAGTGTTAATGGCGCGCGAGTTGCTGAGCTATATTCTGTTGGGGAACGCGGCGGCCCCGTTGCGCAAGGCGCTGATCGATTCGGGGTTGGGCGAAGAGGTGGTCGGCGGTTACGAGAGTGATCTGCTGCAGCAGACCTTCTCGGTTGGCATGAAGGGGATCGATCCTGCGAACGCCGGGCAGGTTGAGGAACTGATCCTGCGCACGCTGGCCGAACTCGCCGAGCAAGGGATCGATGCTGAGACGATTGCGGCAGCGTTGAATACGTTCGAGTTCAGCTTGCGCGAAAACAATACCGGCAGCTTCCCGCGCGGCTTGGTGTTGATGCTGCGCGCCTTGAGTACATGGCTGTACGACGATGATCCGATTGCGCCGTTGCGGTTCGAGGCGCCGCTAGCGGCGGTGCGCGCGGCGGTAGCCAATGGCGAGCGGGTCTTCGAGCGCCTGATCCGCGAGTTGCTGCTCGATAATCCGCACCGCACCCGTGTCACCTTGCGCCCCGATCCCGAACATGCTGCCCGCTTGGCCGCCGCCGAGCAGGCCCGGATCGACGCCTTCGCTGCGACCCTCGACGATGCCAAGCGGGCGGCGCTGGTCGCCGAAACGCAGGCGCTGGCCGAGTGGCAGCAGACGCCTGATCCGCCCGAAGCAATTGCCGCCATCCCCACCTTGCGCCTCGCCGATCTTGATCGCGCTGTTAAGCGCATCCCGACCGAGATTGACGAGCGGGGCGGGGCGCGCTTGTTGCGCCACAATCTGTTTACCAACGGTATTGTCTATCTCGATCTGGCTTTCGATCTGCGCGCCGTACCGCCTCACCTCTTGCCCTACGTGCCGCTCTTTGCCCGCGCCTTGACCGAGATGGGCACGGCGACCTCGGATTTTGTGCGCCTGTTGCAGCGAATCGGGCGGGAAACCGGTGGAATCTATGCGGCCACGATGACGGCGACCGATATTGTAAGCGCAGCGCCGGTGGGCCGGTTGATCGTGCGCGGTAAGAGCACCGTCGCCCAAACCACCGAGCTGTTGCGGCTGTTGAGCGAGATTCTGCTGACGGTGAATCTTGACAACCGCGAACGTTTCCGCCAGATCGTGCTGCGCGCGCGCGCCAACAAAGAGTCGTCGCTGGTGCCGGCAGGGAATGCGTATGCTCGCCAGCGTCTCGCCGCCCGCTTTGCCCCGGCTGAGTGGGCCGACGAACAAATGGGTGGCGTCTCTTCGATCTTCTTCCTGCGTGAACTTGAACAGCGGGTGCAACACGATTGGCCGAGCGTGCTGGCCGATCTGGAGGCGGTGCGGGCGGCGCTGATCAACCGGCGCGGCTTGGTGGCGAATCTCACCCTCGATTCCGACAACCAGCGGACGGTGTTGCCCATGCTGACCGCCTTCCTCTCTGAGCTGCCCGATGCCGCGTACAATCCGGCGCATTGGCCTGTGCGCAGCGTCGCGGGTGGCGAAGGGCTGGTGATTCCGGCGCAGGTCAACTACGTCGCCAAGGGAGTTGATCTGCACGCGCTCGGCATCCGGCCAAGCGGCGCGGCGATGGTGGTGCTGCGCCACCTACGGATTGACTACCTGCTCGACCGCATCCGCATTCAGGGAGGGGCGTATGGCGCCGGCGGCAACTACGACCGCAGCACCGGCCTGTTCATCACCACGTCGTACCGTGACCCCAACCTCTTGCGCACCCTCGATGTGTACGACGAAATGGCAACCTTCTTGCAAGAGACGGCGCTCGATCTGGCGACGGTCGAACGGGCGATTATCGGCACGATCGGCGATATGGATGCCTACCAGTTGCCGGATGCTAAGGGCTACACGGCGCTGGTGCGCTACTTGACCAGCGTGAGCGACGAGTATCGCCAGCAGATTCGCGATGAGGTGTTGGCAACCACGCCGGCTGATTTTGTCGCCTTTGCTGAAGCGGCGGCAGCGCTGCGCGATCACGGCCAAGTGGCGGTCTTAGGTTCCGCCGAGGCAATCGAGGCGGCCAATCGCGAACGGCCCGGCTTATTGACGCCGGTGAAAGTCTTGTAGTAGCAAGCCGTGGTACGGGCACACCACGGTGTGCCCAACGGGGCATATCGCGGTATGCCCGTACTGAGCTCGGGGGAGGCCATGACCACCAACGACCCAACCAGATCGATCGGGGCCATTGCCTACGAAGCTACCATTGCCGAATTGCAGGCGGCAATGGCAAGCGGTGCGATCAGCGCCGAAGCGTTGACCATGGCCTGCCTCGCACGGATCGAAGCCCTCAATCGGGCGGGGCCATGCCTCAATGCCGTGATTGAGGTCAGCCCATCGGCGCTCGAAACGGCGATTGCGCTTGATACCGAACGTGATGCGCGCGGGCCGCGCAGCCCCTTGCACGGTATTCCGGTTCTGCTCAAAGACAACATCGACACACTTGACGATACGGCGACGACGGCTGGGTCGCTCGCTCTGCTCGGCTCGCGCCCGGCAGCGGAAGCGACCGTCGCGGCCCGGCTGCGCGCTGCCGGCGCGGTGATTTTGGGCAAAGCCAACATGAGCGAATGGGCCAACTTCCGCAGTACCTCCTCGTCGAGCGGGTGGAGCGCACGCGGCGGGCAGGCGCGCAATCCGCACGTGTTGGCGCGCAGTCCGTGCGGGTCAAGTTCAGGCTCAGCGATAGCCGTCGCGGCTAGCATGTGCGTGGTCGCGATCGGCACCGAAACCGACGGCTCGATCTCGTGTCCGTCGGCGCTGTGCGGCGTGGTTGGGATCAAACCTACCGTTGGCTTGACCAGCCGGGCCGGCGTGATCCCGATTAGCTTCACCCAAGATACCGTGGGGCCGCATGCCCGCTGCGTCGCCGATGCCGCCACCGTGCTCGGTATCATCGCCGGGCCTGATCCGCGCGATCCGGCGACGGCAGCCGCAGCCGGATACGTTCGGCCTGATTACCGCACCTGCTTGCAAGCCGATGCGCTGCGCGGGGCGCGGATCGGCGTGTTGCGCAGCGATCGCTTTGCCGGCTTTGGCCGCCACGTCGAACGGGCCTTCGCGGCGGCGTTGGCAGCAATGGCTGAGGCCGGCGCGCACATTGTTGATCCGGTCAAGCTGCCAGAGGAGTTGCTGGCCTTTAGCGAGGCTGAGCTAACGGTGCTGCTCTACGAGTTCAAGGCGACGCTCAACCGCTATCTCGCCGAGCGCATCCCTGATCCGCACGCAGCCACACCGGTGCCGCGCTCGCTAGCCGAATTGATTGCGTTTAACGAACAGCATGCCGAACGTGAATTGATCTTCTTTGGTCAAGAGCTGTTGCTGCAAGCGGCGGCGGTGGGTGATCTCGACGATCCGGCTTACCAACAGGCGCTGGCGGCTAGCCGCGATGAAGCGCGGAAGGCGTTGGACACCGTGCTCTATGAACAGCAGCTCGATGCGTTGGTTGCGCCGGCGACCGGGTTGGCATGGCCGATCGATCTGATCGGCGGCGACCGCTACCTTGGCGGCAGCAGTTCGTTGCCGGCGCGGGCCGGCTACCCAATGGTGACGGTGCCGGCTGGGATGGCGTTTGGCTTGCCGGTGGGCATCAACTTTATCGGTGGGGCATGGTCGGAACCAATGCTGATCCGGTTAGCGTATTCGTTCGAGCAAGCGACTCGCTTTCGCCAACCACCCGCTTACCGCGAGCGGATTGTGGGAGATGATTAGGGGTAGGTGGGGGCACGTAGGGGCACGTAGGGGCACAGCGCCGCTGTGCCCCTACGTGCCCCTACTACCGCACCTCAAACACCTCTTTATCGACCACCTCAATCTCAACCGGATATTTGCCGGTAAAACAGCCAGTACAGAAGGTGTCAGGGTCGCGTCCAGTCGAGCGGATCAGACCTTCGAGGCTCAGGTACGCCAAGCTGTCAGCGCCGAGATGTTGGCGAATGCCCTCGATCGTCATCCGATGGGCAATCAGTTCGGGGTAGGTCGCCATATCAACGCCGAGGAAGCAAGGGTGGCGGATCGGCGGCGACGAGACGCGCACATGCACCTCGCGCGCGCCCGCCTCGCGCAGCAGGCGCACAATCGGGCCACTGGTATTGCCGCGCACGATGCTGTCATCAACCAGCACCACCCGCTTGCCGGCTAGATTGTCGGTCAGCGCATTAAACTTGAGCGCGATGCCCAACTTGCGTAGCCGGTCATCGGGTTGGATGAAAGTGCGGCCAATATAACGGTTCTTAATCAAGCCTTCCGAA
>JAUQOZ010000144.1 GCA_030550625.1 Chloroflexota bacterium | reverse complement strand
CCGCCTCTCCGCTTGTCATTGCGCGCCGCCGCAGGCGGCGAAGCAATCTCCCCCTTCAGCGAGAGCGATGCACGCAGGCATACCATTCGCTAAAGTAGGGGATTGCTGCGGGCGCTTCGCGCCCGCGCAATGACAAGCGGGCACCCACGCAATGTCAAGCCGGACACGCCTCCGCACTCAATGTCAGGTCAGAAACCTTTTGCACCCCCGCGCTGGCTGTGGTATACTGCGCGAGCATAGTTGCAGGCAAGGAGACGATGATCGCAATGGATACGATGGTTCAGCCCAACACCTACCGCAGCCGCCCGATGGTTCATCGTCGCCGTCGTCGTTGCCGTCGCCAGCCCATTGCGCGATCTGGCTAGCCGCGCCTGCACTTCTGTACGAGATGTTCTCAGGCCAGCACTGCCAGCGCGCAGGCTGGCTTCTTCTATGTATTCGCATCAAGCCAGCGCAGGGAGTTATGACGCACTTATATCTGATCCGTCACGGGGAAGCCGTCGCCAATATTCAGCCGATCGTGGCCGGGATGCGCGGCGATGCCGGATTGACGCCGCGCGGCATCGCGCAGGCCGAACGGTTACGTGATCGCCTCGCCACCAGTGGCGAGATTAAGGCCGATGTCTTGATCTCGTCGACCTTGCCACGCGCCCGCCAGACCGCCGAGATTATCCAACCCGCCTTGGGCCTGCCGATTATCTTTGATGATGAGGTGCAAGAACTGCGCGTCGGCGAGGCTGATGGCATGCCGAACCACGAGGCTTGGGCACTGTTTGGGGTGCCTGATTTCGACCGCTACCCGCTGCGCCCGATCGCTCCCGGCGGCGAGAGCTGGGGCGATTTTGCCCTGCGCGTGAGCCGCGCGCTGACGCGCATCACGACCGAGTATGAGGGCAAAACGATTGTGGTGGTCTGTCACGGCGGCGTGATCGACTGCTCATTCATTCACTTCTTCCGCATGCCGAGTCTGGTGGTGCCGCCGACCGACTTTCATACCCGCAACACCAGCATCACGTGGTGGGAGCGAGTGGAACGGCGGAACCAACAGCTCTGGCGGCTTAATGCCTATAACGACATCGCTCATTTGCAGGGGATCGGCGCGGTCGAGTCGGTGCGCTGGGAAGACACCCACCCCGCCTCGCCGGTGCCGACCGAGGAGTAGCGCGGTATGATCAGCTTTCTCGCCGATGGACATGTTGCTAGCCCGCGCGGCTGGCGCGCCGCGGTGGCCGCCTGCGGCATTAAGTACGCGAACCGCGACGATCTGGCGCTGGTGGTGAGCGATCGTCCGGCCACAGCAGCAGCGGTGTTTACCACCAATGCCGTGAAAGCGGCGCCAGTGCTGTACGATATGGCGTTGATGGCCCAAGGCGGCGATTTGCGCGCGGTGGTGATTAACGCCGGCAATGCCAACGCTTGCACCGGCGTCGATGGCGATGCTGCCGCGGTTGCCATGGCCCGCGCCGTTGAGCAGGCCCTTGATCTGCCAGCCAATAGCGTCTTTGTTATGTCAACCGGAACCATCGGCGTGCCGATGCCGGTCGACAAGATTACTCGCGGGATCGCCGAAGCTGCGACCCGCCTGAGTCCCGATCACGGCTTGGCCGCGGCGCGCGCGATTATGACTACCGATACTCGTCCCAAGCATTGCGCCGTCACAGTGACGTTGCCTGATGGGAATGCGATTACGATTGGCGGGATGGCGAAGGGTGCGGGGATGATTCACCCGAATATGGCAACGATGCTGGCTGTGGTGACGACCGACGCCGCGGTGCCGCGCGATGTGCTTGACGCGGCGATGCGGCAGGTGCTCGAGGTGAGCTTTAACAGCATCAGCATCGATGGCGATACCAGCACTAATGATACGTTGTTGGTGATGGCCAACGGCGCGAGCGACGCGCCACCGATCACCGAGCTGGATTCACCCGCCGGTGCGGCCTTTGTGGCCGGTCTTACCGCGGTGTGCCAGCACCTTGCCCACGCAATTGTGCGCGATGGCGAAGGAGCGACCCGTTTTGTCACCATCACCGTGCGCGGCGCCGTCAACAACGCCGAGGCCAAGCAGGCGGCAATGACCATTGCCCGCTCGCCGCTGGTCAAGACGGCGCTGTTCGGGGCCGATCCGAACTGGGGAAGGGTGCTGTGCGCGATTGGCTACTCTGGGGCAACGGTTGATCCTAACCGGGTTGTGCTGCACTTCGGCGGCATGCGGGTGCTGGAAAACGGTCTGCCACTGCCGTTCGACGAGAAGGCGGCACATAAGCTGCTCGATGTGCCCGACATTACGATTGACGCCGATCTTGGCCTCGGCGAGGGGAGCGCCACGGTCTGGACGTGCGATTTTAGCTACGATTACGTGCGGATCAATGCCGAATACCGGACGTGACCATCCCATGAAGAGGTACAGATGGTGATGGCTATGGATCGCACTGTGCGCCAACAACTTGCCCGTGAGCTGTGCCAGCGCCTCGCCGCGCAGCCGGGAACGGTCGTGGTAGTGGCGGGAATGATCGAACCGCCTGCGCCGCTGACCGATTTCGATCCGCTTGAGGTGCTAGCAGTGGTCGAGAGCGCCGTCACGCGCCCGCGCCACAGCTTCATCGTGCAGAACTTGCCGGTGACGATCCATACCATTGCCGCAGCAGAACTGGCGGCGGTGGTGCGCGCGCCAGACCTGCGCTGGCCGCGGTGGCTGGGTTGGTTGGCGACGTTGCAGCCACTGATCGGCGATGGCCAGAAGGTGAGCGAGTGGCTGGCGCAGGCCGGCGCCGTGGCCGAACTCGATTTCTACCGCAGTATCTTGCCGCACCTGCCGCAACTGGTGTTCGGTGTTTACGGCGAACTCCGCGCCGCCGCCGCGCGCCGCCACGAGCGGGATGCGGTCTTGTTGGCGCCGGCATTGCTCGCCGAGCTGCAGACCGCGCTCTGTTTGATCAACCGGCGCTGGCCTACCCAGCGCCGCTTCGCCGGCATCACGGAAAGTTTTTCGTTTCCGTTGCAGCCGCGCGATTGGCCGCAACTAGCCGAAGAGCTGCTCAATGCGCATCAGCTCGACGAGATTGTGCGCGTGGCTGGCACGCTCGTCGCCAACTACTGGCAATTGCTGGTACGGTGCAGTTTGACGATTGAATCTCATCAGACCACAGCAACCACGCCTTTGTGATCCGAATGGAGGAGTAGCGTCGATGGAACACCGGCTTTGGGGGGGCAGATTTAGCGAACCAACGGCAGCCGAGATGCGCCGGTTCAATGACTCGTTCCGGTTTGACCGCCGATTGGCCGACGTTGACATTACCGGCAGCATCGCGTGGGCCAGTGCCTTGGCGCAGGCCGGCTTGATCAGCGAGACCGAGCATGCCGAGCTGGTGCGCGGCTTAGAGCTGGTGCGGGCCGAATTCGCTAACGGTACGTTCGTGGCGCTCGAGAGTGACGAAGACATCCATACCGCTGTCGAACGCCGGTTGCGCGAACTGATCGGCGATGCCGCGCTCAAACTGCATACTGGCCGCTCGCGCAACGATCAAGTCGCCACCGATATGCGCCTCTACACGATCGGCATTGCTCGCCAGCTCGACCGGCGGCTGCGCGATCTGCAATTGGCGCTGCTCGCGCAAGCTGAACAGCACGCCGACACCCTCATGCCGGGGTATACCCATCTGCAACGCGCCCAACCGATCACCTTCGGCCACTGGTGCTTGGCCTATGTCGAGATGTTTGCCCGCGACCGCAGCCGCTTGCGCGACGCGATTGCCCGGATGCGCGTGTTGCCGCTGGGAGCAGGGGCGCTGGCCGGCAACTCGCTCGGCGTTGAACGCGAGCGCCTGACCGAATTGCTTGATGAATTTGATGAGTTGTCCGCCAACTCGCTCGATGCGGTCAGCGACCGCGACTTCGTGGCCGAGACACTCTTTATCTGCGCGCTGATCGGCATTCACCTCAGCCGGCTGGCCGAAGATGTCATCCTCTATGCGAGCAGCGAATTTGGTTTTGTGGAACTGGCGGACGCCTACAGTACCGGCTCAAGTCTGATGCCGCAGAAGAAAAATCCTGATAGTATGGAATTGTTGCGTGGCAAGAGCGGGCGATTGCTGGGCAATCTGGTGGCGCTGCTAACCGTGCTGAAGGGCTTGCCGCTCACCTACAACAAAGACATGCAAGAGGACAAAGAGCCGCTCTTTGACAGTTTTGACACGCTCGATCTCGGCTTGCAAGTAGCGGCGGCAGCCATCGCCACTATGAACGTGCGCCGTGAGCGGATGGCCGCCGCGCTCGATGATGCCATGCTGGCTACCGACTTGGCCGACGAACTGGTGCGACGTGGTGTGCCATTCCGCGTTGCCCACGGCAAAGCCGGCCAGCTCGTGCAGCGGGCAATTGCGCTGGGCACCAGCTTGCGCCATCTGCCGCTGAGCGAGTATCAGGCCGTCGAGCCAAGCCTTGATGCGAGCATCTATACTGTGTTCGACATGGCGCGCAGCGTTGCCCAAAAAGCCAGCTACGGCGGCACCGCGCCGCAACGAGTCCGTGAGCAATGCGCTCGCTGGCACGAGATCTTAGAGGAAGACGACGAGTAGGGCACAGCGGGCTGTGCCCCAGACCATACCGTAAGGGCACAGCGGGCTGTGCCCCAGACCATACCGTAAGGGCACAGCGGGCTGTGCCCCAGACCATACCGTAAGGGCACAGCGGGCTGTGCCCC
>JAUQOZ010000159.1 GCA_030550625.1 Chloroflexota bacterium | reverse complement strand
TCCATCATAAAGTTCTTGTTGACCGTCACATCTGAGGCCAGCAAGTTGACGTGATCGAGCCGGCGCACGGGCACGCCGCGCAACGGGCGCTTCTGGGGCCGGTTGAGCAGCGGCGACTTCTGATCTTCCGCCGGTTGGAAGTACTCCACCTCCCACAAAATCTCCATCGGGTGGCCGTCAGGAGTGGTGAATTGGTAGGCCGCGCCGTGGCCGAGATCGCCATCCATCCAACCTTTGCCCAACCCCGATGCCTCGATCGCCTTCACCCGCCGCTCGAGCGCCTGCGGCGAGCTGGCCCGCCACGCCACATGGCCCAAACCCGGCTCCTTCGCCTCGGTAATCTTGAGGGTGTGGTGGTACCAGTCTTCGTAAGCCCGCAGGTAGACCGACTGACCTTGCTGCGTCGTTACCTCCATACCGAGCAGATCGCGGAAGAACCAGAGCGTCTCATTCGGCTTAGGCGTCAAAATCTCAACATGGGCCAGTTGATGGGTGTCGAAGATCGGCTCGCTCATTGTTGTCCTCCTTCCTTGCGTGTGTTAGCGCTGGTTCATCACCACATTGACATCATCCGGATTCACCAAATCAGCCGCCGTCCAGCCATCGAGGTCATATTCAGCCATGCAGCGCTCGGCAAACGCCTTCATCTGCGCCGTCACCCCCATCGCCATCGCCGCACCCAACGTCTCGATGCGGATGTTTTCGTGATTGCCGGCGTAGTTGCGCTCGTACAGCTCGTGCCTCCCGCCAAACTCGGTGCCCATCGCATCCCAAAGCAGCTTCATCAACTTGATGCGTTCGAGCGCGCTGTAGCCGTTCGAGCCGCGCACAAACCGATCGAGATAGGCGCGCACTTCTGGATTCTTGAGGTCGGCGGCGTGCGATGGCAGATAGATCAGCGCGCTAGCTACATCCTTCTCTATCAGGTCTTTAATCTTGACGTAGGCATCCGGCGCCATCACCCGGTACGAGAACGCCGCCTCAAGGTTGGGCAAGAGGTAGCCATCAACCCACGGCATCGGGTTGCGCACCATCGCTTCGGTCAACTGCCAGAAGAGGTTACGATAGGTAACGATTTCGCCCAACCGCGCCTGCACGCCACGAAACTCGCCGACTCCGGTTGCCTCAACTGCCTTAAGCATAAGGCCGGTGATGAAATCGAGCTTGACGGCAAAGCGCACGCCGCCATGCAAGGGGAAGCGATGGCCAAAGCCCGAAAGCGGGAAGAAGGTATTGACCTTCTCAATATCGCCGTAGACGAAGATATTTTCCCACGGGATCAGCACCTTATCGAAGATCAAGATCGAGTCGTTCTCATCCAGCCGGCTCGACAGTGGATAATCGAAGGGGCTGCCCGTGACCGCGGCATTGTATTCGTAGGAGGTGCGCGCGATCAGCTTCACGCCGGGAGCGTTCATCGGCACCGCGAAGATCAGCGCAAATCGCTTCTCTTTAATCGGCAGCGGGCCATAGTGAGCAATAAAGTTGACATGTGTCAAGGCGCTGCCGGTCGCCACCACCTTCGCCCCCGATACAATCAGACCGGCGTCGGTCTCGCGCTCGACATGCATATAGACGTCAGCAACCTCATCCGGCGGGCGGTTGCGGTCAATCGGCGGGTTAACAATCGCGTGGTTCCAGTAGATCAGCTCTTCCTGCGTCCGGCGATACCAACGCCGCGCATTTTCTTGGTAGGGCGCGTAAAACTCGGCATTCGCGCCCAATGTGCCAGTGAAAGCAGCTTTGTAATCGGGGGCGCGCCCCATCCAACCATAGACTGCCCGCTGCAACTCGGCAATCGTATCGCGCGCCCGCACCAGATCATCAACCGTGCGCGAGCCAACAAAGAAGGGGTGAGTCCAGCCGCCACTGCCGGTATCGGTCGGCATCGTCCACTTCCAATTCTCTGGCCCGCCGCGCGCCACGTCCTCTTGGTGCAACTCATGCAGGCGATCGTACCACCGCGCCACCATCCGCGCCGAATTGCGGAAGGCCGGGTGTGTGGTAATATCTTTTACCCGCTCGCCTTGAAAGTAGACCACTCGATCGTCGCGCAGGCTCTCAAGATACTCCCGCCCATTCATTGGGCGCGCACCAGCTACGGTGGTCTCCGCCATCGTCTCGGACACCGTCATGCCATCACCTCCCTGTGAACGAATCCTCAGCGCCGTTGCCGCGTTGCGGTTTTGGGATTTGGTTTTGTCTCCGCGGTGATTTTGATTATAGGAGGGGTGAGCAGCGTTGTCGATAACCAAATTCGGAATACCCGAACGGGGGTTGAAATGGTGGAAAATGACCCGCGTCACCGGGAACCAATTCCCATTTCACCACACCCACGCCCATCTTCGTGTACAATAAAACCCGAGTATCCCATCGCGCCGAACCGTGCCAATACCGGCTTACCGCAGCAGATGCTGAAAGGTGCATCATCCTCTGCGTCTTCCGCGTCCTCTGCGGTACAACATCAAAGGAGATGACTATGCAACCAAGTGAGACCGCCGTCGAACCCTACGTACTGAGCGACATTGATGGGCGCGGCATTGCCCGCCTCACCCTCAACCGCCCCCGCCAGTTCAACGCCCTCTCTGAAGAGATGCTAGCCGCGCTGCAAGCTGAGCTTGACGCGATTGCCGCCAACCCACAGGCGCGGGTGGTGGTGCTAGCCGCCGCCGGCAAAGCGTTTTGCGCCGGCCACGATCTCAAGCAGATGCAAGCCCACCCCGACCAGCAGTACTACGAAGACCTCTTCGCCCGCTGTTCGCAGATGATGCTGACCATTCAGCGCATGCCGCAGCCGGTCATCGCCCGCGTGCATGGTATTGCTACTGCTGCCGGCTGCCAATTGGTCGCGATGTGCGATCTCGCCGTCGCTTCGACCGAGGCTAAATTTGCGGTATCGGGAATTAGCGTTGGTCTCTTCTGCTCGACGCCATCAGTCGCGCTGTCGCGCAACATCGGGCGCAAAGCCGCGTTTGAGATGCTCGTCACCGGCGAGTTTATTGATGCCGCTACCGCCCAACGGCTAGGGTTGGTTAACCGGGTCGCGTCACCTGATGAACTCGACGCTGAGGTACAGCGGTTAGCCGATGCGATTCTGTCTAAGCCGGCTGAGTCGATCGCGATCGGTAAATCGCTCTTCTACCGCCAGATCGAACTGCCCATCGCAGAAGCCTACCAACTCGCCGGCCAGACCATGGCTTGCAATATGATGGAACCCTGTGCCCAAGAGGGGGTCGCCGCGTTCGTCGAAAAACGCCCGCCGGCGTGGGCCGCCTCTGCGAATCGCTAACTCGCTCCATATCCACGCTTATCAACCTTCCCCTCCCCATAGACGGGGAGGGGCAACACCCCAACCGCGACGCTGATTTCCGATCTGCCCCCTCCCTGTCTACGGGGAGGGGAAACACTCCAACCGCGACGCTGATTCCCGATCTGCCCCCCTCCCTGTCTACGGGGAGGGGCAAGGGGGTGGGGTTCCCCAGCGCAGTGAACCCAGCGCTGGTCGAAAACGAAGCCTACTGTGCGGGCTGCTGGCCCCTTACCCCCCAGCCCCCTCTCCCCCCGACGGGGGGAGAGGGAGAGCTGCTGGGTGGGAGGGAATAGCCACGAAAAGACGCAAAAGACACAAACAATGGTTGTGCCTCTGCTGTCCCTTTGGGGCTGCCACCGTCCCACCTCCCACTGGGAGAGGGGCGCGGGGTGGGCAACCAAGCGCCACGAAAATACCCAAAAGGCGCCAACAAGAGGTGCATTTGCATCTTTATGTGGCTCTTTGTGGCTATTCCCAAAAAACCTTTGCGCCCTCTGCGCCTTTGCGTTAACACCAGCATGCGGCATGGCGTACACCGCCGATGACGCCCTCTGCGCCTTTGCTTCCTTTGCGCCTTTGCGTTAACCCCCGCTCCCGCCTGACGGCAGGAGTGCGGTGCAGGTTTACCGCAAAGGAATGCGGCGGGTGTTTCACCATTCCCTCTGCGCCCTCTGCGGTAAAAAACCCCTGCGCCAGTGGATGATCCCTCACCCCCGGCCCCTCTCTCACGGGCATGGGAGAGGGGTCGGGGGGGGATGAGAGTACAACAGTATTCTCAGGCTATCAACCGCACCTCATACGCGACACGCTACTGGCTCAACCCAACGCCACGTCGAAACGCTATTGCTCCCCGCTCTGCCGCTTGCCATCGCTCAACCAACGCCTTTATCATCATTATTGACACATAGTATCATTATTAGTATAATCTCTGCTACAGTTGAGATATTATATCATTATGGGAGCAAACCGATGCCATTGACAACGTTACGCACCATAGCCGAACGGGTCATGCCCCTCTTCTCACTGGCCGTTCTTCTCGCCATTATCGGTCAGGTGATTGGGCAAAGCGTAAGTCATTGGCTAGCCGGCAGTGAGGTGAAGCAGATCGTGCCGGTCTTTGAAGCGCCGATCGCCAACGCTGGCAAGGCGCTTGGCGCGCTGCTCACGGTATGGATGCCGGCATGGGTGATTGCGACGCCGTTTGGGCCGCTCGATGTCAAATATACCGTTTCCTATATCATCTATGAGTGGTTCAAACTGCCGATCATTCTCTTCCTCACCACCTACGCTATGGCGCTGCTGCGGCTCAGCGTTAGCAAGGCGTGGCTGGAACAAACGCTCGGCCGCAACGATCTCCTTGGCATTCTTGGCGGTGTGTTGCTTGGCATGGTAACACCAGTATGTTCGTGTACGGTAACGAATATCTATGCCGGTTTAGCCGCTGGCGGCGCTAGTCGCCGCGCATCAGCCGCCTTTCTCTTTGCCAGTCCAGCTCTGAATGAATTCGCTATTATTTTCATGTTTGTCATTGCTGGACCAACGGCTGGATTAGTGTATATAGTTGCTGGGGTGTTGGCGGCAATTCTCACCGGTTATCTTGCGCCCGTCTTGGGTCTCGATCCCAATCGTTTCGTGCAGCGCCATATCCTGACGCCAGCATGTGCATGCACGGGTCATACGAGCATCTTGGTGCGCGCTCACCAAGATGCATGGTCTCTCTTCCAGCGGTTGCTAGGCGTGGTGTTGTTGAGCGGATTGTTAGCCGGGATATTGGTGAATTTCAATCTGACGCTGGTAGAGGCGTTGACACAGGCGGGAGGCGTCTGGTGGGGGCCAATTCTCGCTACTGTGCTCGGTTTGCCGCTTGATATGAATGCCGCGTCTACCGCGCCGATACTAGTGGCGCTGCATCAGATCGTGCCGCTCGGCACCCTCGTTGCGGCAATGATGGCCACAACAGTCGCATCAATACCAGAATGGGCGATGCTGCAACGGCTGCTAGGTCGCGCCGCTGCGAGCAAAGTCGTGCTTTGGTACGCGGGATATGTGATGGGGTTGGGATTGTTGCTGAACTGGTTGTTTGCCTAAGATATCGTTGCCAGAGCGAGTCTGGGCAATGCACTGCATTGTCCAGACTACTTCAACCCCTCTCCCCTGCAAACGCGCTTCTGCGCGTGTATGCCGCTCTGCTCAACCAATTGCGCGCAGCGAACCCTCCTTTTACTCCGGCAAAACCTTGTTTCCTTGCGTAAGTTTTTGAGCCTTTGTCTCTTTAAGAACTTTCTGGTACAATGCGGCACGATCGAGCTGCGACCGCTGTTCAACCTACAAGGCGCTAAACATGAACACCAGCGAGATCATCCATTATCGAATCTTTGCCGGGATCGAACCTGATGACATGACTGCCATCACTCGTTCAGCGGTGGTGATCTATCTGAAACGCGATACGCTGTTATTTGCCGACGGCGATCCGGCCACCCATCTGTATGCCATTCTGAGCGGGCAGATCCGGTTGTATAAATTAGCGGCAAACGGTCGGCAAAGCGTTTTTCGTATCGCCGGCCCGGGTGAAGTCATCGGCTTAAGCGCAATCGTGCCTCATAGCAGTTATACCCTCTATGCCCAAACCATGACGCGCTGCCACATCCTTGCTTGGCTCGCGCCAACGGTGCAGTCCTTGATGGAGCAGTATGCAATCCTGCGCCAAAACTGCTTGCAGTTGTTGGCCGAGTATCGCGAGGATCTCCAAGAGCAATTGCTCGAATTAGCGACGAGCGATGTCGAACAGCGACTGGCCAAGTCGCTCATGCGCTGGATGCAACGCCACAGTGACACAACCAATCGCGAGCCGATTACTGTCCCGTTGGCGCAGCGCGATCTCGCCGATCTCATTGGCGCCAGCCCCTATACCGTGAACCGTTTGCTGCATAAGTGGCAAGCGGAGGGGCTATTACAGGTGCAGCATGGCTGCTTGCTGGTGTATGACCGGCAACGCTTGCGCGCTAAAGCTGAACGAGCATGACGCTGTTCCGCTCGCTCCACCCATCTCATCCCGCTTATATCCTCACAAATGTGTGAACCTTCCCGCGCCGAAGTTGCACGTGTGCGCTTCTCGCTCGGCTGATCTGCGCCCCCGCTCGATGATTGCCGGCACCCTACGCCACAGTCATCCAAATCACATAGCGCGTTTGTGGCAAACGCCGCTTTCACTTATCAGGATACGCCTACACCCTTTTTCCCAAGCGGATACGCCGAACTTGCTCTAGCGCAACGACCGCAACCATTGTGCTGCCGTATTATTTGTGCTCAGAAACAAGTGAATATTGTCACAAATTGACACGTTAGCATTGTGAAAGCGGGAGGTTATGCATGTACCCCATCTGGGAAGGTCTCTTCATCCATTCCGCCATGTATGTGGCCGTCGTGTCCGCGTTTCACGTCCTAGCGTCGCACCTGACCGTCGCCGCCGCGTGGTTTAATCTCTACCTTGAACGACGAGCGGTGTACGAAAACCGGCCCGAACTCTACGAGTATCTGCGCCGGAGCGCCCTAGGCTTGCTGGTGTTTGCGTATGTCTTCGGAGCAATGGCTGGAGTTGGCATCTGGCAGACCACCACTGCGGCAAATCCGCGCGGCATTTCCACCCTGATCCACAATTTTGTCCTCTATTGGGGGTCAGAATGGTATATGTTCTTAATCGATGTGGTGGGCATTATCGCGTACTATTACTCGTTTGGCCGGGTCGATCCCAAAACGCATTTGCGGCTGGCGTGGATTTTAGCCCTCGGCGGCACCGGAACGCTCGCCATTATCGTTGGCATTTTGTCATTCAAGCTCACTCCCGGCCTTTGGTTAGATACCGGCGCTAGCCTCAACGGGTTCTTTAACCCGACCTTCTGGCCACAGATCTTCATGCGCTTTGCCCTGATGTTCCCAATCACAGCGGCTTGGGCGCTGCTGATTGTTACTGGAATGCCGAAAGACTATCCTGAGCGCGAGTCGATCATTCGGAACGCTGCCGCGTTAGGTCTCGGCGGACTCTGTGTTGCGCTGGCGATCTTCATCTTCTGGTACTATCCCGTCATGCCCGAACATGCCAAGATTATCTTGCGCACCCGCGCCATCCCGCCGATTACGTACACTGTGATCTTTGCCGGTATTATCGCTACGTTTGCTGGCCTGCTCTTTGCCTTTCTGTCGCCTCGTCGCCAACGCCGTCTGCTCGCAATCGGCGCAATGTTTGTCTTGTTTGCCGCTATTTTCGGCGCCGAACGCACCCGCGAGGTGTTGCGCAAGCCCGATATTATCGCTGGCTATATGTCCTCGAACCAGCTCGTGTTTAACGATCTGCCGGCCCGCAATATCGTTCGCGAGGAACAGCGCCTCAATGAGACCGGCATGCTCGGTTCGCTGCCGTTCTTGCCCCGGCCTGAACAGGTCATCTTGCCGGCGAACAGCGGCTTGCCGAACCAGACCATCGCGATTGGCCGCACGTTAGTTGTGCAGCAATGCGCTTCGTGCCACAACGTTAGCCAACAAACGGCAATCACGGCTTTCAATCAGCGATTGGCCCTGCGCTCGCTAGCCGATCTGCTCTATCTGCGCCGCGCTACCACCGCTGACCTGATTAAATCGCGCATCAGAGCAATCGGCGGCTTCCAATATATGCATCCAGTGATCGGCACTGAAGAAGAGCTTAACGCGATGGCGCAATACCTTGAGTACTTCGTCCAACAGGTGCATCCGTCCCAAACTCAAACGGTCTCGCAAAAATGAGCTGGCCGGCAGCCGCTCCTGTAGCGGACAGAGAACCGTCTATCAGAAACTCAGAGGTGCAATATGAACATGACCGTCGGTGAAATGCTCAAAATGATGCGCGACCCGCTCGGCGCGCCCTTTTACCCCCCAGCCTTGCAGGTCTTGTTGATCGTGACGTGGGTGCTGCACATCTTCTTCGTCACCCTCGCGTTGGGATCAAGTTTGTACGCCATTTGGGGATTTGTCCGCCCTAACGAGAATCGGCTGCGGTTGGCGCGCATTGCCGCCCGGCTGACCCCAAATGCGGTCGGTCTGGGTATCGTCACCGGCATCGCCCCCTTGCTGTTCGTGCAAACGATTTATGACCCGATCTGGTATGCCAGTAACACCCTGACCGGCTTCTGGTCAATCAGTTTTATCTTCGTGGTCATGGGAGGCTACAGCCTCGCCTACCTGTTCTACCTCAAAGGCAGCCCGGACGGCAAGCTGCTCTGGTCGGCAGTGGCGTCATTTATCTTGATCTTCTTCGCCGGTTGGATTATGCACGTGCTGGCGGCGGTGTCGATCCGGCCCGAACGCTGGATAGAGTGGTATGCGCCGAATGGGATTGTTGATACCCGCGGTATCATCTTCCATGCTTGGAATATTCCGCGCCTCGTCTTCCTCTTACCGTTGCAAGCCGGCTTAAGTCTCGCTGTGGCATTAACGCTATTGGCGTGGTACTTCCGCCACAACACTGACGATGCGCCGTTTATGCAGTGGGTGGCCGGTGTTGGGCGGCAGCTCGGCCTTGTGATCAGCCCCCTCTACGCGCTGACCGGATTGCTCTGGGCCGCGACCGAAGGCGTCGAGTTTGGCATCGGCTGGCAGACCGGCACAGTGCTTGGCGCGGTTGGCATAGCGCTGACCGTGTATTTCTTGATCCTCCGCCGTCCAATGTATGATGCGCCGCGCACCTTACTCATTTGGATTGGCACGCTGCTCATTGTTGGCATGGTACGCGAAGCCATCCGAGCTGTCTCGCTAGCTCGCTTTGGCTATAGCGTCGCCAGCTATCCCTATATCTTCGATTGGGGATCGATCCTCGTCTTTGCCGGTACGACCGTGGTGGGAGTCGCCGTGCTTGCGTATCTCGTGATGGTGATCTACCAATCAGGCGGCGCCAAGCGTGATGCCAGCATCTCGCCGCGCGTCGACCGGCTAGGGGCGATTGCCACTGGTATGCTCGGCGCATGGTTTGGCTTTTTCCTGCTGGTGGGCCTGTACACGACGCTGTTCCTCAAATAGCATGAGACTCTCTGGGGGAAAGGTGGCAGGGTTCTCGCACACCACCTCGAATTGCTAGTAAAGGAGCGCCGATCAGGCGCTCCTTTTTCATTTGCCAGAGAGGAGGAAATTCGCTATAATTGAACCAATGTCTCAATTAGACATTGCATAGGCGGGTGGCATGCCTCACCATCACAATACTATCATCTCGCTTAATCCAACTGATTGGGAACAACTGATTACCAATGCCTTGCGCGCGCACCACATTCGGCTCACCCAACCCCGCCGCGCCATCATTCAATGGATCGCTGGCCAGCCGGCGCTGTTCAGCGCCGAAGCCTTAGCCGCAGCGCTGGCGCCGCCGCCAGCGAGTGTGAGCCGCGCGACGGTTTACCGGATGGTTGATTACCTGCATGATCATGGCTGGCTTGCCCGGATTCAGACCGAGCGCGGTTTGTACGCCTATGCCCGCACCATGCCCGGCCACCACCACCACGCCATTTGCCTGCGCTGCGGCACAACGCTCCTTATCGACGGATGCGCGATCCTTGACGAAATCACTGTCCTCCTTGCCCAGCACGGTTTTACCGTGCAAAATCATCTGCTCGAACTGACCGGCTTGTGCCAGCGCTGCCAAGTGAGCGCACGCTGATCTCACGCCACGACCGTCACCGGACCGTGATCGTCGCAATGGTCGCCATGCCGATGATGTAACCGGCCATCGACTAAATAATCAAAGTGATCGCCGTGTGGCACTAACGGATGCCCGCAACCCTCGTGGCCACATGCGCATGCGACCGGCGCGCATTCCGCGGGATTCTCGGCGCTGACGGCAATCACATGCTCATCGTAGTGGCCTTCGTGCGGATGGTGCAGGTGGCCATCGTGCAGATAATCGACATGCCCGTCGTGCAAAATGCGGAGATGGCCGCAGTGCTCACTATGGACGTGTGGGTGAGGTTCGTGAACGGTGTGGGTCATCGAGTGGCTCCTTTCTGATCAATATGTACCGACCACTTCGATTATGACACCGAGCTCCCCCCCATAACAAGCCGCAAAACCGGCAGCAGTTGAGATCTAATCGCAGAAGCAATCGTTCAGCCACACTGTCTACCGCTCATTAACAGCAATGTTCTCGCACATGATTACCCGCCAAACCAGCCTGCCGTTTGGGTTAGTTATCCGAATGCGTAAATTCGCCCCCTTAGCGAGAAAGGAACAGGGCGATTTTGCTACTGGCGCTTAAGCTGCGCCAACGTCGGGCCAAACAATGGGGTAGGTACGAGGTTAGAGCCAACTTGACAATCATGATCGCGCGCAGCGTTTGGTTGCCGCGCGACACATTGCCCGGCAAACAGGAACGCGCCGCGAACATCGCGGCGCGTTTGGATTGGTGCCCCCAGCGGGATTCGAACCCGCGATCTCCACCTTGAAAGGGTGATGTCCTAGGCCACTAGACGATGGGGGCCTGACGCGCGTGCATTATACCATATTTTGCAATTGTTGCAACCCACTGGCGTAGAGCACAGGAATGCGCACCGGTGCGTTTCGCTCTGAGTCCTCAATCAGCGCCAGTTGCAATCTACCGGCATAGCGCATAGCACTGCCAGCCCCTACGCCTCCGGCAATTCATCGTAGTAGTCAGCCAACCCGGCCAGCGTCATCTGGGCCAAAAACGGCGTCACCTCATTGCCGAGCGAGGTGCGGAACGCGCTATAGTCAATCGCCACCGCCGCCTTCCAATCACCGGCCTCGGTAAAGCGCGGCAGGTAGCGCCGCAATTGCGCCGCCAGCAATCGGCGCGGGTTAGGCAGCGCAAACAACAACACCGCGCGTTGCAAATATTCTGAAAAGGCGGTCGTGTTCGCCTCATCATCCACCGGCGGTTCACCAAGTTTGGCAATGATGCGCTGGATAATCTCTGGCCCGATGTGCAGCGGATCAAACATCGGGTCGCGGAATAACTCGACGCAGTAGGCATCGAGGGCGGCTTGATCGCGGTGCAGCTCCAACGCCAACGCGCGCTGGCCATTCACGGCCCGCACCGCCGCCGCAATCCGCTCTTGCTCGGCAGCGTCGGGTGGATCGGCCAGCCACGTACCGGCACATCGCGTTAACCGAATTGCTTCTTCCCCGCCGCCGGCCCGATCGACCGGACGCACTGAGCGACCGCGCATACCAGATCCCTCCCTTATTGGTCTAATGGCGTCGCTTAGTATAGCATGATTTCGCGCCTGCGACGTTATCTTAAAAACTTGACTTTCTTGCACAACAAATTGACATTTGTTGTCAACCTGATTACAATATGAGCAGAGATTCGACTACACACCACAAAGGAGCCTACCGTGGCCCGCATTTACAACTCGATCACCGAATTGATCGGCAATACGCCGCTGGTGCGCCTCAACCGCGTGAATGATACTCGCGCCACCGTGGTCGCCAAACTCGAATTCTTCAACCCGGCTAGCTCGGTGAAAGACCGGATTGGCTTGGCAATGATCGACGCCGCCGAGCGCGAGGGTCTGATCCGTCCCGGCGAGACGGTGCTGATCGAGCCGACCAGCGGCAATACCGGCATCGGCTTGGCGCTGGTGGCCGCTGCCCGTGGCTATCGCCTCATCCTCACTATGCCCGAAACGATGAGCATCGAACGGCGCAAGCTGCTGCGGGGCTTCGGCGCGGAATTGGTGCTGACGCCGGGCAGCGAGGGCATGCGCGGCGCCATTGCCCGCGCCGAGGAGCTGTTGGCCGAGATTCCTAATAGCTTTATGCCCCAGCAGTTTAAGAACCCGGCCAACCCAGCGATTCACCGCGCGACAACTGCCGAAGAGATTTGGCGCGATACCGATGGTCAAGTTGATATTGTCGTCGGCGGCGTCGGCACCGGCGGCACCCTCACCGGCATCGGCGAGGTGCTCAAGCCGCGCCGGCCTAGCCTGCGCATTGTCGCCGTTGAACCGGAAGCGTCGCCGGTGCTGTCAGGCGGCAAGCCCGGCCCGCATAAGATTCAGGGTATCGGCGCCGGTTTTATCCCCGATGTATTGAACACCTCCATTCTCGATGAGATTCAGCAGGTCAGCAACGAAGACGCCTTTGCAATGGCGCGCCGGCTGGCCCGCGAAGAAGGGTTGATGGTTGGCATTTCGAGCGGCGCCGCTGCCACCGCTGCTCTCCGCGTCGCCCGCCGCCCGGAAAACGCCGGGAAGCTGATCGTCTTTATCGTGCCATCCAACGGCGAACGCTATCTCTCGACCCCGCTCTTCGCCGAGGAGTAACTGCGCAGTCGTGCAGGGGGATACCCCACCCCCAGCACTTGAAGAGCGGACAGCACACTTGGTCGAGCATAACCGTCGATCGCTGTGCGATGCCTCGAAGCCCGGCTCTCCGCTCCCCTCTCCCGCGTCAGTGGGAGAGGGGCTGGGGGTGAGGGCCAGCAGCCCGCACAGCGGGCTTCGTACCCCTAGCCCGGCCCTTGAGGGCCGGGTACCGGACAGATGTTCTGTCCGCTCCTGAACTGGCGCAGGAGAGGGACTGGGGTTGGTGATGAGGCTACACCAGCGCATCGCAACTCCATCAACCGTAACTGCGCTCATGAGTTCTGCCCGACCTTGAACCAAGGCACATAGGGTTGGGAATGGTGAGGCTCAGCAGAATCGCCGCTCACCACATCCTATGCACCTTGGCTCCCTTTGGGACGGTCTGCGAATGTTGCGTGCTACCTTGCGCCTCACCCGCTCGTAGCCCCTCACGCTACCCTTTGCGTTCTCAGCGCCTTTGCGTTTAGTCCCTTTGCGTCTTTGCCCCCTTTGCGCCTTGGCGTTACTCTTCATCCTCCTCGTCTTGGCGGCCCGCCCCGCCGTCAAGGAAGATAATCTCGTCGGCCCGCACATAGGTGCGCCACCGGGTTTGCCCGCTCTCGCTGTCTTGCCACTTGTCGGTGCGCAAGCTGCCCATCACCATTACCCGCCGACCCTTTTGCAGGTAATTGCCGCACACATCGGCTAGCCGCTCCCACGCCTCCACCGTCGTCCATTCGGTCTCGCTCGTGCGCTTTCCCTGCTCATCATTGGCGCCCGGCCGGTTAGTCGCCAAATTGAACCGGCAAAACGAAACGCCATTCCCGACCTGCCGCACCTCTGGATCCGCCCCCAGCCGACCGATCAACTCCACCCGATTCATCGTGCCCCGAAAACTGCGCATCGCCTGCTCCTTTCTCGTTTGCCCTGAAAAATTGTCCCTGCATGAAAGAAACCGCGCCAACTGCTCAAAAGTTGCGCGGTTGGGCCAAAATTCGTCAAAATTGGCCATGCCCCTCATAGACGAGCTGCAAGAGGCGCTTCAGCACCGACGACGCATGGGGGTTCCCTGCTTACCATGCGCCCGGTATGCCATCATTCACACGGATCAGCAAAGCGTGGAATTGTCCTGCCGCCATGGCGCTCAGCGTCCCTCAGTCCCCCGTAGCACGCCAGCAGACGATTGCGACCGGGATGCCAAACGCAAACCGGTGTTCGTGACCGCTACACCAACACAAGATCGTCCATTTTACCTCTGAAGCAGAGTTTTTCAGCCGCCGTAGGTAATAGACAGCGGGTATAATGTTGGTTATGACAATGACGAATCGCCCACCGGATCCGTCTACCGGCAATGCCGAAGCCTCATCACCTACTGCAACGATCCTTGCCCTCAGCAAGGCCGTGCTCTCGTCGCTCGATCTGCCCGATGTGTTGCAGCAAGTGCTCATCGCCACCCGCGCATTGAGCGGGGCTGAAGTAGTTTCCATTTGGCTCCTTGACGAACAAGGTGAATGGCTCACGAGCGCAGCAACGATTGGATTAGAAGATCACCCCGAACACGAGCGTCTCTTGCGTTTACGCATCGGCGAGGGGGTGGCCGGTTGGGCTGTCGCTCATCGCCAAATGCTCCATCTGATCGATCCAGTTCGTGATCCCCGTTATGTGCCAATCTTCGACCACCATCCAGCCGTCATCCTCGCTATTCCGCTCATTGTGCGCGACCGCTGTTTCGGCGCACTGAGTTTGTCGCGCTCTGTCATTACTGTACCGTTTAGTAATGAAGTGCTCGAAACAATAGCGATCTTCGCCGATCTGGCCGCAATTGCGATTGATAATGCCACCACCGCCCAAATGCTGCGCCGGACGACGGCGCGCGAGCGCATTTTGGCCTATAGCGCCGAAATCTATCAGGCTGAGACGTTGATCATGCGCGAATTGGCCGATGTGTTAGGGGCTGAGCCGCGGCTGATCACAACTACCCTAGACGAGCATCTGCGTGATCAAGCTGGCCAACCGGTCACTGCGCATGAGCTTGACCTATTGCGCAACGAAGGTGCGCTCATGGTCGATCTCCGCTTTGACGGTCTGCCGGCATGGTTGGTCGTGCATGCCCCCGGACGGTATTGGCGCAAGGAAGATGCCGATCTGCTCGCCTTCGCCGCTGCCCAGATGATGCGCGCCCGCCAGCGCGCGTTCGAGCAGCGTGCCCATGCCCGCGCCGAGGCGCTGAGCAACTTAGTTGCTCTCACCAATGCGCGGATCGATCAGGCAAGCGTGCTCGACCAGATCCTCAGCGAACTGCAACGCTTTGTCAATTTCGACTCGGCGTGCGTCTTTGTTGTCCATGACGAAGAATATGTGCGCCTGATCGCCCAGCGCGGCCTGCGCAGCAAGGCTGATCAAATCACGCTGTACGCTGGGCCGGGGTCGCTCATTAACGACCTGCGCCGGTTAGGAACCGCCATCTATCATCCTGATGTGCAGCGGGTACCCGGTTGGCAGAAAGTGCCCGACAGCGACATTATCCGCTCGTGGATTGGGGTGCCATTGCGGGTTGATCAGACGACGATCGGTGTGCTCACGATCGACAAATGGACGCCCAACGGCTTTACCCCCGAAGATGTTGGCGCTGCGCAAATGTTCGGTGAGCAGGTGGCTGCCGTCATCAATAACGTGCGCTTGCTGCGCGAGGCGCAAGAACGGGCGCGCCAGTTTCAAGTCTTGCAACAGTTTAGCGCCCGCATTGGCACGTTGCGCAACGTTGACCAATTGCTCGATGAAGCATCGCAATTACTGCACCGCTCGTTTGGCTATTATCAGGTATTGATCGGGGTGATTGAAGGTGAACAGATCGTGGTTCGCGCCGCGCATGGCCATCTGATGCAAGGCCAATCGCAACAGCGCCTCTTTCCGCCTGTGTCGATCACAACCGGAATCAGCGGCTGGGTGATTAGCCATGCTCGCCCAGTGATTGTCAATGATGTGATGCGTGATGAACGGTATGTCCACCACCCTAACCTGCCGGCCACCGCGGCTGAGATGATTGTGCCCATTCTGGTGGACGAGCAAATCTTTGGCATCATTATCATTGAAAGCGCCATCAAGGGCATCTTCGGTCAGGGCGACCTTGACTTGGTGACAGCGATGGCGCACCTGATCGGAGTTACAATCGCGAACCTCAACCATGATGCCGAGCTGCAACGCGCGCGCGAGCAGTTGATCGAGCGTGACCGGTTGCGCGCCCTCGGCGAACTCTCCAGCGGCGTCGCTCACGATTTTAACAATTTGCTGGCCAGCATTCTTGGTCATGTCCAGCTCTTATTAGCCGAAGTCGAAGACCCCCGTCTGCGTGAAGGGTTGCGCGCGATTGAAGTCGCAGCCCTCGATGGCGCGACAACGGTAAGCCGTTTACAAGGCTTCGCCCAAACCAGCCGCTCGATGCCGAATAGTCCGGTCGATCTCAATCAGGTCGTCGCAGAAAGTTTAGCCTTGACCCGTCCGCGCTGGCGCGACGAGGCGCAAAGCCGCGGTATTGCGATCGATGTGCGCACTGAAACATCGCCGCTGCCGATTATCGTGGGTGATGCAGCCGCATTGCGTGAATTGGTGATCAATTTAGTCTTGAATGCGATCGACGCAATGCCTAACGGTGGCGCCATAACGGTGCGCACAGCGCCGGCGCCCAGCGACATATTGGGTGAACCGGCAGTGATGCTCGAAATCCAAGACACCGGTGTTGGCATCGATCCAACGCTCCACGAACAGATCTTCGCGCCCTTTTTCTCAACCAAGGGATCCCGCGGCACCGGGATGGGACTGGCACTGGTGCGCGGCATCGTCCAACAACACAGCGGGCGAATTGCACTTGAAAGTGACCTCGGCAAGGGGGCAACCTTCCGCATCTGGCTGCCGGTAGGTCATCCGCCGCCGGTTGAGCAGCCAGCGCAACCATCCGTTACAATCCCCACCTGTTGTATCTTGGTCGTTGATGACGAAGAGGCCGTGCGGAAGGTATTAGTCCGTATCCTCAAACGCTTCGGCCATCACGTTGAGGAAGCCGCTTCTGGCGAAGCGGCATTGGCGCAATTCAGGGTTGGACGCTACCAAATCGTTTGCACCGATCTGGGTATGCCTAGTATGTCGGGGTGGGAACTAGCCGCCCATATTCGGCAGATTGACCCCAGCGTGCGCATTGTGCTCGTCACTGGCTGGAGCGAGCAGATTGATCCTGAAGAGGTGCGTTCACGCCAAATTGACGCTATTTTAGCCAAACCGTTTACCATCCAGCAGGTACAGACCGTGATCGCTAAGGTGTTAGCATCCGCGTAGCACGGTAGGGCTTGGTTCGGGCCGAAATGTCGAACCGAATACAGGGAAGGTGCTGGCATGTATCGCTTCTGGTTGCAATCGATTGGGGCAGGGCTCCGTTGGCTACTGATCGGTGCGGCAGGACTGGCTGCCATAACGATGTGGGCCGCCGGCCAACCACTGGCCGAACCAATGCCGCTCAGTGGCGATGCGCTCATTATCGCGGCTATCACTCCTCTCGATGTTGAGACGAATAGCCAAGTAGCCAAGCTGCTGCAGGCCGGCGCAGCGCCAATCGCCTATCTGGCCGGCTCACAAGCCGAACTCCTTGCCGCCGATTTGGCACAACGCGGCGTGCCTAGTGACCGTTTGCAGATCTTGCCCGAACCGGCGGCGTTGCTTCCAACCGCGCAAGCTGCTGGTCTCCGGCGCTTGATTATCACTGCTTCACCAGCGCATCGCCTCGCCTTTGTCCGGCAAGCCCAAACGATGGGATTTGCCGTGACCGTGCTTGAGGGTGGGCCGCCTTCCCTGAACGAGCGCGTTGCTGCAACGCTGTTCTACTGGCAAATGGTTATCGCAGGACGAGCAAACTGATAACGATTATCAGATTTACTCACAAAAACTGATCAATGCCATTGTCCTTCCAAACGCACCAGAATGAGATATATTCCGTTTGTGTCATAACGCAGTGCGTTGGTTATCCACAAAAAACATTTAACACTTTAGCATTCAACCGGCGTATTGCAACGACCAAATACAGCATTAGAGAGGGGCGGCGCGCAACTGCATGCTCGGCCTATTGACAAATCGCGAAAAGTATATTACTATTTCTCTACTTTTGCGACGCTACGCTGTTGATGATGTCTTGGTTAAATCACAGTGTGAACGCCGGCAAGAAGCTGAAGTAAGGCTGATACATTGCTGATACGTTCCTCTACCCAGCCAGCTTCGCTTCCTAACTGCCGACCTCCAGCGCCACCACGCGCGTGGCCACAGTCACTGACTACGCTGGCCGGTTGGCAGACAGAAAGAGGAAAGACGCTCCATGATTGAGCTAAATCACGATCGCGCTGGTGATCTGCTACCGCTCGAACTGCAACGTCTGCGTGAACGCGCTGTTCACCATCGGAGTAGACACCGGCAACGCTCGCGACCATTTGCTACGCTTGTAGCGCTTACTCGTACTACGCCAGATCTGCAATGCTGGCTACGTCAACTTCCCTCCCGTTATCTGCTCCACTCTGTGGTTGCCCTTCTCTTCCCAGTCGCTCTGCTCCTCGGCCAATTGCCATTGCGTCCGGCGCCGCAGACTCTTACGCCACCCACCGCTGCGCCGATTGTGGCTGAAGGCGATGTACCCCTGATCATTCTCGGCCCGGTTAATCTCGACTCTGCTCGCACCGGTGAAGAAGAAGGCGATCCGCCGCTTGATGATGCGGCGTTGCCGGTTCCGCTCACGGTGCTCTCGCGCAGCGAACAGACCGCGCCCCTGATCGTGCCGGCAACCATTATTGCCGACGTGGCCAAGGTGCGCAATGGCCCCGGTTTGGCCTACGATGACATCGCCCGCCTGACCAGTGGCGCTACGATCGAAGTCGTTGGTCGCTACGGCGAGTGGCTCCAGTTCCGTACCGCTGATGATCCGAGCTTGCGCTGGATCGCCGCTGAATTGGTGAATGTGCCGGAAGCGGTCTTCTATAACCTCAAGCCGGTGGCAGACGCTGCGATTCCGCCGCCGCCGCCGCCAAAGGTGGCGAGTGTGCGCGAGGATGGACTCAACTTGCGCGACGGCCCCGGCACCAATTATGTCAGCATGAAACGCCTCACCGCCGGCCAAGAGTTAACCCTCGTCGAACAGTTTAATGGCTGGTTCCTTGTTGAGGCTGGCGGTTTGTACGGCTGGGTCACGGCTGAATTCCTAAACATTGCGCCCGGTGTGATTGAGCGGGTGCCGGTCGCCGCCACCATTCCTGATCCGAACCCGCCCTTAGTTGGTGCGGTGATCGAGAATTCGGTTAATCTGCGCAAAGGCCCCGGTTCAGCCTACGACCGCATCGGCGCCGTGAATGCCGGCACTGAGGTGAAGTTGTTAGCCCGGCACAAAGATTGGTACCGGGTTGAGCTGGCCAATGGCACTAAGGCTTGGATCTACGCTGAGCTGCTTCAGGTAACGCCGATGGCCGCCCGGCGCGTGCCCTATACCAACGATATTCCGGCTCTGCCCAACCGTAGCCGTCTTGCCAACAGCGGCCCGGTCAATATCCCGGCCAGCGGCGATGTCGCGAGCTATGCGGTGCAGTTTGTCGGCTATCGCTACGTGTGGGGCGGCTCTAGCCCGCTTACCGGCTTCGATTGTAGCGGATTGACATGGTATGTCTATCGCCAGTTTGGCGTGAGTCTGCCCCGCACGGCGGCAAGCCAGTTCAATACGCGCTATGGGGCGTTGATTAGCAGCCTCAATAATCTGGCCCCCGGCGATCTGATGTTCTTCGCCAATACCGGCGGTGGCCGCGGTATTACCCACGTGGCTATCTATATCGGTAATGGCCAGATGGTTCACGCGATGACGCCTGCCTACGGCGTTCAGATCTCCAGTATCTGGAGTTCGTATTGGACGAGCCGCTTCGCCGGCGCTATCCGCCCGTATCGATGACCCATCGGCGGGGCGATGCGATGCGTCGCCCCGCTCTTTAGTCCGCGCTTAAGGCCGCGATCACCGTCCGCGCCAGATCGATCCGCATCAACCAGTTCCGCGGATCGGCATCAAAGCGATCGAGCCACGCCTGCACTCCCCCCAACGCCGCTACTTCGTCAAGGTAGCGATCGAGCGTCTCAAACTCTAACCCTTCGGTGGCGCGATAGCCTAATGCCAACCCGGCCCGTTGCGCCAGCAGTAACCACGTGCAGTCGGCGCCAATGCTGTCATCACGACTCGCTGATACAATCAGTTCCGCCGCCTGCCGTGACAAGCCGCGTGCTGCCGCCATTACATCCCATCCTAAGCCTGTCTTGCGCGCAAACACTTCATTAACCATTGCTTCAGTGACGGCCTGCGCGCGCGGATGGCTGGCAAATGCCCGTGGTGTGCGCCCCAAGACGGTCAGATCGAATGCCGGCAGCTCGGCAAGAGTAGCTGCTAGCTCATCTGGCCAGTACTCGATCCAATGCAAAACCCGGTCGAGATCGCAGAAGAGCAGCCACTCAGCGTTCGGAAAGGCGTCCAAGGCGAGTTGCACCGCGCCACGCCGCCAACGGCCCAGATGGAGATGGCCGATCGGCTCGGCTGCCGACCCGATCCGCAACGCAATCACCGCCTGCGCTAACCACGCCTGCGTAGCCGGGACGCTGGTTGGCGTGACCAAAACGGCAATGCCAGCAAAGAGACGCTGCAATGCCGGAAAAAGCCGTACCATCTGTTGGTGCAAGCGCCCATCAGGATCATGATGGGTCGCAGCGAGCACAATCGTCATCAGCGATCCTTTCATTGGCATAAAACGAGCACCCCGCTTATCAGCGGGGTGCAATCGTGATCAGACTGTTAGTGAAGTTGCGTAACAACGTACTGTAAAAGTGAAACCTTCGCGGCGAACCAGTAAACTGTGGGCAAGGTTGCTGCTACGATGTCTGCTGCGATGAAGCTGCGATGTTAGCTGCGACGCTGGGCGAATGACAGTTGTAACCTCGTATCGCCGTACTAACAGCCTGATCGTTACCGGACGGTAGGTAGAATGCCAAGCTTTGCTCCGTCCAATCCATACTATACCTGCATGCCCGCAATCACCACAATAGTGTGATAGTCCTGTCACCTCACCGTGTTGGTACTAGTGCTATATCACCCAAAAGTACCAACCAACCCTGCACCAACCCACGGCCACCAGCAGGACTGGCCCGCGCCCGCTAGCCAGCGCTGCGCGCCGCCGCTACAAACCGTCGCACCCGATTGGGATCGACCGGATTAGCGATGTCACCGTCTTGTTTGATGCTGCTGCCCACAATTACGCCATCGGCCACCCGCATAAACGCGGCGATATTATGCTCGGTAGTGCCGCTGCCGAGCAAGATCGGCGTATCACCCGCCAACGCCCGCGCCTGCTCGACCTTCGCCAAATCGGGTGCATCGCCCGTCATGCGCCCGGAAATGATCAGCGCATCAGCACCGAAAAAGCGCGTCCACTCGATATGGGTGGCGAGATCAATGCCGGGAAAGCGCACTGAATGTTTTTTATCAACATCGGCAAAGATCTTGATCGACTCGGCATGCAGCTCTTTGCGCCGGCGCATCAAATCAGCGGCACAGCCTTCGTCCCAACTGCCAGCGTCCCAAACACCGGCGCCGGTGAACATACACACGCGAATAAAGCTAGCGCCAGCAGCAATCGCAATGCCAAGCAAGGCCACACCGCCATTATGTACCAAATTGACCCCCAACGGCAACTCCGGCACCGCCTGCCGCACCGCATGCGCAACCACCGCCTGCGCAGCGATACTTTCGGGTTGCACATGCGGGCCGGCGCGAAAGGGGATATCCCACATATTTTCCACGATCAAGCCATCGCAGCCGCCTTCAGCGAGTGCCTCAGCATCGCGAATCGCGTGATCGATGATCGTCTGCATCCCATAGCCGGTGTAACCGGGAGCACCGGGCAACGGCCAGCAATGCACCATGCCGATCACCGGTTTAGCGGTGCGAAAGATTTCCCGTAGATCACGCAGGCGCAGCCGATCGAGCTGCTCTTTCCAGAGTGGTGGCATGGATATCTCCTTTGCGCTGTCGAGAAGGTTGCGCCCCTTGCGACGTGATAGGGACGCATACGTCATGAAACCGCCGTCAACAGCAAGCATGAAGCGCCATGTTTGCACTGGCGAACTACGTCTTGCCAAACTCACCACCGGCCAGCAGTTTGGCGATGGGTATGATTCCGCTTGCCAGTAGCGCCAGCGCTTTAGCCTGAGGTATGATCCGGCCACAGACGCTCGGCAATCGCCGCGCTCAACCGGCTCCGGATCTCGGTGGTGGATGGAATCGCTTCCACTGCGCCATGGCGAGTCGCCGTAAGCGCCCCCACCACATTCGCTAGCGTGGCGCTTTGCGATACATCAAGCCCATGCGCTAGCCCCCACGCGTATGCGGCGCTAAAGGCATCGCCGCAGGCCGTGGTATCTACTGCCGTCACCGCCGGCGGCAAAACATCGAGCCGGCGGCCATCGGCGCTCGCCACGCTACACCCTTGCGCCCCTCGCTTGATGGCGACATGGCGCACTCCTGAGCCGATCAGGCTATCGAGCGCCTGCGCCACGCTTTGCCCCGGCAACAAGGCGCGCAATTCATCTTCATTCATCGTCAGCAGCCACAACTGGGGCAACAACCGCACAATTAGCCGCCGCGCCACCCGCACCGCCGGCAAACAGAGATCGAGCGCGATCAAGCACCGCTGCTCGATCGCTATCTCCATCGCTTGCAACGCTGCCGAACGCTGAGGATCGTCGAGCAGCGCGTGCGCGCCGACCAACAACATTTGGCTTGACCGGATGAGCGAAGGGGTCAAAGTTGAAGCATCGCAGTAGACATTGGCCCCGCGAAAGCTGAGAAAACTACGCTGGCCGTTCGGCGTGACGACAATGCCGCAGAGACCGGTTGCCGCGCTTGGATCAATCTGCACGGCGCTGACCTGCACACCGTGCGCGCGGGCTGTTTGTAAGGCAAACGAGCCAGCGAGATCGTTACCAACGCGCCCGATCACGTAAGGGATCGCCCCCAGCCGGCCAACCGCAACCGCCATATTGAGCCCGGATCCTCCCCCGCCCCAATGCACCGCTGTTACCGGATTGTCATCGTTCTCGCGGGGGAAATGCGGCAACATAAAGCCAAGATCGACATTGATGTCGCCCAGCGCCGTCACTACTCGCCGCGTTTCCGCCTCCATTGTCATCCTTTACATGTTGCAGCCAGCTTCGCTTCCGTGTACAATTCTACTCTAGAGCCGGAATAATGCTGCTGTCAACCCAATTCCCGCCGGCTCCTCTTCCTACAGACAGATCGGGCCTTCCACTATGGAAGAGATTCTCATCGTTGATGATAATGAGCAGATTAGCCGCATGTTGGCCACCAGCGTGCTCCCTGAGTTGGGGTACCGCGCTACGACCGCGCTCACCGGCCAGAGCGGGCTTGAGCGGCTGCGCGCCCGCCAACCCGATCTTATTTTGCTCGATCTGCAGTTGCCCGATATGAACGGGCTTGACTTCCTGCGCATCTTAACACAAGAACGGATTGATATACCAGTTATTCTCATGACTGCGCACGGCTCTGAGATGATCGCCGTCGAGGCGTTTCGGCTTGGCGCGCGCAACTATCTGATCAAGCCGTTCTCAGATTCCGAGGCGCGCGAAGCTATCGATCAGGCCCTTCGCGAACGCCGCTTGCAACGCGAACGCGACCGGTTGTTGGCGCTCTTGCAGCAACGGGTGCAA
This sequence comes from Chloroflexota bacterium, assembly GCA_030550625.1. Taxonomy (GTDB): domain Bacteria; phylum Chloroflexota; class Chloroflexia; order Chloroflexales; family Chloroflexaceae; genus Chloroflexus. The sequence goes on along the minus strand of JAUQOZ010000159.1, from coordinate 1,578 downwards.
GAGCTGACCGTCTTGACCCGCGTTGGCAAATCGGTGACGGCGTTGATGGATCATCGCCAGTTGCTCGATCGGATTGTCGAAGCGGCGATGTATATCACCCAAGCCGATGAGGGGTTGCTCTGCGAGCGTGATGAGCAAAACGATGAACTCGTAGTGCGCGCATGGCGCACGCCTCCCGGCGAAGTGGTCAAACAGCTCGGCTTGGCCGGTTCGTTGGTTGAGCATGTCGTGCGGAGCGGGAAGCCGATCCGCCTGAGCAGCGCCGCCACCGGCGAACCAATCGCGATTACGCCGGTCTTGACCGTGCAAGCCACGTTGCAAGTGCCGTTACAGCTCGGTGATCGGGTGATTGGCGTATTAGTCGTGAATAACCGGCGCACGAATCGCGCCTTCAGCGATAGCGATCAATACCTGTTGGCCGCGCTGGCCGATTACGCCGCGATTGCAATCGAAAATGCCCGGCTCTATCAAGCGGCCCGCAGCAGTGAAGCCCGCTATCGCGCGATCTTTGCCAATGCCTCTGATATGGTGCTGATTCTTGATGCCGAGTGGCGGATCGTCAGCAGCAACCAAAGCGGCGCCCGCATTCTGGGGCTAGCTCCAGATGATCTGATCGGCCAACCACTGCAACGGTGGTGCTTGCCCCAAGAATGGCCGGTGATTGCCCAAACCCTCCGGCGGATCAGCAATGGCGAACTAGCACAGCCATTTACCGTTTCGTTGCAGCGTCACCCCCACGATATGGCCGTGGTCGAAATGAGCGCGCAACGCCTCGCCGTCGATGCCGAGGAGATGATCGTCTGTATCGGGCGCGATCTGACCGAACGCCGTCGCCTCGAACAGCAACTGATCCAATCGGATAAACTTTCGGCGTTGGGCCAATTGGTGGCCGGCGTTGCCCACGAGTTAAATAATCCGCTCACCAGTATTTCGGGGTATGCCCAGTTGCTGTTGCGCAATCGCTCGCTCGATGAAGATACCCGCATGGATCTGGAACAGGTGCGGCAACAGGCCGATCGAGCGGGGCGGATTGTACGCAATTTGCTCATGTTCGCCCGCGAACACAAACCCGAACGCTCGGTCGTGCAGATCAACGATGTGATCCAGAGCGCGCTGGCGCTACAGGTCTATCAATTGCGGGTTGATAATATCAGTGTCCAACTCGAACTCGACCCGTCCTTACCCCTGACCATCGCTGATCCACACCAGTTGCAACAGGTCTTGCTCAACCTGATCACCAATGCGCGCCAAGCGATGGCTGAACGCGGCGCCGGCACGCTGACGATTCGCACCGCGCTGTGCAATACGAGCGTTGAGCCGCAGATCGAGATTAGCGTCGCCGATACCGGCGTGGGCATCCCTGCGCAACATCTCGATAAGATCTTTAATCCCTTCTTTACAACCAAGCCAGTGGGGCAAGGCACCGGTTTGGGTCTCTCGATCTGCTATGGCATCATTCAAGAGCATCAGGGCCAGATTTGGGCCGAAAGCCGGGAAGGAGTTGGGACGACGATCTTCATCAGGCTGCCACTGGTCGAATCGCGCGATGAGATTGACGAATCGCTATCGCCACCGGCA
>JAUQOZ010000034.1 GCA_030550625.1 Chloroflexota bacterium | reverse complement strand
AATATGGTCAAAGCTCTTGAACTTTTACCTGCAACTATCAGAGGTGAAGCTTGGAATGCAGACGCTCAATCTCAATCCCTTAGCCTCAACAAACTCATCTCCACCGACCCACCTTATTATGACAACATAGGGTACGCCGATCTCTCCGACTTTTTCTATGTCTGGCTGCGACGCGCTCTGCGTCCGGTCTTTCCCGATCTGTTCGCCACTATGGCAGTGCCCAAGGCGGAAGAGTTGGTGGCGACGCCCTACCGCCACGGCAACAAGGCAGCAGCCGAACGGTTCTTCCTTGAGGGGATGACGCAGGCGCTGCGCCGGCTGGCGGCGCAGGCCCACCCCGCGTTCCCGATCACGATCTACTACGCCTTCAAGCAACAAGAGACCCACGAGGCGCCGTCTAGCGCTAACGGCGTCGCTCACACTTCGACTGGGTGGGAAACCTTCCTCGACGCGGTGATCCGGGCTGGTCTGAGCATCACCGGCACGTGGCCGATGCGCACCGAATTGGCTAACCGGATGATTGGGCAAGACACCAACGCCCTCGCCTCCTCGATCGTCCTCGTCTGCCGGCCCCGCCCGGCCACTGCACCGGTGGCCAGCCGGCGCGAGTTTGTCGCCGCACTGAAGGCCGAGCTGCCGCGCGCGATCCGGACGCTGCAGGGCCTCGGCAGCTCCGCCAGCGACGAGGGGCCGTTCGCCGCCAGCGCGATTGCCCCGGTTGATCTGGCCCAAGCCGCGATCGGGCCGGGTATGGCGATCTACACCCGCTATGCCAAGGTGCTCGATGCGGCGGGCAACCCGGTCTCGGTGCGCGAGGCGCTGGCCCTGATTAATCAGGTGCTCGACGAGACGCTGGCCGAGCAAGAGGGTGATTTCGACCCGGAAACGCGCTGGGCGCTGGCATGGTTCGAGCAGCATGGGTTTGGCGAAGGCGATTTTGGCGTGGCCGAGATCCTCTCGAAGGCGAAGAATACCAGTATTGAAGGGATGGTGGCAGCAGGGATTCTCGAATCGAAGCGCGGCAAGGTGCGCCTCCTCAAGCCGGCCGAATTGCCGGCGACGTGGGATCCGGCGCAGGATCCGCGCCTGACCCAATGGGAGATCGTGCATCACCTGATCCGGGTCTTAGAGAGCCAAGGCGAGCAGGCGGCGGCGGAATTGGCGGCGAAGCTGGGGAGCAAGACCGATCTGGCGCGCGAGCTGGCCTACCGCCTCTACACCATCTGCGAACGCAAGAAGCGCCCGGCTGAGGCGCTGGCCTATAATAGTCTCGTGCAGAGTTTTGCTGAAATTGCCCGTCTCGCCCAAGCCCACGGGCCGGCCTCGCCCACCCAACCGAGCTTGTTTGCCGAAATGGAGGAGTAACCCATGGCCATGACCAATTACGAACGCGCCGGCAAGGCGATGGAGTTGCTGCGCGCTGGCTTAGGGCCATACGTCGAGCGCGAAGTGCAGGCGGCATGGCAAGCCGGACGGCTGCCCGCCGATAAGTTCCGCTCCTTCCTCGATGACCCATTGGTAGCGCAAAAGCCGATCGCGACATGGGATGTGGCCGCGTTGCTCCGCCTGATGTGGGAAGTGTGGAACGAGGTATTCCGGCAGCAGCTCGGCTTTACCGAGCGGAGCTTGGTGTCTGAGCTGCGCGAGTGGCGCAATAAGTGGGCGCATCAGGAAGCGTTTTCGAGCGACGATGCCTACCGGGTGCTCGATTCGGCCAAGCGCTTGTTAGAGGCGGTGTCGGCGCCGCAGGCCGAAGAGGTTGACCGGCTGCGCATGGAGCTGCTGCGGGTGCGGTTTGATGAGCAGGTGCGCAGCGAGAAGCGCAAGGCCGGCGGTTCGTTGATCGAGGCAGCCGGGGCTGGAGCGCTCAAGCCATGGCGCGAGGTGGTGACGCCACACCCCGACGTGGCGAGCGGGCGCTACCAGCAGGCCGAATTTGCCGCCGATCTGTGGCAAGTGCATCTCGGCCAAGGCGCCGATGAATATCGCGATCCGGTCGAGTTTTTCCGCCGTACCTACCTCACCGAAAGCCTGCGCCGGCTGCTGATCGGCGCCGTCGAGCGGCTGACCGGCAAGGGCGGCGATCCGGTGGTGCAACTACAAACCAATTTTGGCGGCGGCAAGACCCACTCGATGTTGGCGCTGTACCATCTGTTCAGCGGCGCTAGCCCCAGCGAGCTCACCGGGGTCGAAGAGGTGATGGCCGCCGCTGGCGTGACCACCTTGCCGGCAGTGCGGCGGGTGGTGCTGGTCGGCAACAAAATCTCGCCCGGTAATCCAGTCACCAAGCCCGATGGCACGGTCGTGCGCACCCTATGGGGCGAACTCGCCTACCAACTGGGCGGGCCGGCGGCGTATGCGCGCATCGCCAAGGATGACGAACGCGCGACCAGCCCCGGCGATGTCTTGCGCGAACTCTTCCAGACCTACGGGCCATGCCTGATCTTGATCGACGAATGGGTGGCGTATGCCCGCCAACTGCACGATCAGAGCGATCTGCCCGGCGGCAGTTTTGAAACCCAGTTCACCTTCGCCCAAGCCCTCACCGAGTCGGCCAAACTCGCCGGCAACTGCTTGCTCGTCGTCTCGTTGCCGGCATCGGACACCGGCGGCGCATCGCACAGCGGCGCCGATGATGTGGAAGTGGGCGGGATCCGCGGGCGTGAGGCGCTCGACCGGTTGCGCAACGTGATCGGGCGGGTCGAGTCGTCGTGGCGACCGGCCACCGCCGAAGAAGGCTTCGAGATCGTGCGCCGGCGCTTGTTCGCGCCGCTTGCCAGCTCTGACGCTTACAAACAGCGCGATGTCACTGCGCGCGCCTTTGCCGACCACTACCGCGCCCACGCCGCCGAGTTTCCGCCCGAATGCCAGAGCAGCGACTACGAACGCCGGATTCAGGCGGCCTACCCGATCCATCCCGAAGTCTTCGACCGGCTCTACGAAGACTGGTCAACCTTGGTCAAGTTCCAACGCACCCGTGGCGTCCTCCGGCTGATGGCCGCCGTCATCCATTGTTTGTGGGAACAGGGCGACCGCAACCCGCTGATCTTGCCCGCCACCATCCCGATCGACGACAAGCGGGTGCAGTTTGAACTGACCCGCTACCTCCCCGACAACTGGATACCGATTATCGCCAAAGATGTCGATGGGCCGAACTCATTGCCACTGGCGATCGATCGCGACGTGCCCGCCCTCGGCAAACTGCAAGCCACCCGGCGGGTTGCGCGCACCATCTTTCTCGGCTCGGCCCCTACCGCAGCGGCAGCCCACCGCGGGATCGAAGATCGGCGGATTAAGTTGGGCTGCGTGATGCCGGGCGAGACACCCAGTATCTTTGGCGATGCCCTGCGCCGGCTCGCCACCAACGCCACCTACCTCTACCAAGACGGGCCACGGGCATGGTACGCCACCCAACCGACCGTCACCAAGTTGGCCGAAGACCGGGCCGAACAACTCAAGCGCGATCCAGACAAAGTCAACGCCGAACTGGAACGACGGCTCCGCGCCAACCTCCGCACCACCGGCGGCTTCCGCCGGATCCATCCGCTGCCGCGATCGGGGGCCGACGTGCCGGACGAACTCGACACCGGGTTAGTGGTATTGCCACCCGAATACCCCTACAGCAAAGAGACCGGCAACGCTGCCGAGCAAGCGGCGCAGGCGATCCTCGAATCGCGCGGCAATACACCCCGCCTCTACCGCAACACCCTGATCTTCCTCGCCGCCGATAAAGTGCGGCTGCCAGACCTCGATGACGCGATCCGCCGCTACCTCGCGTGGGATTCGATCCTCGCCGAAAAAGAGACGCTCGACCTCTCGCCATTCCAAGTCCGCCAAGCCGAAACCCAACGGCAAGCGGCGGATGGGATGGTACAGGCGCGCTTGCCCGAAACCTACCAATGGTTGCTGGTTCCCGGCCAAGAACATCCGGCCAAACCGGTCGAGTGGAAGGCCATCCGGCTCACCGGAAGCGATGGGCTAGCAGTGCGAGCGATGAAGCGGCTCCGCAGCGACGACCTGCTCGCCACCGAACTCGGCGCGACGACCCTGCGGCGCGAACTTGATCGGGTGCCGTTATGGCGCGGGAACCACGTCGCCATCCGCCAACTGATCGACGACTTCGCCCGCTATCTCTACTTACAGCGGGTCGACGGGCCAGAGGTCATCACACGCGCGATTCAAAACGGGGTCGGTAGCTTGACATGGCAGAGCGAAACCTTCGCCTACGCCGAAAGCTACGACGAGGCCACTGGGCGCTACCTCGGCTTGCGCTGCGGGGAAAGCATCACCATCCGGCCCGAAGACCGCGGCCTGATCGTCAAACCAGACATCGCGCACCAACAACGTGAACGGGAAGCGCAGCATACGCCGGTAACGCCACCCGATGGCTACCAACCGCAGCCACTAGCAGACCCGCAGCCGGGTACCGGGAGCACGACCCGCATCGCCCCACCCAACGCCAAACCGGTAGCTCGCCGCTTCCACGGCAGCGTCCGGCTCGACCCGGCTCGCGTCGGGCGTGACGCCAGTCGCATTGCCGAAGAGGTGATTGCGCATCTGGCCGGCCTCGCCAATGCCGACGTCACGGTGACACTGGAAATTGAAGCCCGCCTCCCCGACGGCTTCAGCGAACAAACCATCCGCATTGTGAGCGAAAACAGCCGGGTACTCAAGTTCGAGCAAGCCGGATTTGAGGAGGAGTAGCTGGCCTAGCCCCCACCCCCAGCCCCTTCGGTTGCCCCCA
>JAUQOZ010000357.1 GCA_030550625.1 Chloroflexota bacterium | reverse complement strand
GGCGGGCCAAGATAGCTCAGTTGGTAGAGCATCGCACTGAAAATGCGAGGGTCGCCGGTTCAAGTCCGGCTCTTGGCACCACAATACGTAACACCCGCTCTGCATTGCAGGGCGGGTGTTGTGGTTTTGTAAGTCAGTGTCACTGCACGGATGTCAGGGACAGTAACACCTCGCTATGGAGTGCGGCAGTATCACTGCCGCGCTCGATACGAAGGTTATGGCGACGCACGGGCATCGAGAACGGCAGCACCCCTCTGTATGGAGTGCGGCAGTGTAACTGCCGCGGTATGGCTGGGCACGGGTATCGGGAACGGCAGCGCCGCTGTGTGGAGTGCGGCAGTGCAACTGCCGCGCCACATGAGCGGTTATGGCAACGCACGGCAGTGCCCCTCTGTATGGAGTGCGGCAGTGTAACTGCCGCGGTATGGCTGGGCACGGGTATCGGGAACGGCAGCGCCGCTGTGTGGAGTGCGGCAGTGCAACTGCCGCGCCACATGAGCGGTTATGGTAGCGCACGGCAGCGCCCCTGTGTATGGCGTGCGGCAGTACAACTGCCGCGCCTCGTCGGCGGTGATGGTTGGGTACGGGCATTGGGAACGATGCGGTCTCGTATGGCGTGCAGCATTACAACTGCCGCGCTCGATACGAAGGTTATGGCGACGCACGGGTGTCAGGAACGATGCGGTCGCGTATGGCGTGCGGCAGTATCTCTGTTGCGCCCGCAAGGCGCAGTATGGAGTGCGGCAGTATCACTGCCGCACTCTGCCATTATCTTGCACTTGAAACTAGATATTGTGCCGTTTTCCACACCTCTCCACAAAATGTGGATAGAGATCGTTATCGACAGGTTAAGCAGCAGTGAAGGAATGAGGAATAATTTAGTTTAATTCCTCTTCCCCACTCACTACTCCCTATCCATCACCCGCGCGCCAGCGCCGGAATGATGAAGATATCAGCTACCATCGCCACAATGCTCAGGCCGTGCAACCACACTGCGGCCCAGACGTTGCGCGTGCGTAGCACCAGATAACCGCCGATCACGCCAATCGGCAGCGCCATGCCCACCATCAGCCAGCGCTCGAACATTGGCACCGGTGCGACGAAGAGATGGTTGAGGGCGTAGAGGAGGGTGGTGATGGCAACCACGAGATGCGGATTGAGACCGGCATCGCGCAGGCCGAGCAGCAGCACGCCGCGCCAGAGCAGTTCTTCGGCCAGCACCAGCACCGGGAAGAGGTAGAGCAACCCCATCCCGACCAGTATCGTCTCCATCGCCTCCATCGGCGCGCCGCCGCTGCGGTAGTAGAAAAAGGTGTTGACCCAGTCGAGCAGCATCAATACCGCGCCGATCCCGCCGCCCCAGATCGTGGCGGCGCGCAGGTTGGCGCGCGTGACCCCAATCGAGGCCCAGCCGCCGGCGGTTTTCCCTAGCCAGATCGCGACTCCGAGCCCGCCTAACACGTAGAGGAACAAGGCCGGCCATTCAGTGAACCCACTTAGCCCGCCGATCAAGCCCAAGACCCAGACTGCTGCTACCAGTCCGAACCCCCAGCGCAGGCGTGGATCTCGCAGCAACGCTCCTGATGATGATGGCGTCAATGCCGGTGCGCGCATACGCAACCTCCTTGCAGGTGTTTCTCAGCCTTGTCGCTGACCTCTCGCCATTGTACGCTGTTGGCATCAGGTTGCGGCAAAACATCGCGCAACCAAGGTTGCAGTCTGCTTACCACGTTGCGCAAGCGGGCCAGCTATGCTACACTAATGGCGCCGAATGGCCCGGTAGCTCAATGGATAGAGCAACGGTCTTCGGAACCGTTGGTTGGGGGTTCGAGTCCCTCCCGGGTCGCCAGCTCGCCCGGCGCTGCCGCGTCGGGCGAAACTTTATCAGAACGACACCGCGTCACAAGGAGGTGTGCGATGCCGTTTTACCAGCGTCTCGGCCATGTTCCCCACAAGCGCCATACCCAGTTCCGTAAGCCTGATGGCAAGCTCTACCGCGAAGAGGTGATGGGACTTGAAGGCTTTCACGGTATTCAGTCCATCCTCTACCATCACTTCTTGCCGCCACGGGTGCTGCGCGCCGAACTGGTCGGTTCCGCCAAACCCGAATACGTCGAATTCGGCCCCATCCGCCACCGCGCGTTTGCCACCGCGAACGTGCCTGCCGGCGGCGATCCGGTGAGTGCCCGCATTACCTTGCTCGGCAACAATGATGTGACGATCGGCGTGAGCCGGCCCACCGAGAGCATGACTGGCTTTTACCGCAACGGCCAAGCCTACGAGGTGTGGTTTGTGCATGAAGGCAGCGGCGATCTGCTCTCGCAGTTTGGCCGCCTGCCCTTTAGTGCCGGAGATTACGTGGTGATCCCGTTTGGCGTGACATGGCAGATGCGGCTCGATAGTCCGGCCCGTTTTTTGGTGATTGAAGCGAGCAGCCAGATCGCGCCCCCCAAACGTTACCGCAACCAGTTTGGCCAGTTGCTCGAGCATGCCCCGTATTGCGAGCGGGATATTCGCGGCCCCAGCGAGTTGCTCACGTTCACCGATACCGGTGAGTTTGAGGTGTTGGTGAAGGTGCGCGACCAGCTTACCCGCCATATCCTTGACCATCATCCCTTCGATGTCGTGGGTTGGGATGGCTACCTCTACCCGTGGGCCTTCTCGATCCACGATTTCGAGCCGATTACTGGCCGCATCCACCAGCCGCCGCCGGTGCATCAGACCTTCGAGGGCCATAACTTTGTAGTCTGTTCGTTTGTGCCGCGTCTGTTCGATTACCATCCCGAAGCGATCCCGGCGCCGTATAACCACTCGAATGTCAATTCCGATGAGGTAATCTACTATTGCGACGGTAATTTCATGTCGCGCCGCGGGATCGAGCGCTGTGACATCACGCTTCACCCCGCTGGCTTGCCGCACGGCCCGCAGCCGGGCAGCACCGAGGCCAGCATTGGCGTGAAAGAGACCCGCGAGCTGGCGGTGATGATTGATACGTTCTACCCGCTGCACCTGACGTCTGCCGCCCTTGAGCTGGAGAAGGCGGGCTATATGGATACGTGGAGTGTCGGCGGGCCGGAGGGGTAGAAGATAGGTTTCCTACCTCCTTACTCCCGGCGTTGGGAGTAGGGAGGTAGGGAGTAGGGAGGTAGGGAATAGGGATCTCGTTGAGACACGATGACTAAGCCTCTTGCATAATAAATCCTATGCCACTGCCAAGCTTTCTGCCAATTGCGCCCGACAGTGAGTTTCCCCTCGAGAATTTGCCCTACGGCGTTTTCCGCCCGCGCAGTGGCGGGCCAGCCCGCGTGGGTGTCGCTATCGGCGAGCATGTACTCGATCTAGCGGCGCTTGATGAGGCCGGCCTGCTGGCGGCGACCCCGGTTGGCGGGCAAGGTCTCTTTGCCCGCGACGCGCTCAATGCCTTTATGGCCGCCGGGCCGGCAGCTTGGCAAGCGGTGCGCAACACGCTGCAGCGCTTGCTCGCCGCCGATGAGCCAACCTTGCGCGATCGCCAGCCACTGCGTGACGCGGCGCTGTACCGGCAAAGCGAGGTTGAGTTGCTCTTGCCGGTGCAGATCGGCGATTTCACCGATTTCTACTCGTCGCTCTACCACGCCACCAACACCGGCAAGATGCTGCGTCCCGACAGCCCGCCGCTCTTTCCCAACTGGCGACACATGCCGGTCGCCTACCATGGCCGCGCCAGCACAGTGGTGGTCAGCGGCACCCCCATTCCCCGTCCGTATGGCCAGATCAAGCCATCGAGCAGCCCAGCGCCGTTCTTTTCGCCGTCGCGGGCGCTCGATTTCGAGGTCGAGCTGGCGATGGTGATTGGCGTGGGGAGCGAGTTGGGGGCGCCAGTGCCGATTGCGCAGGCCGAAGAGCGGATCTTTGGTTTTGTAATCCTGAACGACTGGAGCGCGCGCGATATTCAGGGGTGGGAGTACCAGCCGCTCGGCCCGTTCTTGTCGAAAAACTTTGCCACTACCATTAGCCCGTGGGTGGTGCCGCTCGCCGCGCTCGAACCGTTCCGCTGCGCCGGCGAACCGCAAGATCCGCCGCCGTTGCCCTACTTGCAAGCTCCCGGCCCCGGCCATTTCGACATCACGCTGGAGGTGTGGCTCAACGACACCCGCATCTGCCAGACCAATGCCCGCCACCTGTACTGGAGCTTTGCCCAGCAGCTTGCCCACCATACCGTGAATGGCTGCCGGCTGCGGCCCGGCGATCTGATGGGGTCGGGCACGATCAGCGGGCCAACCAAAGAGGCGCGGGGGTGTCTGTTTGAGTTGACGTGGCGCGGCACCGAGCCGTTGCAATTGGCCGACGGCTCGACGCGGCGCTGGCTGGAAGATGGCGATACGGTGACGATGCGAGCGTGGGCGCAGGGTGAAGGCTACCGGATTGGCTTTGGCGAAGCGACGGGGAAGATTGTGCCCGGCGTGGCGGCGAGCGTGTAACCCTGAGGCGCAGAGCGAGCAAAGTGGATAGCCACAAAAAGGCTCAAAACGCACAAAAATTTTGGTGCTATTTGTGGCTTTTCGTGGCTATTCCCTACCCTCCCTCACCCCCAGCCCCTCTCCCACTGGCGCGGGAGCGGGGCGCTGCTGCGTTTCGCTCCTGTACTGCCATACCCACCAGCAAGCGGTTCCTCTTCGCTCGCTTCGACCCAGCCTTCTCCCGCCGGGAGATGATTCCGCCTCCCCTCCCCAAGCGGGGGCGGGGCAAGAATATGTGCATCGCCA
>JAUQOZ010000135.1 GCA_030550625.1 Chloroflexota bacterium | reverse complement strand
CCCACTGGCGCGGGTGAGGAGAGCGCAGCACCGAGCGGTAAGGCATCGCACAGCGATCAACGGTTGCGATCGACTACATTTCTACGCACATCAACCCACAAGGAATGGGCCGGTTTCAGACCTGCGAGTCAGTCTGAGACCGGCCCCTATACCATCAATTAGCGCGTCACCAACGGCACCAACACGACACTCAGCTCGAACGCGCCGATGTCACATCGACCACCCTGTGGACGGAGCACGCCGCGCTGGTCGGTAGCGGCGCATGTAGCGTTGTCACCCGCGTTGAACGCCGGACTGCCCGCAGTGAGCGGGAAGTAGGCGGGCGAACCGGTCAGTGTACCAAGTTGCGGATCCTGCCCGACGATGTTGCCGTTCACGCCGTTGGTCAGACCGCAACCGGCAAAAGTACTGATGAGATTGTTGACGCTTGCGCTACTCAATGTCCCCTCACAATCACCGCCGTTCACGCTATTAGCAAGGATCGTATTTCTAATGGTTGCACTACCGCTGCTGATCCGGGCATTGCCGCCGCCATTGTTTGGGTTGGAGACATTGCTTGAGAAGGTGCTGTTATTGACTGTCAGTGTACCGCTGCTCCAGATACCGCCTCCCTCGCCTAAAAGACCTTCGGCGCGGTTGTTGGCGAAGGTGCTGTTGGTCACTGTTGATGTGCCGAGGTTTCTGATGCCGCCGCCTTGGCCATCAGTATTGGCGACATTGAGATAGAAGGTAGTGGTATTGACCGTCAGGGCGCCATTGTTCGCAATCCCGCCGCCGTAGGTGGCGTTGTTGGAAGAGAAGGTGCTCGTATTCACCGTTAGCGTGCTGCCGGGATTGTTGTAGATGGCACCGCCGCTGTTGGCAGCGCTATTGCCGGAAAAGGTGCTGTTGACCACTGTCAATGCACCGCCGGCGTTGTCAATGCCGCCGCCGAAGGTTGCGCTATTGCCGGAAAAGGTACTGTTAGAGACCGTTAGCGTGCCGCTGCTGAAGTTGACGATGCCGCCGCCGCTGCCAGCATTGTTGTTAGAGAAGGTGCTGTTGCTGACCGTCAATGTGCCATTATTGACCACGCCGCCGCCGCTCAATGGAGTGCTCGCATTGGCGATGGTCAGGTTGCGCAGGGTAAGATTGGCGCCGCTATCCACAATCAGCACCCGCATCGCATTATTGCCGCTGATGGTGATGTTCCCGCCGCCATCAATCGTTAGCGTTCCCGCGCCGCTCACAATGTTTGGCAGAAACAAGACCAGCGCAATCGTCCCGCTCACGCCGAAGGTGATGGTGTCATTACCGGCGCTCCCGGCGCCGCAGTTGGCGTTGGCCGGCGTATTATTCGCGGCTAGAATCGCTTCGCGCAGGGTGCAGGACGTGTCGTTCGTCGTATTATCCGCCAGCGAATTGACAACATAGCCAGCAGCGTACACGGGCTGCGTATGCTGCCGTGCAAACAGCATCACCACCAATAGGAGCGCAACGAGCAGACGGAATCGTTTCATGATGACCTCCACGCATGCTACATTGAACAGAATACCGGACGAGGAAATGCGCCAACAAAACGATGCAAAGAGAACCCATGCCGCTCAGCTTTGATGTGGGCGGCGCAATCGTACCTAGCGCGAGCGGTTTCGCTCTGGCGGCAAAACCGAGTAGGGCTAGTTGGCGCAAGCGATCTGCGCGCTGGGCAGTGCAGTCTTAGTGGCGCTGGCGAATATCTGCCGGACGTTGAAATTGCAGACGCAAGCCATCCGGTTCACCGCGGCTACGGGGAATTGGTCAGAACGAGTCTGACCAAGCCAGATCGAGCGCACGGATCGATTATCCCAGACGCAAACAGGCGCCAAGTGGCTGGTGGTGTTGCCTGATGAACGAGTAAGCCAACAACAGCCGGGGATCAATAATTTTTGGGATGCGATCACCTCTGAGCTAGGTACACGACAGCGCAACAACGACTCTGCCGATCAGAACGAGACGTTCTGTGACAATCTGTATGGTAACGATCAAGCGTCCTCAAAACGTCCTCGCTGCGGCGAGCGCAGCGGCGGTTCAGTCGACTGCGCTCCCATCGAGCTACAGAGTGAGCCAAGGTATCACAAACGACAGCGAGGCGTTCCACAGGCACTGTGGCCTACCACCGTTCAAGCAGGTATGTCGGGATCAAACACAGGCGGCGCGTTCTCTAAGGCAGCACGAGAGCAGACACAAGTTTTTAATGTTACCACTCTACCAAAAGCAATCGGCAAGTGGTACAATGAATAAGCTGTCATACGCAGGCTCTATTGGTGTGCGCATCAAAATCAAACGGGGAGCGTTCCATGAATATTTTGGTGGTTGATGATGACATTCCCAGCGCTAAATTAACCTCGTATCTGCTTGAGGAAGCTGGCTACCGGGTTCTCCGCGCGCACGACGCCACCAGCATTATGCAAGTCATCGAGCAGCACAATCCCGATCTGATCCTGCTCGATATCATGATGCCCAAAATCGATGGCTTTGAAGTCTGCCGGCAGATTAGGCGCAATTCTGATGTGCCCATTATCTTTCTATCGGCGCGATCGCAACTGCAAGATCGGGTGACAGGGCTGCAAATCGGCGGCGATGACTACTTGGTCAAACCGTATGAGCCATCGGAACTATTAGCCCGCGTTGAGGCCGTCTTGCGGCGGCGCAACGCCGATATGCTGAATACGTCAACTCGCCTCAGCCAAGGCAATATTACGCTTGATCCGGTTGAGCACAAAGTCATCTTTACTGATGGTCGCGTCGTGGAATTGACCCCGCTTGAATTTCGCCTGCTTTATTATTTAATGAAAAATGCTGGCCGCATTTTGAACGTAACTCAAATCTTGAGTAAAGTCTGGGGCTACGACTACGAAGGCGAGAGCAACCTCGTCGCCGTGTACATCCGGCGCTTACGCACGAAAGTAGAAGAGGATCCGGATCATCCCCGCCATGTGATTACGGTACGCAACCTTGGCTACAAGTTTGAACCGTGAATCATGGCATTTCACCGGCCATCATGCGGTCTAATACCGAGCAACTGCAAACTATCATCCGTCGCCTGTTGCCGTTGCCGGCACTAGGGTTGAGTTGGGCGCTGACACAATTCAACCTACCGCCACCGATTCTTTGGGTTCTGATCGGCTACGCAGTCGTGAATATCGGGCTCCTGTTCTGGATCCGTCGCATGGCTCCGTTGACGGGGCAGTTGTTGCTGCTCGCCGGGATCAGTGATGTCATTGCGCTTGGCTGGTGTATCGTGACCGCCGGCTTAACTCCCGCCTTAGCCGTCATTCAGGGCATCAGCGCGCTGCGCGCATGGCGCTATCGCTTCTATTCATTGTGGTTAGCACTGGTACCGGGCCTCGTTGGTCTATTGTTCGCCCTTGATCTCCCAATACTGGCCCTGCCCGGTTCTGGAACGTTCAGCAACCTTGCTTCATTTGGCAGCTTCTCCATCAGTGCCACAACTATCGCGACACTAATCTTGTTTGGCAACCAGCGCAACCTAGCTGCACGCGAATGGCGCGCCCGTTACGAGAACTTGCGCCGCGAGCAGAAGCAACAGGTCGCCAGCCTTGAGGCGTCTAACAATGATTTACGCGATCGGTTGCGCCGCATGGAAGCGCTGGGCGAAAGTTTGCGCGCGATCAGCAGCTCGCTAAGCCTCGATGATGTGTTGCGCCAAATTCTCGACTCGCTAGCCTACATGTTAGGAGTGCAACGGATCGATGACGCGGCTCTGAGCCTGATGCGGCGCACCGATCTCGAACACCGGATCCTGCATGCCGATCGCCACGCTACCGATTGGGCAGATACGCTTGCGCAGGCCGTCATTGCCAGCCGGCGTACCATCTTGCTCGACCATCACGAGATCGAGCAGCGGCCAGAATGGGCCGTGCTCGCCCGCTATGGGTTTCGCGCTGCGCTCAGCGTTCCCCTGTTCGATCCTGAACAACCTAGCCATGTGCATGGCGCGCTAAGCGTGGTCAGCCACCAAGAAGAGGCGTTTTCGCTGGCCGAAGAACGCCATCTGACATCATTCAGCATTCAGGCCATGATCGCTATCCGCAACGCCGAACTGCACGTCCAGTTGAGCCGGCAGCAGGCGATGCTCAGCACCGTGTTGCACGACATGGCCGATGGCCTGATTGTCTACGACGATCAAGGGGCAGTCTATCTCGACAATGCCATCGCGCGCCGGGCCTTGGCGCAAAGCGCGGCCCACAATGGCCAGTTGGCCGACCAATTGGCCGGCATCGCCGCCTACCTTCATCAGGCAGGCGATTCGCTCATCCGGGATGTGCATGATGGCAATGGTGATGACGAACGGTACTATCAGATTCATGGCACTCTCGTCAGCCCCTCGCCGGATACGCGCCTTGCCGTGCTGGTGTTACATGACATAACCAGCCAAAAGATGCAGGAACAGCAGCGCCGCGAGTTTATCGCTAAAGTATCTCACGAATTGCGCAACCCGCTCAACACGTTGCAAGGCTACCTCAAAATCGTGTTGAAAGAGAGCGATAGTATCGGGAAACTCAATGAACGCCAGCGTGAGTTTCTGCAAGAAGTAGATAGCAGCGCCCGCCGGCTAGCTAAACGGATCGCCGAATTGATTGACCTGAACCGATCGGAAACCGGCCAACTCAAGCTGAATCTGATGCGCACTAATGTGATTGACCTGATTATTGCCACCTGCATGCAGCAGCAGCAACAGGTCAAAGAGCGTGATATCGAATTGGTGTGGGAAGTTCCCGATCAGTTGCCTGATATCGTGGCTGATGAAGAACGGATTAGCCAAGTCTTGGTGAATCTGATCGAAAACGCCGCAAAAGCGACCTCTGCCGGCGGGAAGATTACTGTCAGCGCCGAATTGCAGCAACCATACATCCATATTCACGTCACTGACACCGGCTCTGGCATTCCATCCGAACAATTTGACAAGGTTTTCCGATCGTTCTACAGCGGAGTCAACGGCAGTTCAAAAGGGCCGCATTTAGGACTAGGGTTGGCGATCTGTAAGCAGTTTGTCGAAGCGCACGGCGGTAACATTTGGATCGCATACAGTGAAGTGGGCAAAGGAACCCGCTTTTCCTTCTCATTGCCGTTACAGCGCGAACGCGCGTTGAGCGCCAATTCTGATGATCGCGCCATTACGCAGTGAAGATGTTTTCTGACAAAGTCGTCATATTGATCTGACCACAAATATGCTACACTTCGCCACAAGGAGATCACCAGAAAAAAAGAGAGAAACGTTACGATGGCTCGCTGTACCATTGGTTAAGGAGGTGCGGCGGATGCTAGCGACCCCTCCCTTCGCCTATCGTTATGGAAGAGTTTGCTACGCTACCCGACACCGGCTGGAGTCATTGTGAAGATCGCGATTATTGCACTCCCAAGCAAGGATGATAATCATCTTCCGCCGCTCACGATGGCGTATATAGCAGCGGCGCTCGAACAGCGGCGCGCGATTGTGCGCATCTACGATCGCGCGCTCGATCCGCTGGGCGGTTGGGAAGACATTCAACGCCGGCTGCAAACCTTCCAACCACAGCGGGTCATTATCGCCGGTGAAGATAGCCACGCTATTGAGCAAGCAGTTTCCCATATTCACCAAACCTATCCCGACATCTTGCCGCTCTTCGTGCATCGCAGCGGCAGTGAAGCATTAGCAGCCACCACCAGCGTGTTAGCTTGGCTTGACGGCGCCAACGCGCTGGCCGTACCGAGCGGCGAAGAACTGCCATTCCCGGCCCGCCACTTGCTCTCGCTCGAACATTACGCATTGCGCGCGCCGGGTGGTGAAGTGCAGACGCCGGTGGTGATTGGTTGGCGGATGCATAACCAATGGCAGATGCGCCCGCCCCGCCAGATCTGCCAAGAGATTCGCGCTCTGGTCGAAGAAGTTGGCATTCGCCATCTTTTGTTTGGTGAACCAGAGATCACTATCAATGACCAGTGGCTTGATGAGTTCCTCGATCAGTTGATTGGCACGCACTTCAACATTAAATGGCAAGCTGCCGTCGCCCTTGACCGCCTGCGCGAGGAGCGGATCCGGCAGTTGGCGCAAGCCGGCTGCGAAGCGATCACATTTGCGCTGGCCGCGACCAGCGTCTTCGACTCAGCCAGCAGCCGTGAACAGGCCCGTAAGTTGATCGCGTATGCCCGTGAGCAAGGCATCTACACGCACGCTACCATCTTGCTCGAACCACCCTACGAGTCGATTGCCCGCTTGGTGGATGTGGCGTCCACCTTTGGCCTCAACGATGTCTCCTTCAAACTGATGCAAACGTTGCGCGTCGGCGATGAAGAGCAGCAGATTCAGCGCTTTGCCCGCCAGCGCTACCAAGAGGGCCGCACGCGCCAGCGTCTGATTGACCGGTTTGGCCCAGCGTTAGGCGGGTTGCTCTGGCAATTGCGCGTCGAGCATCTAGCCGATGATGAGTAAACTGTGCTCACGCCGCGCAATCGAGCCCAATATCAAGCGCGCGCACTGAATGGGTCAGCGCCCCAACTGAGATGTAGTCAACGCCGGTTTCGGCAATCGCCCGCACCGTTTGCAGATTGACGCCGCCGCTGGCTTCGGTCTGCGCGCGACCGGCCACCGCCTGCACTGCTGCGCGGAGCTGGTCGAGCGGCATATTGTCGAGCAAGATCAGATCGGCTCCGGCTTCGGCAGCCGTGATCGCATCAGCGACGCTCTCAACTTCGACCTCGAGCCGCACCATCGGCCCAAGCTGCGCGCGCACACGGGCAATCGCCGCAGCCAGATCAATCCCCTGCGCGGCAAGCATGGCCAGATGGTTGTCTTTGAGCATCACGCCGTCATACAGGCCAAACCGGTGATTACGCCCGCCGCCCATCCGTACAGCATATTTCTCAAGCGCGCGCAAACCCGGCGTCGTCTTGCGCGTATCGAGAATTTGGGCGCGCGTGCCGGCCACTGCCGCCACATACTGCGCCGTCAAGGTAGCAATCCCGCTGAGGCGTTGCAACAGATTGAGCGCCACCCGTTCGCCGCTGAGGATGCTGCGGGCCGGGCCGGTCACAGTGGCAAGCGGGGCGCCGGCAGCAACTGCGACGCCATCCGCGGTGTGCAGCAGCACCTTGACACTGGGATCGAGCTGGCGAAAGACGGCGACCACCACCGGCAAGCCGGCAATGACCCCACCTTCACGGGTGACAAAATGAGCGGTCATGTGCGCAGTCGCCGGAATCGCGGCTAGCGTGGTCAGATCGCCGCTGCCGATGTCTTCGGCGAGTGCATGGGCGACAACAGTATCAATAACCTGTAGTGGAAGTTCCATACGAGTTCCGTTCGGTATCATAAATCTTTACCTAAGGGCAAGGGCGCGTAGGGGCGCAGCGCTGCTGCGCCCCTACGCGCCCCGCTCAATCGGCGG
Organism: Chloroflexota bacterium; assembly: GCA_030550625.1. GTDB lineage: Bacteria > Chloroflexota > Chloroflexia > Chloroflexales > Chloroflexaceae > Chloroflexus. The sequence goes on along the minus strand of JAUQOZ010000135.1, from coordinate 17,733 downwards.
CCAACGCTGGCGCCGGCGCGATGGCGGGCACGAACGCCGGTGATGTGTCGCGGCACAAGATAGTATGCTTGCGCCACGCCTCATCGCTCTGCGGGTAATCGAGGCGGAAATGGCCGCCGCGGCTCTCGGTGCGAAGCAAGGCAGAAGCGACGATTAGCCGCGCCGTCAGGGCGGCATTAACCGCCGTGAGGGCATCAGCATCAGCCGGATCGGCGCTAGCCGGCCATGCATCCAACGCAGCTAAGGCGGCGCGCAGACCATCACCGTGGCGCAACGGCCCCGCCGCGCGCATGATCGTCGCCAGCGCGTTGCGCCAATCAGCCGGCGGCGGTTCTGCCACAGGCGCAACCGGCAACGGGTCAGGCGACGGCACGGTACGGCCACGATACGATGCAGCCGCTTCACCGGCCCGGCGACCAAAGACTAAACACTCCAGCAGTGAATTGCTCGCCAGCCGGTTCGCGCCATGCACGCCAGTGCATGCCACTTCGCCAGCAGCAAACAGGCCGGGCAGATTGGTCGCGCCGCTCAGATCGGTGCGCACACCCCCCATCAGATAATGGGCCGCCGGCGCCACCGGGATCGGATCGCGCACCGGATCGATCCCATCGGCCCGCAAGCGCGCGCAAATGGTGGGGAAGTGATGCTCGATCAGATCAGGCGGCAGATGGGTCAGATCAAGCAGCACATGATCGCACCCTTCCGCCTGCATCGCCGCGACAATCCCGCGCGTCACCACATCGCGCGGGGCCAATTCGGCCCGCGGATCGTAGGCCGGCATAAAGCGACGGCCTGCTGGCGTATAGAGCAAGCCCCCCTCGCCGCGGGCCGCTTCGGTGATCAGAAAGCCCTGCCCGTCACGGGTGCGATAGACGGTTGGATGGAACTGGACAAACTCTAGATCGGCCACTTCCGCCCCGGCGCGATAGGCCATCGCGATCCCTTCGCCCAAGGCGGTAGGCTGGTTACTGGTGAGGCCATACAACGCGCCAGCCCCGCCACTAGCCAACACCGTCGCCGCAGCCAGCACCCGCAACCACGTACCGCCGGCCAACCGCACCAACGCCCCCACCACCCGCTCGCCAGCGGTGAGTAGCTCGACTGCTTGTGCTTGCTCACAGACCGTAATCAGCGGCATCGCCCGCACACGCTCGATCAGCATCTGCGTCACCGCCCAGCCGGTGGCATCGCCGACGTGAACAATGCGCCGGCGCGAATGGCCGCCTTCCAAACCCAAGGCAAACCGATCGGCATCACGCTCAAAGGGGACGCCCAGCTCGGCCAATTCCCGCATCAACGCCGGCGCTTCGTGAGCCAACACCGACACTGCCGCCACGTCACACAAACCGGCGCCGGCGGTGAGTGTATCGGCGACGTGAATCCCCGGCGAGTCGGACGGATCAAGCGCAGCGGCGATGCCGCCCTGCGCCCACGCCGAATTGCTTTCCGGCAACGAACCACGGGCCAACACCAAGACCTGCGCGCCGCGCGCTGCGGCTGCCAGTGCGGCGGTTAAGCCAGCCGCGCCGGCGCCAATCACCAAGACATCAACGCGCCGTTCGCGGGCCGGGAGGAGCGATGATAAAGCACTCCGCGGGGCAGAGATCGATTGCATGGTGAATCCTCCGGCGACAATGCGATGCATTGCCACGACTACAACGCCAACATCCGGTCAATCGCGACTCGCGCGCGCGCGGCAATCTCCGGCGGCACGGTGACGGGTTCACGCAGATCGCGCAAACTATCACGCACCTTCTCAAGCGTAATCAGCTTCATATAGCGACAACTGATCGACTCATCAACCGGCACAAACTGTTTGTCAGGATGGGCCTTGCGCATACGGTGCAACACGCCGATTTCGGTCGCGACCACAAACCGGCTGGCCGGCGAGCGATTGGCATGCGCGATCATGCCCTCGGTGGAAAGAATATAGGTGCCGCGGCTATCAATCGCGCCGCGGGCCAGATCATCCATTGCGCTGCTCACACAGCCACATTCTGGGTGAATCAGAAACTCGGCATCAGGCATCGCCGCCCGCTTCTGCTCAATCATCGCCGGGCGAATCGCGGCGTGGACGTGGCACTCGCCGGCCCAAATCTTGAGCGGACGGCCCGTCTTTTGGCGCAAGTAGCTGCCGAGAAACATATCCGGCAAGAAGAGGATGGTCTGATCAGCCGGAATTGCATTGATCACCCGCTCGGCATTGCCCGACGTGCAGCAATAATCACTCTCGGCCTTAACAGCGGCGCTGGTGTTGACGTAGCTCACCACCACTGCGCCGGGATTGGCCGCCTTCCACGCGCGCAACTGCTCGACTGTTATCGAATCGGCCAATGAACAACCGGCATTGGCATCGGGGATCAGCACCGTGCGCTGCGGGTTGAGAATGGCTGCCGTTTCAGCCATAAAGTAGACGCCACAGACCACGATCACATCGGCATCGGTGCGCGCCGCAGCCTGCGCCATGCCGAGCGAGTCGCCAACGTAATCAGCGATCTCTTGAATCTCACCGTATTCGTAGTTGTGAGCCAAAATGATGGCGTTGCGCCGGCGGCGCAAGTCGTTAATCTCGGCTATCAGTTCGGCAGCGGTTGCGCCGGTCGTTTCATAGAGCTGGGCGACCATGGGGCGTTCTCCAATTAGTGTTATTATTACACTTTTAACAATTGCGATGAGTATACACCTCTGGCGAGATATTGTCAAGAGGTCACTAAAAAATTTTTTATCCAATTAGGCCTTTTGCCCCCCTTCTCTTTTTGCCACTTTCGCTGCACAATGAGAGCACAGCCACGAATGCAAGGCCAGCGTCGTATCTCTGGCCCGTGTGGTTGTTCTCGAATAAGGCGAAACTATTCGCGCAAACGGATTACTGCGACAGTTCCGAGCAATGCCCGGCATTGCCAGCGGACACCGCTATCCTCGGTATGATCAGCGTGCTGGGAGGTAGAGAGAGGCGGTTTCGCAACCCTTTGCAAACACCGCGCGACAGAATGATTGGCGCAGATCACAGAACCCATATTACACATCTCAGCAGCGTTACTACGAAACAATCTTCGGCGACGACTCGTTTACAGAGATAGATACAAACGGCTCGCGCGTCGTCGAGGTTGAGCATGGAAGTCGTCATGACCGGTTCGCTGACAGAATGGCGCGATCTGATTGTTCATCTTGACAATCAGCAGATTGCCGAGCTTGCCACCACTGGCAGTCTCCCTCTCCCCATACGCTCGCGCCTTGGGCAAACACTGCGCGCCCAACTTGCTGCTCATGCCGCATACATTCCCGCCCGCATCGTGCATAGCCAACTCGCCGATCCGCAACCGGGCCGCACCACCGGCGCGTTCTGGGAAGGATCGCTCCTCTTTGCTGATCTGTCCGGCTTCACTGCACTCTCTGAACGGCTATCAGTGCTAGGCCGGCAAGGGGCGGAAGAAGTTTCGGCGGTCGTCAACCGGCTCTTCGCCGCGTTGTTGCATGAAGTGCAAGCGCGGAGCGGGGCGCTGCTCAAGTTTGGCGGCGATGCCCTGACCGTCTTTTTCGATGCTGCCACGCTCGGCGATCAGCATGCGACTGCGGCTTGTACGGCGGCCTTGGCGATGCAAACACGCATGGCTGAATTCGCCAATCTCGAAACCCGGGCCGGCGCCTTTACGTTGCGACTGCGGGTTGGGGTACATGCGGGGCGCGTGTTTGCCGCTGAAGTTGGCGATCAGAGCCATATCGAACTGGTGGTGACCGGGCCGGAAGTCAACCGGGTAGCGTTGGCGCAAGAGATTGCCGCCCCCGGTGAAGTGGTGATTACAGAACAAACGGCCCAATTGCTCGCGCAGCCGCGCATTGAGGCGCGGCGCGATGGATTTTATCGGCTCCATGAGCTAGCCTTTACCCCAGCCATGATCGCGCCGCCACCGCCGCTGCCGCTCGACGGCCCCGACGATCTGGCCACCCTCAACCGCTTGGCCCGCCAATTGGCCGCTTTACAACCCTACCTCGTGCATCGCCTGCCCCGGCGCTTTCTCGACCCCGCTGCCGGCGAATTGGGTGAGTTTCGCCCGGTGACAGTACTCTTTGCCAATGTCCACGATTTTTCCCGCTACCTTGCGGTGCTCGACTCTGATCCCAACCTAGCCGCCACCGTTTTCAACGCCTACTACCGGCGCGCGCAAGCGGCGGTGCATCGCTACGAGGGCATCATCAATAAAGTGGACATGTACACCCATGGCGATAAGTTGATGGCGTTGTTTGGCGCACCGACTGCTCACGAAGATGACCCGACGCGGGCCGTGCGCTGTGCGCTCGAGTTGCACGAGGCATTACACGACGCTAATGCCGAGATCGCAGCCTTATTGGACGCAGCCGCCCCGCCGCTGGCGCAGAAGATCGGCATCAATACCGGCACTGTCTTTGCCGGTCGGGTAGGTGGCGCAACCCGCTATGAATACACCGTTATGGGGCCGGCGGTCAATCTGGCAGCGCGCCTGATGGCGGCAGCGCCCGATGAAGCGATCTACCTCTCGCCCAGCACCCAGACCGCGGTCGAAGGCCAATTTGTGCTGGAGCCGGGAACGCCGCTGCACCTCAAGGGATTGAGCACAGCGGTGACACCGGCCAAAGTCGTCCAGATTGCGGCAGTCGCCACTCGGCATAGTTCAGAACATCTGACCATCGCCCCCCTGATCGGGCGCGATGCTGAATTAGGACAGGTGCTAGCGGCGGCGCGGGCCGCATTACAGGGGCAAGGAGCGACGATTGCCGTCGTTGGCGAAGCTGGCGCCGGCAAATCTCGCTTAGCCGAGGAGGTGATCCAACGCCTAGTCATCGCTTCTACCGAACACGATCATGCGACCGAGGATGTGCCATCGTTTACGATCCTGTTTGGCGATTGCCAAAGTTACGAGCAGCGCACTGCCTACGCCGCGATTCGGGCGCCGCTGACGAATGCGCTAGGGCTTGACCTGCGCGCCGCGCCGGCCCAATTAGCTGTTGACACGGTTGCCCGCGTCGAACAGCTTGTGCCGGATGCCAGCCGGTTTGCACCGCTGCTGTCAGATGCGCTCGGTCTGCCGCTGGCCGACACGCCGCTCACTGCTGGCTTATCACCTCAACAACGGCACGACCGGCTGCAAGAGCTGATTGTGGAAATTTTTCTCGCCACTACTATCCGCGAGCCGGTCTTGTTGGTGCTCGAAGATTGCCATTGGGCCGACACACCCTCGCTCGAAGTGCTCGAACGCCTCAGCAAAGCCGCTCAAGGCAGAGCACTCGCTTTGATTCTCACCTACCGGCCCGAAATGGCAGCGCCTGCACCGTGGGAAACGCTCCCCAATACCATCCGGATCGAGTTAGGCGAATTGCCGCCAAGCGACAGCCAAGCCTTGCTCGCAGCGCTCCTTGGCGGGCCGCCGCCCAACGAGATCTTGCCGCTGCTTGAGCGCACCCAAGGCAATCCCTTCTTTATCGAAGAGTTGGTGCGGGCGTTAGTGCGTGACCGCTTACTGGTGCGCAACGGAGAAAGCGGCAGATGGCAACTGACGCAACCAATTGAGAAGATCGAGCTGCCGCGCAGCATCGAAGGTCTGCTCATCGCCCGGCTCGACCGGCTCGACGAACCGCGCCAAGAACTGGTGCAGGTCGCCTCGGTGATTGGGCGGCGCTTTCCGCGCCCGGTGGTGGAAGGCGTCTACTCGAACCCACCCGCGCTTGATGAGAGCATCCAGCGCCTGATCGAAGGCGAATTAATTCAAGCCGACCAGCAAGAGCGGATTCTGGCCTACATCTTTCGCCACGCGCTGCTGCGCGATGTCGCCTACGAAGGCATCCTCTACGCTCGCCGCCGCGCGCTGCACGCCCGCGTCGCGCGCCGGATTGAAGCCATTGCCGCCAATCAGATCGAAGAGCAATACGCGGTGTTGGCGTGGCACTTTCTGCAAGCCGAAGAGTGGCAACCAGCCTTGCGCTATCACGTGCAAGCCGCCGAGCAAGCCCGCCGGCGCTTCGCCAACCGCGACGCGCTTGCCCTGTATACCACCGCGCTCAACATCGCGCCACGCCTGAGCACCATCTTACCGCCCGCGCAACTGATTGATCAAGTAGCCGCAATCCACGAAGCGATCGGCGAATTGCATTTGGTATTGGGTGAGTACGATCAAGCGGAACATCATTTCCACGAGGCTTTGCAGCTCAGTCTACCGGTAGGCGACGAACCGGTCAGCGAACGCTGGTTGCGCATGCACCGCATGCTGGCGACGGTCGAAGAGCGGCGATCGCGCTACCAAGCCGCCTTTGACCGGCTGACCGCGGGGATGGCCCGCGCCCATCGCGGTTTGCAAGCAGAGACAGCGCGCTGCTACATTCTCGGCGCCGGTATCGCGTACCGCACCGGCGATTACACCCACGCGATGGAATGGGCGCGGATTGGGTACGAACTAGCGGTGCAAAGCGGGAACGCCACCGATCAAGCCCGTGCGTTGAAGATCATCGGGAACATCGCCAACGACCAAGGTGATCGAACCCCAGCGATCGAAGCGCTCAACCAAGCGCGTACCCTCTATGAGCAAGCCAATATGCTGGCCGGCTTGTGCGACGTGCTCAACGATCTTGGCCGGGTCTACACCCAAGCCGGACGCTGGGCCGAGACGATTGCCGTCTTTGAGCAATCTATGGCAATCTCGGAAAACATCGGTGATGTTTTAGCCACTGCCCGCACCGCCAACAATCTGGCCGTGGTGCTGGTGGGGCGCAACCAGCTCGACCGGGCCGGCGCATTGTACCAACGGGCCAATGAACTCTTTGCCCGGCTTGGGTCGCGGCTTGGCGTGGCCGTAACTAGCTACAATCGCGGCGAAGTGCTGCTCAATCAAGGGCGCGCTGATGAGGCTCTGAGCCTCTTTGAGGCCGCCATCGCTGATTTGGAAGCGATCAATGCCCGTAGTTTCCTGCCCGAAGTCTTGCGCTTAGCTGCGCTGGCCACGCTGGCTTTAGGCGATCTCGCCCAAGCCCGCACCTATGCCAATCGTTCATTAGCAATTGCCGAAGAACTCGGTCAAGCCGATGACTCGGCAATTGCTAATCGTGTGCTTGGCGAGATAGCTTTGGCATCCGGCGATCTTGATGTTGCCGATGATCTCTTTGCCCGCAGCAGCTCAACCTTGGCCCAACTCGACAATCGCTACGAGTTAGGGAAAGTCCGCTACCAACAGGCCCGATTAGCACTTGCGCGCCACAACTATGCCGCGGCTGCATCCGCCCGCGCCGAAGCCATTGCTATCTTTACCGATCTCGACGCCCAGCGTGATTTGGCGCTAGCGTCTGCGTTGCCGGGGTAAACATCGTTTTCCGCAATGGAAGGAGTATCGCTATGCGCCGCCTCTTGCTCATGCTGATGTTTGTGAGTCTCGCATTGACTCCACTAGCATTGACGCCACGCTCTACCCCGGCCATTGCTGCCGAGGCGGAAGCCGAACCAATTCACTTGACCAGTATTACGGAATTACCGGCGATCAATGAGATAGAACCGAATAACCGCATCTTGCAACCCGGCGCAAATGCGCAGCTCATTGCGACTAACCGCAACGATAGCTGGCGGCAGCCGATCAACGGCATCATCTCAGCGTCGAGCGATATTGACTATTTTGCCTTCGACATCGATGCTCCCGGCTCACTAGTCACCATCGAACTTACCAATCTGGAGGCTGATTACGATCTCGTCTTCGGCGGCGGCGTTGATCCAGAGACTGGAGTGGGCGGCGCCACTGAAACCTTCGAGTTTGACAATGGCGAACGCGGCTTAGAGGGCGTAACTCAAATCGGCGGTCAGATTGCCTCCATCGGCGGCCAGATTGCCTCCATCGGCGGTCAGATTGCCTCCATCGGCGGTCAGATTGCCTCCATCGGCGGCCAGATTGCCTCCATCGGCGGCCAGATTGCCTCCATCGGCGGTCAGATTGCCTCGATCAGCATCAACCCCGGCACCCGCGACGAACGGATTGAAACAATTGTTTGGCAACCGGGGCGATACTTTGTTGCAGTGGCGCCTTCAAACGCTGGTCAGACCAGCTCACGCGCATACCGGTTAACGATTACCTTGACGCGCAGTACTCTCCAATCACTCGGCCCGGCGCCGCATGTGCAGTTTGTAACTGATCAAGCAGACCCCGGTGTTACCACGCTCTACATCATCAATTCGGCCCGCATGCAAGAGGTGTATCCAAGCGATTTGACTAGCCTCAACACCATTACCATAACGCTGCAACAATCGTATTCATTTACCCAGACTCTTATCACGGGCTTCAATGAAGATCCGTTGATTCAGGAAAAAGGCGCCGTGATCGATCTGGCCAATCTTGAGGTGATTACCGGCAGCGGGGCAACACCTTTTAACCAATTGCTAACTGAATGGTCGCAACCGGCCAATCAACGCAACCCGCTGTACGCCAACTATATCGCCAGCATCATTGATCACGTGATCGAAGCGGCGATTGATCCGAGCAACAATGGTCGTTCGGGAGAGGTGCGGATCAAGTATCGCATCCGGGCCGACAACAACTTCGATCTCAGTGAGACGAATCTATTGACACCATACCCTAATGTGCGCCATATCGTCTTGATCGGCAGCGATGAGATTATCCCTTTCTTCCGGCTGCCCGACTTGACCACCATCGCCAACGAGGCTGATTATTTAGAATATCTAAAGAATATTGATCCCAACAGCAACGGCGCCAGCCTCATCTCGCCCGACAACCCGCTCGGCGCGGCGTTGCGCAACCGGATGATGTTGAGTGACGATCCGTATGGCGCCGGCCGGCCTTACCGTTTCTACGGCTTCCCGCTGTTTGTGCCCCGGCTAGCCGTGGGCCGGCTCGTCGAACAACCGGCGGAGATTGCCGATTTCTTGCGGCGTAACCAGCCGGTAGGGTACGATATCAATATCGATCTGCGCAATAACCCCTCGGCTTACAGTCTCTCGCTCAACGGCTACGACTTCCTGATCGACGGCGCGCAGGCTATTTCACGTACCCTCAATCAAGCAATTACGTCAACTTTAACCAAACGAACCTTCATTAACAATGGGTGGGATCGCACTGATTTTGAAAACCAGTGGCTCGAACAGCCACTCAACGCGACCGGCTTCTTCACCACGCCATTAGAGGTCTTTTCCCGCACCAACACATTGCTCAGTTCGCTCAACGCCCACTTCGACCACTGGCAACTCATCCCAGCAGTTGAGCACGGCAGTAATCCCCATTTCCCTGTTGATCGCATATTGTCAGTAGGATATCAAGAGACGGGGATGTGTTATGATTATTATCCATTCTTCTGCCCCGGTTTCTTCTACAACACCATCTACTATTCGGTCGGTTGTCACAGCGGGTACAATGTGCCCACCAACGCGATCATCCAAGCACGCGATCTACCGAGCAGCTACTACGCCGCCGACTTCGCCCAAGCCTTCAACCGCCACGCCGGCAACTGGATCGGCAACACCGGCTATGGCTATGGCACCCTCGACGGGGTGGATTACAGCGAGCGGTTGGCGGCGTTGCTGACCCAAGAGCTGGTGCGGAACGAAACTCGACCCGATGCAAGTGCGGAAAACGGCGTCACTTACGTTGGGCGCAGCATCGGCGAGGCGCTAGTCAACGCGAAGCTCCGCTATCTACGCACGTCAATTGGTCTCAACACCTACGACTACAAAGTGCTGGCGATCACAACACTGTACGGCCTGCCATGGAAGCGGGTCTTGGTTGACAACCCGCTGACTGCGCCGGTTGAAGACCTCAACGCTGAGCTGCCAGCCGGCGATCGCACTGCGCCAACACCAATTGCCGGCAGCCAATTGACGCGGACGATTACGTTTACGATCAATTACGATCCCAACTACCTGCAACCAACCCGCACCGGGCAAGCAGTACGGCTCACACCGAGCAACTTCACCATTACCGATACCTTCTTGCTTGCCAGCACCTTCAACGTCACCCCAACCGTCACGGTCATTGACAACAACCTGATCGGCATGCCGAGCTTGCCCGCATTTACCTACGACATCACCGCGTTGTCGGGCAGCGATGATAGCGAACATACTCCGTTGGTCGTGCGCGATGTCATCTTCGTGGGCGGGCAGTACAACACGGTCGAGAACTTCAACCCTACCGTCACCCAGATCGTGACCGAGACCTTCGAGCCATTGGTTACGACCACAGTTGAACCAGACTTCAGCGCCGGGATCGGGGTGTGGGTACCCGACCGTTTCTTTGGCCACAGCACGACTGGTAGCGGCGCCGATCAACGCGACACGTTGATCAGCACCGCCGCCCAATTCCGCGCTACCAACGGCGTCACCGGCACGCTGCGCACCTACACGCAGCTCGTCTATCAGGTGATCTATACTGATCCGGAAGCAAGCGGCGCTAGCACAGCCCTCGCCGATGAGAACCCGCCGGTGATCGAACGAGTGCGCATTGCTGGGCAAGATGCCGGGTTGCAGAGCATTTCGACGCCGATTGAGGTGATCGTGAGCGATCCTGATCACCCCAACAACCCGCAAGTGAACGTGACCGGTGTCTACCTCGCTGCCGACAACATTACGTGGACACCGCTCACCTTTACCCAAGATCCGCTCAACCCGCAACGTTGGCTAGCAAGCGTGCCGCGCAATTGGCCTGATGTGCGGCTCATCATCACCGCCGTTGACAATGCTGGCAATACGGCCATGTACACCGCGAAGGGCGCATTTGCGCCGCCGACGTATCGGTTACTAATGCCGGTGATCATGAGGTAAGTAGACAACGCCCGACCAGCATGCCCGGCCCTTTTTAGGGCCGGGCAATCGTTACGAAGCCCGCTACGCAGGCTGTTAGCCCTCACCCCCAGCCCCGCTGTTCGTGGGAGCGGGGAGGGTAGCACTGGACGTTGAGGCATTGCACAGCGATCAACATGTGCTGTCCGTCCCGCAACGTCAGCGGAAAGGGGCCGTTCCCGTGCTCGCGGGGGATTGCGTCGCCGCGCGCGGGCAAGGCATCGCGCTGCCCCTCCGCACGGCTCGCCATGACAAGGGGGAGCGGAAGGGCGTGCCCGATTGTCCTTGCGAGGGGGCGCAGCCTCGAAGCAAGCTTCTGCTTTGGCGGTTAAAGGGCGTGTGATCCGGCACCCACTCCTCAAGCGCCGGGCGATCGTTACAAGGCCCGCGCCGCGGGCTAGATGTGAGCGGCGATCACCTTCACCACTCGCAAAGGGGGCAAACCATTCGCGGCAACCGTGTGCGGTTTGGTACTATTCGTCATCACCCCTCCCCCGCTGGGGGAGGGGCAAGGGGTGGGGCCACCTCCCAGCGCTTGATGGGCAAAGGGTGGGAACCACCGTCCCGGTAGCGCCGGGCGATCGTTACGAAGCCTGCGCCGCGAGCTGGGAGAGTGGATCACTCCTGCATTCGCTTATTCGTTCTCCTCATTCGTTCATTCGTTGTAAATGCTCACGCGCCCATAGTGCAGCTTGCGTGCGGTCACGCACGGCGAGTTTGGCAAAGATCACACTCAAGTGGTTTTTGACTGTGCCAATGCTGAGAGCGAGTTTCTCGCCAATCTCTTGATTGGTATAGCCCTGCGCAAGCAGCAGCAAAATCTCGCGCTCGCGGGGGGTCAGCGCAATCACTGGTTCAGCGGCAGGCGATTCAGCCGGCGGCGACGAGGCAGTAGCCAGTTGGCTCAGGCGGGGCAAGAGTTGGGCGGTAATCTGCGGGTGGATCAGCGCGCCGCCAGCAGCGACGGTGCGAATGCTTTCGGCCAGCGCGCGATGATCAACATCTTTGAGCAGATAGCCGCGCGCGCCAGCGGCAATCGACTGCAACACGCGCTCGTCATCGTGGAAGGTGGTAAGCATAATCACTGCCGGGCGCGGGCCGCGTGCGGCGAGCTGCCGCGTCGCTTCCACCCCATCCATCACCGGCATCATCACATCCATCAGCACAATATCAGGATCGAGCGCCGCGACCAAGTCGAGCGCCTCGCGGCCATTGCCGGCCTGCCCGACCACGTCAATATCCGATTTGCGGCCCAGCAACGCGGCAATGCCGGTGCGAATCAGCGGCTGGTCATCAACAATCAAAACACGGATTGTCATCGTTAGTCTCCGCTTTCCGCCGGCAACACCAACCGCAACCGCCAGCCGCCATCGGGCAACGGCCCCGCTTCAAGACCGCCACCGAGCGCCTCGGCCCGTTCGCGCAACCCAATCAGACCAAAACTGCCGCTGCCCAGATCAACCGGCGGCAGGATGCGATCCGGTTGATCATTATTGGTGATCGTTACCACGACATAGCCGCCTTCAGCCTTCACCTGTACGGCAATCGCGTCAGCGCGGGCATGTTTGCAAGCATTGGTTAAACCCTCTTGCACTGCGCGATAGACACAATGCGTCACCGGCGCCGCCAGATGATCAATCTCACCCTGCACCTCTAATTCCACCCGCGCGCGGGTGCTTTGGGCGCATTGCACCGCCAACCGGCGCAAATGCTCGGCCAAAGTCGCTCCCTGCACCGGGAGTTCGGCATCGGCCACCGCCAAAAGGCTCTGCCATGCGCTATGCAGCAACTCGCGGCTATTGGCCAGATGGTCGCGCGCAGCCGCCGCATCTTCGGCAGCCAGCTCAGCCGCCAGTTGCAATTCCAGATTGATCAGCACCAGTTTCGATCCCAGATCATCATGCACTTCACGCGCTAGTCGCGCCCGCTCGGCAGCCACCGTGATCGCTTGCATCTCATCAGCCTGTTGCTGCATCTCGGCTTCAAGCAACTTGACTTGCCATTCCGCCTGCTGGCGGCGCCGCAACTGGTAGCGAGCTAGCAACAACGGCGCACTCACCAGCACCATCGCCACCAGCAAGCTCACTGTTGTCGTTACGTCAAGCACGAATGACTGCCAAAGACCCACCACCATGAGGAGGAGCGGCAACACTGCTGCGAACATGAGCCATTGCAAAAGCGACAGCCGGCTAGCCATCTGCCATGCCACCAGCAACAACCCCCAGAGGAGCGGCAGCAGATTGGTCATCGCCGCCATCAGCGTAATGGTCAAGGTTTGCGCCGCTAATCCCAGTTGGACAAAAACGGCATGCCGCACCTGTTGGGTGCATGCGCTGGCCACAATCAACAAGCCGCCGAGCGCCAACAACCAGAGCAATGCCCCCAGCGACAGGGGGCGCGGTTGCAGCAACACCAACCCCAACGACAACGAGACAAAGAGCGACGGCAATAGCCATGCCAGTACGTGATTCGGGCGCGGCGCGATCAGCGTCTCCTCAACAGCGCCGGCCAGCGCCAAGCGCGGCGGTGGCTCGTGACTCCCCGGCTGATAGCGCAACGCCAGTACGGTCGCCCGCAGCCGCTCGATCGCATTCGCCGCCGCTGCGCGCGGGACATCAATCACGGCCTGCACCCGGCCAAGGTTGGTCTGCGCCAGCGCCAAGGCCGCAGTGACGCTCTGTTCGGCGATCGCTAGTGCCTGTTGCACTTCGCTGGCTAACAGATGCAACAAACGCTGGCGCTCTTCGCTGGCTGTGCGCTGTTGCATATCGCGCAACAAGGCCGAAAAGGCGGCATAGCGTTGCTGCATCTGCTGCAACATTGATTGCATCTGTTCGCTGCGATGGACGTGACGGGCATAGATGAAGGCAGCGATAATCGCGCAGGTGGCCGGGAAAGCAATCGCCAAATTGCTTTGCAGCCACCCGATCAGATCATTCGAGAGTTGGTAGCGCACGATCGCCCAAATCGCCCACACCCCGACAGCCATCATCGCCCACACCCATGGCCGGAAGAGGATAATGCCCTGCAAGACCAGCACGAGGTAGAGGTAATCAATCAACGGCGCCGCCGTGAGCAGTTGCGCGCCGGCTGCCGCCGCCAGTTCGAGCCCAATCAGCGCCAGTTGCCCCCACACGGTCAAGACCCGCAGCGGGGTTAGCCATGCCACCCCCAGCATAAATCCCAGACAGGCCAGCATACCGGCCAAGCGCGGCCATTCGGCGCGCAAGGCCGCGTCACCCACTGCGCTCAACGCCACCACCAGCGTCACCAGCGAGAGCAGGACGAGAAACGCTAGCGCGGCGCGCTGATAGCGCGAGATAATGGTTTGGATGAGCGACGATAAGCGATGGTTCATAGCATGAGTGTATCATATCGAGCGAACAGCGCGATCACCGGTTCTCGCCGATGGCTCGCCGCACCGCCGCCGCCACATCGAGAATACCGGCGCCGGCGACATTGCCAGCCCCGCACCGCTCGCCATCTGCGGCAGGGTAGGGCCGGGCGGTTGCGCGCAAGATGCGTTCGGTTTCATCAATGTTGCCGATCAGGGCCGGATTAGCCGACCAGAGCAACGCGACGGCGCCGGCGACGTGCGGCCCGGCCATCGAGGTGCCATCGGCCCGCGCATAACTTTGGTTAGGATAAGCCGAGAGAATGTCTACCCCCGGCGCAACCAGATCAGGCTTGGCCCGCCCGCTGCCATCGCTCTGCACCGGGCCAACGCTGCTGAACGATGCCAGTTGGCCGTCAGCATCCACTGCCCCCACCGTTAGCACCTCGTCGTAAATCGCTAACGGCGCATTGAGCGAGCTGCATGCCGGGCCGTCATTACCGGCGCTCGCCACCACAAACACCCCAGCGGCGCGCAACGCCGCCACCGCCGGTTGCAGCGCATCCGGCGCGCAGCCTTCGAGGTCTTGCGGGCAACCCCACGAATTGTTCAACACATGCGCGCCACGGGTCGGATCACCATCACGCAATGGATCGCCGGCAGGTGGGTAGGGCGCAAACAGAAATTGCATGCAGTCAAGATAACGCGGGGCGTTGCCGAGGTTGCGGGCCAGATTGACGCAGCCGATCCACTGCGCATCAGGGGCTACGCCGACCGTGTTGCCCAACGCGGTCGCCAAGGTGTGGGTGCCATGCCCACCCACATCATACGGCGCCGTCGCTCCCGTCCACGGGTCGAGCCAGTGGTAGGCATGCTCGACGCCATTGGCCGTGCGCCCGGCGTAGGCATCGCTCAGTTCGGGATGCTCAAGTTCAACGCCCGAATCGGCTTGGCCTATGATAATGCCCGCGCCGCGCGCCCCCAACGTCCATGCCTCCGGCGCGCCGATCATGGTCACATTCCACGGCGGCTCATCCGGCGGCGGTTGATCACCCGTCGCTGGCAGCGGCGAGAACGGCAATGGCCGCAGGTGCGGCGCCGGCATCACCGCCGCCACTTCTGGCCGGCTCTGCAACCAGAGGCGCAGCGGCAGATCGGCTTCAACCTCGAGCGCATTGACGAGGTAGTAGGGTGTGTAGCGCACCCCAAGCTGCTCGAGCGCCACCCGCAGATCGGCCTGCGTGGCCGCGGCATGCGCCGTTAACCGCTGATACACCGCTACGCGCCGCTGATCGTAATCGGCGATCGTCGCCAACGCGCTCACATCGGTCTGATCGCGCAAGACGACGAACACGCGATCGCCAGCCGGCGCAGCCCGGCCCCCGCCGATCAACAACGCTAAACCGGCCACTGCCGCCAAACCGGCCCCTGCCGCGTGAACCCGCTGATTGGCAACAAACAGAGCTAATGGCGTCACCAGCAAAGCGAGCAGCGCCTGCCCGATCGCAGCCAGTATGGCGAGATGAAACCCTTCGGGAAAATCGCTGAAGAGCAGCAGCGTCACCAACGCATCGGGATCGGTCAGCGCCAACGGCGTGCCAAAGAAGAACAGGCCAAAGCTGGCCGAAACTAGCGTCGCAGCGACGATACCGGCTTGCCGGCCTAGCGCCAGCCACAACCAACCGCCCGCCGGCGCCGCAAAGAGAAAGAGCAATGGCGCGCTATTCGGCCCCAGCGCCCGGCTCAGGATCAACAGCAGTAGACCAAGCGCCGCGCCTTCGGCCAACCACACCCCGGTTGACACACTCGCACGTTGCCAGCTTTGCGGCGGCTGCCATGCCAACAACTGCCCGCCGGCCCAACCAACCACCGCCCCCTGCAACAACGCCAATCCCACATCGATCCATGAACCGGGGGCGCCAATCGCCAACCACGGCAACGCCACCAGCAACCCTGTACTCACGGCAACCGGCGTCCACCCCCATTGCACTGGCCGGCGAATGAGCAGCGTCAGCGCGAGCACATAGAACAAGCTGAGACCAAGCTGAGCTAGCGCAATCAGTTGGCTTTCCGCCGAAGGAATCAAGGCCGTGAACGCGAGCATGGCCGGCAATGGCAGCGCCGCCAGCCAGCGCAACGCAGCAACCCGCACCGCACCGCGCCCCAACCCGGCCCAGATCGCAAAAGCCACTGCTCCTACGATCAGACTGATCCAAATCACAACTGCCCGGCCAATGCCGCCCGCACCGAAAAGACTAACCCCAATTTCCACCAACCGCAAAAATGCGCCAATCCCCAGCGCAATCAGCAATACCGCCGCCAGCAAGCAGCCTATGCCCCACGAACGAGGGGTGCGCGGCGCTGTTTGGTCGAAAGATGCCATAACGATCCGTGTTATACTTTCTATAGATTGCAATGATGCAATGATTCCCCAACCCTGCGCGCAGGAGGATGATGTTCCATGGACGATCAATCGCTATCGGGCGTAGCTGATCGTAATCATACCATTGCCGGCGAAACAGACGATCCCGCCACCCCCGACGACAAACCGGGTCACGAATGCGGCGTGTTCGGCATCGTCGCCGTCGACGCTGATGTCGCCCGCCTTACCTTCTTCGGCCTCTACGCTCTCCAGCATCGCGGCCAAGAGAGCGCTGGCATTGCGGTGAGCAATGGTCGCAGTATTCGTTACTATAAGAACATGGGGCTGGTTGCGCAAGTTTTTGATGAGGAAAAGTTGCGCCCGCTCAGTGGTTATATGGCGATCGGCCATACCCGCTATTCCACCACCGGCTCCTCGAAGCTAGAGAATGCCCAACCCTTCGTGGTCGAAAGCGCACTAGGGCCGCTGGCCGTCGGCCATAACGGCAACCTGACCAATGCCGCTTCGTTACGCCGGGAGCTGTTGCAGCGCGGCGTCGGCCTGACCAGCAGCAGCGACAGCGAAGTGATCACCCAGATGCTGGCCGGCGGCGAGGGGCGGACGTGGGAAGAGAAGTTGAAGGTCTTTATGGTGCGCGCCCAAGGCGCGTACTGTTTGACCGTGCTTACCCGCGATGCGCTCTACGCGGTGCGCGATCCGTGGGGCCTGCACCCGCTCTGTCTCGGCCAGCTCGGCGAACAGGGGTGGGTGGTCGCTTCCGAGAGTTGCGCGCTCGGGACGATCGGGGCCGAATTTGTGCGCGAGATCGAGCCGGGTGAGATTTTGAAGATTACCCTCGACGGGCCGCAAGTCATTGCCCGCCAACCCTCGCTGCACACCGCCGCCTGCCTGTTTGAATATATCTACTTCGCCCGCCCCGACAGTGTACTGCACGGCAAGGTGCTGCACGCCATGCGAGTAGCGCAAGGCCGTGAATTGGCCCGTGAAGCGCCGTGCGACGCCGATGTGGTGATCGCCGTCCCCGATAGCGCGACGCCGGCAGCGATCGGGTATGCGCAAGAGTCGGGCATTCCGTATTCGGAAGGCTTGATTAAGAACCGTTACATTGGCCGCACTTTCATCCAACCCGATGACCGGCTACGCAAGTTGGGCATCGCGCTCAAGTTTAATGCGCTGACCGACAATCTAGCCGGCAAGCGGGTGGTGCTGGTTGATGACAGC
>JAUQOZ010000087.1 GCA_030550625.1 Chloroflexota bacterium | reverse complement strand
TGGTTAAGCCAAAGCCAAGGTTCTCCATGCTGCCTCCTGCCGCCGGCTTACGACGGATACAACCCGTGCTTGCGCGGCGGATTTTGTTGCACCTTGGTGCGCAAAATCTCTAATGCCCGGATCAGGCGGGGCCGGGTTTCAGCCGGTTCGATCACTTCATCGATCTGGCCCAGATCGGCGGCGTGGTACGGGTTAAAGAACTTACGCCGGTACTCGGCGACAAACTCGGCCATGAGCTTGGCCGGATCGGCGGCAGCGCGCAGCTCGTCGCGGCGCAGGATACGCACCGCCCCTTCCGCGCCCATCACCGCAATTTGGGCCGACGGCCACGCAAAGTTGAGGTCGCAGCGCAATTGTTTGCTTGACATCGCTACATACGCGCCGCCGATCGCTTTACGCACCACCACTGAAATCTTCGGTACAGTTGCCTCGCTATAAGCGTAAATAATTTTCGCGCCGTGCCGGATCACGCCGCCGTACTCTTGCTCGATACCGGGCAAAAAGCCGGTGGTATCGACAAAAGTGATAATCGGAATGTTGAAGGCATCGCAGATGCGGACAAAGCGGGCAATTTTGTCGCTGGAGTCAATATCGAGCACACCGGCCATCACTGCCGGCTGGTTGGCGACCACGCCAACCGCGTAGCCGTCGAGCCGGGCAAAGCCGACCACTGCGTTGGGGGCAAAGAGCGGCTGGATTTCAAGAAAACTATCGTGGTCAAAGACCAGATCGATCAGGGTGTGAATATCGTACCCTTGCCGCTCATCAGCCGGCACCAGCGCATTGAGCGCCGGCTCCTGCCGGTCGGCGCGGTCGTAGGGCATAATCTGGGGCGGATCTTCGTTGTTGTTTTGCGGTAGGTAACTCAGCAGCCGCTTGATCAACTCGATCACGGCGCGATCATCAGGCGCCGAGAGATGGGCAACGCCGCTGCGCGCACAATGCACCGCCGCCCCGCCTAGCTCTTGGGTCGAGATGTCGCGGCCCGAAACCGCTTTGATCACGTCGGGGCCGGTCAGGAACATGTAGCCGGTCGATTCCGACATAATCACGAAATCGGTCAAGGCCGGCGAATAGACCGCGCCGCCGGCACAGGGGCCAAGAATGGCCGAGATTTGCGGCACGACGCCGGAAGCGAGCACATTGCGGACAAAGACTTCGCCGTAGGCGGCGAGTGAGCGAACCCCCTCTTGGATGCGCGCTCCACCCGAATCGTTCAGGCCGATAATGGGAATGCCGCTCTCAATCGCGAGATCCTGCATCCGGCAAATTTTGTTGGCCTGCACCGCCGAGAACGAGCCGCCCATCACGGTAAAATCTTGCGCATAGACTGCTACCCGCCGCCCGTTGATCTTGCCGAACCCGGTAACGGTGCCGTCGCCGGGGATGCGCTGCTCTTCATCTTCGGTGATGCTGGTCGCCAACGCGCCAATCTCTTGAAACGAACCGGGATCGAGTAGCAGAGCCAAGCGTTCACGGGCCGTCAGCTTGCCACGCGCATGTTGCTGGGCAATCCGGTCTGGCCCGCCGCCCTGCATCGCCCGCTCGCGCAGGTTACGCAGCCGTTCGAGTTGCTCTTCGGGGGATTCCACTGTCACACCTCGTTGTTGTTGGGTCTGAAGCCAATGGCAGTATAGCGGGTTCGCCGCCGTGATGAGGAAAAGAATTCACTACTAGGCGC
The DNA here is from genome assembly GCA_030550625.1 of Chloroflexota bacterium. Taxonomy (GTDB): domain Bacteria; phylum Chloroflexota; class Chloroflexia; order Chloroflexales; family Chloroflexaceae; genus Chloroflexus. The sequence continues at coordinate 3,085 of JAUQOZ010000087.1, read as the reverse complement.
AAATGTTTGGCGACGAACGATTGCTGGCACGGTAAGAAAGTAGGACTATCAGGTGATAGTACCATTGGCAACAATGTGGCTATAAACAGAACGATGGCGTCTTTTTGCTTCCTTGCTGGTATCTGCTCGCTAAAAGGCGCCGTTAGTATCGCGCATCAGCAGCAAGGAGACAACGTATGTTTCTACGGGCAAGAGACCGGCTCCCTACACGGGCTGGATGGGTGTTAGCCATCGTTGCACTCGTCCTTCTCGCGGCCATGCCACCTTCGACGACGACTGCCAATGCTCAGCTCCAGTCAAACGCGCTGTTCCGCGGTGATGTTGCGTGTGTGTTTCGACCTTCATCCCAGCGTTTCTACTGCGATACCGGACGTGATGGCGGTTTTGCTGAATATAGCGTTGTCTTTGGTGCGGCCACTGATATTCCGCTGCTCGGTGACATCAATGGCGATGGCCGCGATGTGGCGTGTGCCTACCGCCCATCCACCCAACAATTCTTCTGCGATACGGCCCGCAACGGCACCCCGGCTGAATTTGTCGTGCTTTTTGGGGTGAGCGGCGATATTCCGCTGCTCGGCGATGTTGACGGTGATGGCCGAGCAGAGCCGTGCGTCTATCGCCCGTCAAGCCAACAATTCTTCTGCGATACGGCCCGCAATGGTGGTGGTGCGGAATATACCGTCCGTTTCGGGACAGCCACTGACACGCCGTTACTCGGTGATATTGATGGCGATGGCCGTGATGATCCGTGCGTCTATCGCCCGTCAACGCGCCGGTTTTTCTGTGATGTGGCCCATGACGGCGGCGCTGACGAGTTTTCCGTTCAGTTTGGGAGCGACGGCGATATTCCGCTGCTCGGCGATATTGACGGCGATGGCCGTGATGATCCGTGCGTCTATCGCCCGTCACTGCAACGGTTTGCTTGTGATACTGCCCGCAATGGCGGCGCAGCCGAGGTTGAAGTTGCCTTTGGCTCTACTGGTGATGTGCCGTTGATCGGGTCGCTGGGACTGCCGTTTGGGGTAGCAGTGCCGTTGGTGGTGCGGTAAGAGTGGCGGGGCCGGTTTCAAACCGGCCTCTACGACACCCCGCCCATCGACAGCACCAGCGCCATTGCCAGTAGGGCCAGCGTGTTTTGCAACATGTGGAAGAGCACCCCCGGCCAGATCGAGCCGCTCTGTTCGCGCAGATAGCCAAGACACAGACCGGCCACGAACAAGCCGGGGATGAGCATTGGAATGAAATGAACGACCGCGAAAACGGCAGCGCCAATCACGATCGTGAGCGCGCTGTTAAAGTGGCGGCGTAAGAGATGGTGAAGAACGCCACGGAAGAACAGCTCTTCCACCAACGGCACAATCCCGGCGATGAGCACCCATAAGGCAACCAGTTCGCCGGCGCCAAACGCTTCCCCGCCCGAAATGCTCTCGATCTGCGGGTTTTGGAATTCGCCAAACAGGAGGGTGACGCCGGCATTCGTCAACACCATCATCCCCATACCAAAGATAAAGATGGGCGGAACGAGGGCGAAGTACATCCAATGCGGCCACTGCAAACCGAGATCACGCCAGCCGGCGCGCGGGCCGATCACCGCCAGCACAGCGCCGCCGATAATCAGGTACAGCAGCGTGCCGGCAATATAGACCGGCGGACTGATAAAGCCGCGCGAGGTGTCCCAGTTAGCCACTTCGGCCAGTGTGCGGAGGACGAGCACAACCAACGCCCCACCCACCCCGATCACCAGCAGCGTGATGAAGAGATCGCGCCAGCCCCACGCCGGCGCGATCGGCGCTTGCGATTGCTCAAGCGGATTATTCGTGAGCATGCGAGATAACTCCATCTAGGAATGCCGCCACATTTGCGCCCAAGGCTTCGATCGCGTATCCGCCCTCTTGCACGACGAGCGTGGGGAGGCCAAGTTGCCCTATCGCAGCGCCAATCGCGCGATACGCGGCGGTCGTTAATTCAAAATCACCCAACGGATCGTCACGGAAGGTATCAAATCCGGCTGAGACGACCAGATAGCGCGGGCCATAATCGGCGATTGCTTGCAAGGCCTGTGTGAGAGCGGCCAGATAGTCGCTATCCCCAACCCCCGCCGGCAAGGGTACGTTGAGATTGTACCCTTCGCCGGCCCCTGCGCCACGCTCGTCGGCATAGCCGAGAAAGTACGGATACTCGCGGGCGGGATCGGCGTGCAGCGACACGGTCAGCACATCATTGCGCTCGTAAAAGATGCTTTGAGTGCCGTTACCGTGATGATAATCGATGTCAAGCACCGCTACTGCCGGCGCGCGCAGCGCCCATGTCGCATCGCCGGTGGCATTGGCGCGGGCGAGCAGGTCGGCGGCCAGTGCTGCATTATTGAGAAAACAGTAGCCGCCGGCCAGATTGGCGGCGGCATGGTGGCCGGGCGGGCGGCAGAGGGCATAGGCGAACCGTTCGCCCTGCAGCAGCGCCGCTGCGCCGGCCAGCGCCGCGCCGGCTGATGCTTGGGCGGCGGCAAAGGTGCCGGCAGTGATTGGCGCGCTTAAATCAAAGGCGTAGCGACCGGCTGCCGCTTGCGGGCAATCGCTGCGCAAGCGCAAGCCGGGCAACGGCCACGCCGATGGTATGACCGGCCCGCGCAACCCAGCGGCCTGCCAGCGTTCGTAGGCATGGGCAAGGTAATCGAGGTAGTCGGGCGTATGCACGGCAGCCAGTTCGGCGAGGGTCGCTGGCGGCGCAGTGACCGGCGGCGCGAACCCGGCAGCTTGCAGCGCAGCGAGGATGATGTCAACTCGCCGTGGCGTTTCAAAGTATGGCACCGTTTGGCCATCGAGGATCTCGAACGGCGGATCGTGACGGTGGTGGTCGGCGCTCAGAAAGATCTTCATAGTGATATTGTACCGTAGTCTGGCAGGATGGGGAAAGGTGTTTACCTTTGGGCCGGGTGGGTAAGTTTTTTACCGCCGAGGGCGCCGAGGACGCAGAGGGAGAGCCGCATCCTGTCATTGCGAGGGCGCGTCAGCGCCCGAAGCAATCTCCTGCTCTAGCGGAACAGGCTCCCTGAAAGGTGTCGCTTCCCCTCCCCCAGCGGGGGAGG
>JAUQOZ010000107.1 GCA_030550625.1 Chloroflexota bacterium | reverse complement strand
CGCCACGATCACCAGCCCTCTCCCCGGACGGCCCGTACCGTCAATCCCGGCGCGCCGCCGGATGGCGTAGGCCGATAGGGCCAGCATGGCAATGGCCGCCACCCCGCCAATCTGCACCGTCGGGTTGAGCGTTTTCTGGGTACCGCCCCATGCCCATGAGACCGGGATCACGCCGCTGATCAACAAGAGCTGCCCCACCATCGCGAGGGCAAAAGCGCCGGTCGCGATTTGGCCAGCGATGCGCGCCATTGCCGGGTTACGCCATTGTGCCATTGTCCTGCCCTTATCGGTGGTGAAGGAAAACCTCAGCAATGCCCATTGTAGGCGATGATTGTTAAGCGCAGACTAAGCCGGCCAGACCGGCCCGGTATAGGTGAGATTGCTGGCGGGGTATAACAGTTTTTCGTAGATGTGGAAGACTACTGAACGCGGAATATGCTATGATCTAGAAAACAATACTCTATTCGCGAGGTCGGCTATGAGCCGTGCAACAATGCTTAATACGCGCACGATTAGCTTTCTTGAGCTGATTGGAAATGGGAAACGCTATCGTGTGCCGCCATATCAGCGTGATTATTCGTGGTCGGAAGAGCAGTGGGAAGATTTGTGGAACGATATTCTCGCCTTGCGCCAGCAAACCAATGAATATCACTATATGGGCGCTTTGGTTGTACAAGAGGCGAGCAGCGATCACGATCTGTTGATTATTGATGGACAACAACGCATGGCAACGCTCAGTATCTTGGCGTTGGCAGTGATAGATCGGTTAGGTGATTTAGCCCAACAAGGGATTGATGCGGATAACAATCGTGAACGGGCTAAAGAACTGCGTAACCGGTTTATCGGTGAGCGCGATCCGGCCTCGTTAATCGAGAGCAGCCGGCTGACGCTTAACGAAACTGATAACCCGTTTTATCAAGACTATTTAGTGCAGTTGCGCAAGCCGATTAATCCACGAAGCTTACCAAAATCCAATCGGTTATTATGGCAATGTTTTCAATATTTCAAGGAGCGCCTTGGTGATTTGCCCGATATTCAACAGAACGGTATTGAACTCACTCGCTTATTATCTGAGACGATCGCCCGCCAATTGTTGTTTATCCTTATTACTGTCGCCGACGATCTCAGTGCATACACCGTATTTGAAACGCTGAACGCGCGTGGCTTGGAGCTGACCACAACCGATTTGCTCAAAAATTATCTTTTTTCATTGGTCAAGGTAAAAGCTGATCAGGAAGCGTTGCAACGGCGTTGGCAAAAGCTGATTGATACTGTAACCCCTGAGCGTTTTCCCGAATTTTTGCGTTATCACCTGCTCTGTGAACTACCCAAAGTGCGCAGCCAACGGCTCTTTAAACTCATTCGCGAACGAGTGCGCGATCCGGTTGAGGTATTCGCGCTCCTCACCGCGCTTGAGTCGCGGGCTGAGCTATTCGCTGCCCTGTCGGATCCAAATCATAGTTTCTGGATTGAACTCAGCGAGGCACGACCATACATTCGCGAACTCAACCTGTTCCATGTGCGCCAGATGGCACCAGTACTCTTTGCCGCTTGGGAACGATGGATGCCTGATAATCCTGCTAATTTTGTCAGCATTCTTAGGATGGTTTCGATCATCTCGTTTAGACATACAGTGGTAAGCACGTTAAATCCTAATGAATTGGAGCCGGCATATCACGAAGCGGCCAAAGCTATCATCTCTCATCAAGCCAAAACACCAGCGGCAGTTTTTGAGTTATTGCGTCCGATTTACGTGCCAGACCATAAATTCGAGAATGATTTCGCTACCTTGGCCATTTCAACCAACGGCCAACGCAAAAAGCTGGCCAAATATATTTTGGCAATGCTCGAAAGCTATCGATCTGGCCGCCATTGCGATCCTGATACCGATCCGGCTTCGATTGAACATATTCTGCCTGAAAATCCGAGCCAAGAATGGGAACAAATGTTTCCGCAATCACAATGGGAAGCTGCTGTTTATCGCTTAGGAAATCTCGCCTTGCTTCATGCACCGGCCAACCGGCGCGCCGGCAATGCCAGTTATCGTGAAAAGGTGGATATCTACCGGCAGAGCACGTATCAATTGACTAAAGACATTGCTGAACTGGCGCCAGAGGAATGGACAATAGAGTTGCTCGAACGCCGCCAACGTGAGCTGGCGCGCATTGCTACAGCGGTTTGGCGAATTGATGCGGGTTAAAACCGGAGGCAACCACGCGAAGACGGCAGGCTCCATGGAACCTTGCCGTCTTCGCATGGAATGCGCGCTTATGTTCCGCTCACCCCTCCCACTGTTCGAGTCGCTGCTTAACCGTGGCGAGGAAGCGATCGGCGGTGGCGCCGTCGGCGATCCGGTGGTCGAAGGTAAACGAGAGGTAGCAGAGTGGGCGAATGGCGATGGCGTCAAGCCCGTTTTGAGTGATGACGACCGGACGCTTGACCACGGCGCCGATGCCGAGAATACCGGCTTGCGGCTGGTTGATGATCGGCGTGGCAAACAGGCTGCCGGTAACGCCGTGATTGGTAATGGTAAAGGTACCACCCTGCGTCTCTTCGGGCCGCAGTCGTTTGGTACGCGCCCGCTCGGCGAGATCGTTGACGGCGCGGGCCAGACCGAGCAGATTCTTCTCGTCGGCGTCGGGAATAACTGGCACCAGCAAGCCTTCATTGAGCGCCACCGCGACGCCGATATTGATCCGGCGGTGCATGATGATACCTTGCTCGGTGAAGCTGCCGTTGAAGACCGGCACTGCTTGTAGACCAGCCACCGTCGCCATCACGAAGTAGGGGGTAAGGGTCAAGCGCACCCCTTGCCGGTTGAAAGCTTCTTGATGGGCAGCACGGTGCGCAAGCACCCGGCTCAGATCAACCTCCATTACGGTGGTCACGTGCGGCGACGTGCGCACCGAGCGAACCATGTGCTCAGCAATGCTACGCCGCATCGGTGTCAATGGCACCAGTTCGGCGTCAGCGGGAATCTCGACTGGGGCCGGAGCTGGCTCAACTGCTGGCGCTGACACAACCACCGGCGTGGAAGCACCTGCTGGAGCGGGCGCAGGAGCAACTGCCGGCGCGGGCGCAACACGCGGCGCAGGAGCAACTGCCGGCGCGGGCGCAACTGCCGGCGCGGGCGCAGCCGGTTGCCGCTCGCGTTCGGCAAGGAAGCGCAGCACATCTTGTTTCGTGATCCGCCCGCCTTGCCCGCTGCCCCGGATCTGGGCGGGGTCGAGGTTGTGTTCGGCTAACAGCCGGGCCACCACCGGCGAGAGGTAGGCGTTGCGGCCATCGGTGGCCGGCGGTGCAGCAGTGGTGGTCGCGGCGGCAGCGGTGACCACTGCCGGCGCGGCAACCGCCGCTGCCACCGGGCTAGCCGCTGGGGCCGGCGCGGCAACCGCCGCCCCAGCCGGAGCAAGCCGGGCAATCACCGTGCCGACCCGCACCGTCTCGCCTTCGGGCACCAGTATCTCGTGCAGGATGCCAGCTTCAGGAGCAGGCACCTCCGTGTCAACTTTATCGGTCACTACTTCTAGCAACGGCTCGTATTTCGCCACCGCATCGCCGGGCCGCTTGAGCCAGCGCCCGACGGTGCCTTCGGTGACACTCTCGCCCAATTGGGGCATTTTGATGTCGATCATGGATCTCACCTGTTAGTGCGTCGTGCGTCGAACGTGGGACACAGCGGCGCTGTGTCCCAACGGGATGTTTCACCGGTCAATATGCGGCCAACCGGCGCATGGCGGCGGCAATCGAGGCTGGCGAAGGCATGAAGGCCGCTTCGAGCGAATGGGCAAACGGCATCGCCGGCACATCCGGCCCGCCGACCCGCATCACCGGCCCGTCGAGATATTCGAAGGCGTGTTCAGCGATAATCGCCGCCACTTCGCCGCCAAACCCGCCGAACAGATTGTCCTCGTGGACGATCAGCGCCTTGCCGGTGCGGCGCACGCTGGCGAGGATCGTCTCGGTGTCGAGCGGGCGCAGGGTGCGCAGATCGACCACCTCGACGCTCACCCCTTCGGCGGCGAGCATCTGGGCCGCTTCGAGGCAGTAGTGCAGCATGAGGCCATAGGCAAAGACCGATATATCCTCGCCGGGACGCTTGATGTCGGCGGGGCCGATCGGCACGCGGTAGTCCTCTTCAGGCACGAAGCCTTTGATCAGGCGATAGGTCTTCTTATGTTCGAGGAACAGCACCGGATTCGGGTCTTCGATCGCGCTCTTGAGCAAGCCCTTGGCGTCATAGGGAGTTGATGGCGTCACCACCTTGAGGCCGGGCACGTGGGCAAAGAAGGCTTCCACGCTCTGGCTGTGGTAGAGCGCACCGTGAATGCCGCCGCCATAGGGGACGCGGATAACCAGCGGCACTTCCCAATCGCCGTTCGAGCGGTAGTGGATGCGGGCCGCCTCTTGCACGATTTGGTTGAAGGCGGGGGCAATAAAGTCGGCGAATTGGATTTCGGCGATCGGCAGAGTATCGTTCATCGCTGCGCCAATGCACGCACCGACGATCACGCTCTCGGCCAGCGGCGAGTCGATCACGCGCATGGGGCCGTATTTGTCGTATAAGCCTTCGGTAACGCGGAAGACGCCGCCGCGCTTACCGACATCTTCCCCAAAAATAAAGACCCGCGCATCGGCAGCCATCGCCTCGTCGAGGCCCTGCCGGATCGCTTCGAGCAGGTTCATCTCTGGCATAACTTCCTCCACTGAATATGTTTAACGCAAAGGCGCGAAGCACGCGAAGGACGCTAAGGTTTTGTGGAACTTTGCCCCAAGCACGCTTGTACCATTACCTAACATTCTTCTACGCCTTTGCCATCAGAATGTTTAACGCAAAGCCGCAAAGATCGCGAAGCACGCGAAGGTTTTTGGATAGTACACCCAAGCGCGCTTGTCTCATCCCCCATCGTCCCTTTGCGTCTCTGCGCCTTTGCGTGTCATCATCCTTTGCGTCTCTGCGCCTCTGCGTTACCGGCGTGGCCGCGCCGGCGCATACACATGGTCATACAGCGTTTCGGGTTCGGGCATCGGCGCGCGTTCGGCCTCTTCGGTCGCGCGGTCAACGATCGCCGCCACTTCGGCGCGCATCTCCTGCTCTTCAGCTTCGCTCAAGATGCCGTGCTCGCGCAGTTGGGCGACAAAGCGCACGATCGGGTCTTGGTGGCGCACCAACGCGATCTCGTGCGGCGGGCGGTAGGTGCGGTCATTATCGTCGCTTGAGTGGGCCGTCATGCGCACCACGCGGGCCTCGATCAGGGTGGGGCCATCGCCGCGACGGGCGCGTTCGACGGCGCGGCGAGTGACTTCGTAGACGGCCAGCACATCGGTGCCATCGACGCTGATGCCGGGAATGCCGTATGCCGGCCCGCGGTCGGCCACGCTGGCTACCGCCATCTGTTGGCGTTGGTGAACACTAATCGCGTATTCGTTATTTTCGCACTGGAAAATGACCGGCAGCCGGTGAACGGCTGCCAGATTCAATGCTTCATGAAAGTCGCCTTGGCTGGTGGTGCCCTCGCCGAAGGATACCCACGCGACCGCGTCGCCGCCTTTAATCTTCTCGGCCAGACCAATCCCCGCCGCGTGCGCAATCTGCGTCCCCACCGGCGACGATTGCGTTACAATTTTCAGGCGGCGGCAACCGTAGTGAGCCGGCATCTGCCGGCCCCCCGAACTCGGATCGGTGGCGCGGGCAAAGAGACCCAGCATCACTTCAGTTGGAGTCATGCCCATCACCAGCACCGTCGCCAAGCCGCGATAGTAGGGCAGCACAAAGTCCTTCCCGCGACTCAGCGCAAACGCCGCTCCTACCTGCGCCGCTTCGTGACCTTGGCAACTAATCACAAACGGCGCCTTGCCGGCCCGGTTGAGCACCCACATTCGCTCGTCGAGCGCCCGCGCTAACATCATATACCGCAGCATGTCACGCAACGTATGCGGCGGCAGATCGTGCCCAAATCCCGGACTGGCGCTGACTTCGTTGATCGAGACGGTCATCGATATTACCTCCCTCTTGATGTACGCGCCAATACCAAATTCCCGCCACGGTTCGCCGTAGCGGGGCGCGACAACGCAGGCGCACGCTCGTAAACGCTTACGTTCCGTCCCCATCGACGGCGATCGTGTATTCAGGCTACCATGAATAGTATAGCCGAAAATGCCGGTTTGCGGATGGCCTCTGCCGTCACGCTTCCCGCACCGCCAGCGCCACCGGCCAGCGCCGCAAGACATCGGCCAGCGCCACCCCCGGCCCCGCCGGATGATCGGCGACGGTCACACACTCATCGGTAAACAGGTTGCGATAGCGCGTTCCCGGCGCCACTTCGGGCAAGGGCAGCCACGTCTCGCCCCACAGCTCGCCGATCGGCGGCGTTTCCTTCCCGCCGCTGAGCCGGGCTGTGAGCCGGGGGGCGACTGCAAGCACTTCGCCGGCAGTGGGATGGCGGCGAGCGAAGGCGATAACGTGCTCGGCAGCCGGCCCGCTCGCAGTGAGCGGCAGGTAGGCGCCGGTGCGGAAGAGATCGGGCCGGTCGCGCCGGAAGGCCAGCGCGGTGGCAATGGTGTAGAGCTTGATCCGGCCATCGGCAGCGGTAGCCAGCAGTTCTTCCGCCAATGCCTGCGCCCCGCGTTCGGCCCGCTGCGCGCGCAACTCAGCCAGCAGCGCCACCCGGCGCTGGAAGTCTACCGGTCGCCGGTTGTCAGGATCGACTAGGCTGAAATCCCACAACTCGCATCCCTGATACAGATCAGGCACCCCCGGCGTCGCCAGCCGCACGAGGGTTTGGGTCAGGCTGTTGAAACGTCCGAAAAACGCGATCCGCTTGGCGAACGCATCAAGACTCTCAAGAAAGCGGCGCGAACGGCGCGGGTCGAGAATGCCGGTGACGAAGCGTTGCACCGCGGCATCGTATTCAGCGTTGGGGTTGATCCAGCTCGTATTGACCTTCGCCTCGCGGGTGGCCTTTTCCATATAGGCCGCCATCCGCTCGGTGAAGCGGGGCAGATGCTCCATCCCTTCCCACGCCCCCACCAGCGTCTGGTAGAGCAGATACTCGTCATTGCGGCTCGGCGCCATCCCGCCTTCAATCGCGCTGCGCTTCGCCGCATTCAGCCGGCTCCATTGCACAACGTGCTTGCGCCATTCATCGGGCAGCTCGCTCAACACACTAATGCGGGCGCGCACATCTTCGCTGCGTTTAGTATCGTGGGTGGAGGTTGTCACCATACTGTGCGGCCAGTGCTGTTGCCGCTCTTGGGCGGCTTGATGCAGCTCGGCCACATCGTTGCCAAAGAGTTCGGGGTGTCCTCCCACCTCATTGAGCGCGACCAGCCGGTTATAGACGTAGAAGGCCGTGTCTTCCACGCCCTTCGCCATCACCGGCCCGCTCAGTTGCTGGAATTTCATCACAAAGCGCACCACGTCATCGCGCACCTCCGGCGCAAAGTGGTCGAGATTACGCAAGAGCAGCGTCTCTTCGATAAAATCGAAGATCTGCGCCGCCGTGCGCGGGTTGCGCCGTTTCGCCTCGCGCACCGCCGCCCGGATCGCCTGCTCGTCGCGCTCGCTGACCACGCCATCGGTGCTGATGTAGGTGCGGTAGACCGGCATGCCGGCGATCACCTCGCGGATGGCGAAGGTCAGGCTGTTGAGGGTAAAGTCGCGGTAGCGACGGGTGCGCTCGGCCAGCCGGTCGAGCAGATGGCTGAGGGTGTTGACTTCGCTGGCCAGCGCGACCAGCATAATCTCTTTCTTTTTGCTGTTGACCAGATTGGCGAAGGTAGGTTGCGGCCCGGCAAACTGGCTGTACAGCCGGTTGAGCGCACGCTGGCTGCTGCGATCAATCAAGGCGCCGCCGATTTGGTTGAGAAAATCGTAACCGGTGGTGCCGGCCACTGCCCAATCAGCAGGCAGCGGTTCACCGTGGCTGAGAATCTTCTCGGCCACCACATAGAGCGGCCACAGCCGTTCGCCGCGTTCGGCCTGCGCCAGCCGCTCGCGAATCTGCTCATCGAGATCAGCCGGGGCGCTGCCGCCAAAGCGAAATGCCGCTGCATAGCGCAAATAGCTCTCTTGCAATTGGCGGAAGTAGGCTGCCGGCTGCCACAGGCCATCAGGGTGATCGATGCGGGCGCCAGTGGCAATCCCCTCTGCCAACAAGCGCAAGATCAGATCGTGGGTCGCTTGCAACACCTCTGGCAGCTCAACCCGGATGGCGGCCAGATCGTTGATATCAAAAAAGCGGCGGTAGTTGATCTCTTCAGTTGCCACCCGCCAGAACGCCAGCCGGTACGATTGGCGGGAGATCAAAGCATCAAGCAAGTCAAAACTTTTCGGATCAGCCGGATCGCCGTTGTAATCGGCCAGCGCCTGCTCGATCATCCGGCGCACCGGCTCACTGGCTGCCACCAGCGTCGAAATCCGGCGCTTGATCACCTCCTTTTCGCGGTTACGCTCGATCACCCGCTCAGGCGCCGTCTCGTGACGCGCCGGCAAATAACCAATCGCGGTAATGATGCTCTGCAACTCAATCGCATCAGGGTGATCCGGCCCCAGCTCGCTCAGCAGATCGTCGAGCCGGTGGGCCAAAATATCGGCATAACTGCGCGGATTGAGCGGGAAGCGATGCTCCCAGTAGCCCAAGCTAAACCCGCCATCGTCATCGTAGTACAGACGTAACTCGCCCCGTTCGAGGATCACGCCGTATTGATCACCCAGTACCGGCAACAACACTTTGCCGTGCAATTCGGGCGGCACCGGATCCCAGTCGATGTCGAAGTAGGGGGCAAACACCGAACTCGGCCCGTTTTCGAGCACATCTCGCCACCAAGCGTTGCGCAGATCGCCGATGCCCATGTGGTTGGGTACCACATCGAGGATCACGCCGAGGTGATGGGCGCGCAACGCCTCGGCGAGCTGGGTAAAACCCTCGGCGCCGCCTAATTCAGGATTGAGCTGCGAGTGGTCGGTAATGTCGTAGCCGTGGCGGCTACCGGCGCGGGGGGTCAGAATTGGCGAGAAATACAGGTCGCTAATGCCGAGATCGGCAAAGTAGGGAACCAGCTTGGCGACATCGGTAAAGGTCAGATCAGCATTCAACTGCAAGCGGTAGGTTGCGTGCGGAATGTGCGGTTCTACATCAATCATGGTTCTCCCGGCGGCAGACGAAAGCGCAATTTCGCACCGAGCGCGCGGAACAGCCGCACCCACGCATGGGCATCAGCGTATCCTGCCTCGGCTTCCGCCTTCATCTGCGGATAAACAGACTGCAATAACTCGTAGTAGACATTTTGGGCGTGCCAGACATCAACCTCAAAGGGGAGATCGCGCATAAGGCCGACCGCGGCATCGAGTTGGGCCAACAGCGCGCGATCTTCAGGCGTCAGTTGGAACGTCTCACTAATCCGCCGGATGGTACGCGATAGCGCATAACTTAAGCCCTCAGCGTCAAGGGTGACACCCGATCGTTTCGCTTCGCGCAAGAGACTATGAATACGGTCGAAATCGAGCGGGTCGGCTTCAAACAAACGGCGCAGTTCGGTGTTGATGGCAAATTCGGCGGCGATCTGAAACTCTCGCGGCACCGGCATGCCCATACTGGCTAGAAAGCGCATCAGCGGGGCGTGATTCTCGTAAATCTGCCGGTAGGCCGCTTCAGCCTCAGCCAAACTCGATGTAAGGATGCGATTGAGGATTTGGCGTTGTTCATCGCCGAAGAGCAGTTTGAGCGAATACTGCTCTTGGCCGAAGTTGCGGTCAACCACGCGAATAACGCCGGGAATATCGGCCCGCAAGAAGAGTTCGCTCAGCTCTTCGATCAACTGTTGGTAGGCTTGCTCGCTCTGATATTCGCGCACTCCGCCCGAAATATTGTGATCGCCGAGATGGAGGACGCCGAAGCTGAGCCGGGTCGACTCACCGGTGACGTTCGACTCGATGCGGATGCGACCTAGCGCCAAGCGCGCCTTGCCTGCCAAGAGCAGATGGTAATCTTCGCGCTCAACCGTGTAGGCGTAGATCCGTTCACGCTCACCGACGCCGTTGAAGAGCGAGGTCATCGCGTAGTGCGCGCCGACTTTGCGCAGATCAACCATTGCTGGGCGCACGTGGCGCTCGTAGAGGTCGCGGCCAGTGCCGCGCGCCGGCACATTACTGCGCGCCTGCGCCAGCCGGTCGAGAAATTCCGGCTCAAACTCTTCGCCAAATAGCTCGTGGGCCAGTTGGAGCGCCCGCCCGGCATACATCATCACTTGGATCGTTTCGATCCCGCTCAGATCATCGAAAAACCAGCCGCACGAGGTGTACATCAGCATCAAATGGCGCTGCAACTCCATCAGCTTCAGCGCCGCAATCCGCTGGCCCTCATCGAGCCGGCCCCGGCCATGCCGGCCAATAAAGGCAGCCACATTCTCCGGTGAGCGGTCGAGTATCACGTTGATGTAATCATCACGTGCTGCCCATGGATCAATCAGCAACCGGCGAGCATAACCCTCGAAGCGGGGGGCAATCGTATCGCGCAGCCAGTCGAGCGCAGCGCGCAGCGGCGCCCGCCATGCCTGATTCCAACCCGGATTGCCGCCGGTATTGCAGCCGCAATCAGTTGACCAGCGCCCCACACCGTGCGCGCAACTCCACGAGGTGCGTTCGATAATCTGCACTTCGTGGGTGGGGCGGTAGCGTTGCAAGTACGAGGCATAATTGGTCAGCTTGGCCAAGCCGGTCTCTTCGATGTAGTGGAGGGCGTAGGCCAGCGCCATATCGCCGTGGCGATGGTGGTGGCCGTAGGTCTCGCCGTCGGTGGCGATATGGGCCAGTTGCGGCCACGGACGCTGGTCGTTGAAAATGCTGGCCAACCGGTTGGCAAAACCGACCCCGCTGCTGAGCAGGCGCTCGAAGGCAACAGCCCGCGACACCGGCCCATCGTAAAAGAAGACCGTCATCGCCCGCCCGCTCGCCAGTTTTACCAGATACGGCTGGGTCGGATCAATCCGCCCGCCGCTGACATCGTGCCAGATCATCTCGCCGATTTTGCGCACATGGCTGGCTTGGGTCGGGGCCAAGATCGTAAAGCGGATGCCATGCTCGGCCATAATATCGAGCGTTTCGAGGTCAACCGCCGTTTCCGGCAACCACATCCCTTCCGGCTGGCGGCCAAACCGGTAGACAAAGTCGCGGATGCCCCAGATGACCTGCGTCACTTTATCGCGCCGCGAGGCCAGCGGCATAATGATGTGGTTGTAGCACTGCGCCATCGCCGAGCCGGCGCCGAAATAGCGCTGACTCTCTTGATCGGCATTGAGAATAGCTTGATAGACCTGCGGCGCATGCGCGGCCAGCCACGTCAAGAGGGTTGGCCCAAAGTTGAAGCTGATCCGGCTGTAGTTGTTGACGATGCGGACAATCTGATTTTGGCTGTCAAGAATGCGTGAAGCGGCATTTTCCTCGTAACACTCGGCAGTAATCCGCTCGTTCCAGTCGTGATAGGGGTATGCCGAGTCTTGCTGTTCAACCGCTTCGAGCCACGGGTTTTCGCGTGGCGGTTGGTAGAAGTGGCCGTGAATGCAGATCAGCCGCTCGGCCATAGGAGGTACTCCGTTGTTTCTGCTTCGTTTGCATTGGCGCAAAGACGCTCTTCCATAGGTTGTTCACACCTTTGCGCCACTGGATCACTTCTAGGCGGTTGCTACCAGCAGCACCGCGCTGTGGCCAGCGCAAACGACGCTGGCTTGTTTTAGACTCGCTGCCGGCGGATCGGCGCTATCGAGCCGAATCTGCCACACTTGCGCCGGCAGGTCGATCTGGGCCGGATCGGGGCCGAAATTGAGCAGTAACCGGATGCCCGGCCACTCGACGACAATCACCTGTCCTTGCACGCGGGTGCGCGGGCGCTGCCGCAACCCCGGCAACTCGCGCCGGATGCGCAACAGTTCGCGGTAGAAGGCCTGATGCGCCGCGTGCCGCCCCTCTACACGCAAACGATGATTCAGCTTTGAACGCATGAACGTGGCTGGGTCTTGCGGATCGGGCACGGCTTGGCCGGGGCGAAGAAAATAGGCGAATTCGCGCTTGCGTCCCTCGCGCACGCCGGTGATCAAGGCCGGGTCACTATGATCGGTAAAGTATTGGAACGGCGCTGGTTCGTTATACTCTTCCCCCATAAAGATCAACGGCGTATACGGGCTGAGCAATACCGTCGCCGCCGCTAAGCGCATCTGCGCCTCGCTGAGCGTCGCGCCGAGCCGGTCGCCAACCGCGCGATTACCGACCTGATCATGGTTTTGGGCAAAGACCACAAATTGCTCGACGGCCAGATCAGACGGATCACGGCCAAACCGGCGGCGGGCGTGCGGCGAGTATTCGCCGGCAAAGACAAAGCTGCGCTCAATCGCGGTCGCCATCTGCTCGATGCTGCCAAAACCCTCGTAGTAGCCGTTTTGCTCACCGGTGAGCAGGGTGTGCAGCGCGTGGTGGAAATCATCCGACCAGATACCAGTTAAGCCATATCCACCCAGCTCTTTAGGACGGGCAAAGCGCGGATCGTTGAGCGGATGCTCGGCGAAGAGGTAGGCCGGACGGCCTAACCGCAAGGCTTGCGCCCGCACCCGATCGGCTAGCTCTTCGAGCACATGGTAGGGCGATATGTCGAAAATAGCATGGGTTGCATCGAGGCGCAAGCCGTCAATGTGGTATTCACGCAGCCACTCAAGCGCATTTTCGATGATCAGCCAGCGCACCAGATCGCTCTCGGCCCCGTCATAGTTAATCGCCGCTCCCCACGGCGTGCGATAACGATCGGTAAACGCTGGTGGTGCGATGTCCCACAAATAGTTGCCTTCGGGGCCAAAATGGTTGTAGACCACATCGAGCAGCACCGCCATACCGTGGGCATGGGCGGCATCGACCAGCCGCTTGAGGCCCGTGACGCCGCCGTAAGCGGTATGCGGCGCATAGAGATAGACGCCATCATACCCCCAATTGCGCGTGCCGGGGAAGTGCGCCACCGGCATCAGCTCGATCGCGGTGATGCCGAGATCGCGCAGCATAGGCAGGTGGGGAATAATCGCCTCGAAGGTGCCTTCTGGCGTGAAGGCGCCTACGTGCAGCTCGTAGATCACCAGATCGGCGAGCGGCACGCCGCGCCACGCCGCATCGCTCCACTCAAAGCGATGATCCACTACTGCCGACGGGCCATGCACACCGTCGGGTTGGCAGCGTGACGCCGGATCGGGCCGCTCGCGCGCTCCGTCGATCCGGTAGCGGTAGCGCGTACCGGGAGGCGCTGCCGTGACCACATGCCAACAGCCGTAGCCGATCGGCTGCATCGCCACTGCATGCGGCTGCGCATCGAGCACGATCAGCTCAACGGTTGTCGCCGTTGGCGCCCATAGCGTGAACGCGGTTGTGCCATCGGCCCGGTAGACCGCGCCGGGCAGTGGTAAATCAAACATAAGCATGCCACGATACAGGTTGGCGTAGGAGCGGGTTGAACACCCGCTCGGTGTTGCCACGATGGATCGGCCAGTGGGGTAGGTTACAAACCCGCCCCGTTAAGGTTGAGAAACGGACAGAACGTTTGGTCGAGTGGAACCGTTGATCGCCGTGCAATGCCTCAACGTCCGGCTCTGCACTCCCCTCTCCCACGCCAGTGGGAGAGGGGCTGGGGGTGAGGGTGAAACAGTGCATCGCAAAGCCATAAACTCTATCTGTGCTCACACGTTCTGTCCACCCTTGAACCCGTTAGAGACGGGTTTTCACCCCACCCCCACTCGTTTATCCATTATGTTTAAAGAACAGCGCCCCCAATGGCGGCAAGCGCAGCCGCAACGAGAATGGCCGGCCATGCGATGGCGTCTCTTCGGCCATCACCCCGCCGGCATTGCCTTGCCCACTGCCCCAATAGTACTCAGAGTCGCTGTTAAACAACTCGCGCCACCAGCCGCCCGCCGGCACGCCGACTCGATAATCCTCGCGCACCACCGGCGTCGCATTCAGCACGACCAATATCGTTTCACCATGCCGGCTCTTGCGCAAGAAACTGTAAACGCTGGCGTCGGCATCATTGGCATCCACCCACTCAAACCCTTTCGGATCGCAGTCAAACTCGTGCAGCGCCGGCTCGCTGCGGTAGAGCCGGTTGAGATCGCTGATCGTGCGCAGCACCCCTTGATGCGAAGGGAACATCAACAGGTGCCAGTCGAGGCTGGTATCGTGCGACCATTCGCGCCACTGGCCAAATTCGCCGCCCATAAAGAGCAGCTTCTTGCCGGGTTGGGCGAACATGTAGCTGTAGAGCAGGCGCAGATTAGCAAATTTCTGCCACACATCACCTGCCATCTTATCGAGCAGCGACCCCTTGCCATGCACCACCTCATCGTGCGAGAGCGGCAGCACGTAGTTTTCGGTGAACATATAGAGGCCGCGGAAGGTCAGCTCGTTGTGGTGGAAGCGGCGGTAAATCGGGTCGCGGCGGAAGTATTGCAGGGTATCGTGCATCCACCCCATATCCCACTTGAAGCCGAAGCCTAACCCGCCGACGTAGACCGGACGCGAGACCATTGGCCATGCTGTGCTCTCTTCGGCAATTGTCTGCACGTCGGGGTAGTACTTGTAAATCTGCGTATTCAATTCGCGCAAGAAGCTAATCGCTTCCAAATTTTCATTCCCGCCATACTGGTTGGGAATCCACTCGCCGGGCCGGCGCGAGTAGTCGAGGTAGAGCATGCTCGCCACCGCATCAACCCGCAGGCCGTCAATATGGAACTTATCGAGCCAGCAGAGGGCTGAGCTGATCAGGAAGCTGCGCACTTCGTTGCGCCCATAGTTGTAGATGTAGCTGCCCCAATCGGGATGATAGCCCTTGCGCGGATCAGCATGCTCGTAGAGATGGGTGCCGTCGAAATAGGCAAGACCATGGCCGTCGGTGGGAAAATGGCTGGGCACCCAATCCAGTATCACGCCGATCCCGTTTTGGTGCAGGTAATCGACAAAGTACATAAAATCTTGCGGCGTGCCGTAACGGCTAGTCGGCGCAAACATGCCGGTTGACTGATAGCCCCACGAGCCGTAGAAGGGGTGTTCGGTCACCGGGAGCAGCTCGACGTGGGTAAAGCCGCACTCTTTGACGTGCTCGACCAGCTCGTGGGCCAGCTCGCGGTAATTGAGCGGGCGGTTATCCTCTTCGGGCTTACGCCGCCACGAACCGAGATGCACTTCATAGATCGAGATTGGCGCGTCGAGCCGATGGCGCTGGCCACGCTCGGCCATCCATTGCTGATCCGACCACGTATACTCACGATCCCAGACGATCGCCGCCGTCTGCGGCGCGACTTCAAAGTAGCTGCCGAAGGGATCGGTCTTGTCTTCGCGGTAGCCGTAATAGCGCGAGGCGATGTGGAACTTATAGCGCATTCCTTTGCCGACGTGGGGAATGAACCCTTCCCACACGCCGGAAAAACCGCGCTGGCGCAACGGGTTGGCCCCGGCATCCCAGTTATTCCAATCGCCGATCACGGCCACATATTCGGCGTTGGGCGCCCAGACTGCAAAGTACGTGCCGGGAACGCCTTCGATCGTTACCGGTTGGGCGCCGAATTTATCGTACAGGCGGTAATGGGTGCCTTGATTGAAAAGATAAATATCATCTTCACTAAGGATGCTAGCCATCATCGCTTTGGTCGCCGCCGACGGCTCGTCGACCACGGCGGTAGGTGTCTCGGCAGCCGGTGCGATCATTGGCGCAGTCGCCTCTTCGACCGGCGCCTCTTTCTTGCGACGGGTGCGGCGCGGTTTTTCAGTATCGCTCATGGGTGGTTCCTCTTGTGGGTATTCATGGCTGCGCTCACGCGCAACTCGTAGGCTATTGTACTGCACGTTTTGGTTGTACCGCAGAGGGCGCAGAGGCACAGCAATTCCTCGCGAGCACGGCAGCCACCCGCTCAGGCATCTCTCCCGCTCCCCGTTGTCATTGCGAGCGCAGCGAAGCAATCTCCCCCGACAGCGGGAGCGACCCGCTCAGCTATCCCTTCCGCTGGAGCGGGAGATTGCTTCGGTCGGGCGGCTCCCAGCTTCGCTGGACGCCGCCACTCCCTCGCAATGACCGACTGGCTCCGCGCCCCCTCGCAATGACCGACTGGCTTCACCCTCTGCATTCTCTGCGGTACACTGCTACTGCTCAATCTGGCGCAAGATACCGTTGACCGGGATCGGCAACCAATCCGGGCGGTTATTCATTTCATACGCCAGTTCGTAGACCGCTTTCTCGACCACAAAGGTCTCAAGCAACGCTTCCAAATCGGCGCGATCGGCGGGCACAAACGGTTCTTGACCCGCCGTAGCAAGGTAGCCGTGCAGGAACGCAGCGCAAACCCAGAAGCTCCAGAAATCGGCCCAACGTTGCAGCCGCTCGAATTCATCGGCGCTGCTGGCTGCACCGTCACGCGCAAAGAGAACAGCATACGCGGCGTACTGGTACGAGCGCAGCATGCCGGCCACATCGCGCAGCGGCGACCGCTTGATCCGCCGCTCGCTGATCGGGCGTAGCGGTTCGCCCTCGAAGTCGATGATCACGTAATCTTTACCGGTAAAGAGCACCTGCTCAAGATGATAATCGCCGTGAATGCGAATGCGCACCGTCTCGATCTTGTCGCCAGTGATACGGTGCAGCCGGGCTAGCAAGGCGTCTTCACTCTGCGCGACGCGCTCGGCGGCAGGGCGCACTGTCGCCGGCAAGGATGGCAACTGCTTGCGCAGGTCTTGCAAGGTGCGCCCAATCAGGCTACGGATGCTCTGGTAGATCGAGCGTTGGTAGAGGGTTGAGAAGGGTTCTGGCGCCATGGCCGGCCCGCTCCCTTTCGCCAGCGCCTGATGCATCTCGGCGGTGCGCTGGCCGAGCAAGCGCGCCGCTTCGAGGTAGCCGCCGATCAGCTCTTCGGCCAAGGGCGCCGGCGGTTGTTCGGCAGCCGCCAACAGCTCGGCCACGCTCCCCTTCACCACCGGCGGGGTCAAATCGGGCCGGGTGAGCACCGTATCGTAATAGCGCCGCACCACATCGAGCGCGTAATCGAAGGCGTCACCCTCGTTTTGCACGTACCCCTGCACAATCGCCAGCGTCAGCGGCTCGTCTTTGCCGCGCAGATATTCGATGTAACCGGCCACTGGCGGCGTGTGGGCAAAGCCAGCCTCTTCGGTCAAGTAGCGGCCTAGTTCAAGATCGGGGTTGCGGCCCGGCTCGATCTTGCGGAACAGCTTCATAATCAGCCGGCTGCCGAAATTAATTGACGAATTGCTCTGCTCGCCGCGCATCAGGCTCGGTTCAAGGCCATCGCTGCCACTCAGCAGTTTGCGCAAGGCGCGCGTGGTGCCTCCCACCAGCTCGCCGCCAGCCTCGCCGCGCAAGCGCCGGCGGCCAATCGTCAGCTCAAGCAACGCCGCCGCAAAGCGCCGCTCGCCAAGCGGATCGTACAGCACCCCCGCTTCGGGCCGCCGCCCCACCTTCAGGCGGGCAATAACTAGATGGCGCTGATCGGCCAATATCTGATCGGCCCGCTCACCTTCGGCATAAGCCATCGGTAGCAGATAGGTTTCGGGGCTGCCCTCAACATACTGCACATTCAGCAGCGTGAGATAGGCTGGGCCGCCGGCATAATCGAGCCGGGCAAATTCGTTGATATTGACCTGCTTGATCTTGCGCGTCTTGGCGCCAAACCAGCGCCGGTTGCGCAAATAAGCGGGCAAGATCCGTTCCAGCCGCTCTTGGCGACCGTCGTAAAAGATGGCATCCCACTCGATCGCATCAACCGGTATCTGCACCAGATCGGTTTCAGGTTGCGGCGCTGCCAACCGTACCCCCTCGACACGCTGCGGCACCAGCGTAAACCAGTAGAAGCTATGCGGGCCAAGGGTGAGGAAGTAGGGTTGGTCACCAATCGGCGGAAACTCGACTTGCCCAAACAACTCCACCGGCATCAGGCCGCGGTACGGCGAGAGGTCGAGTTCGACGCCTTGCACAAACCGCGACAAATTGAAGACGGTGAGCAAAATTTGGTCTTCGGTTTTGCGCAAGAAACAGAGCACCTTGCGGTTTTCGGGGTAAAGAAACTCAAGCGTGCCGCGACCGAAGGCCGCATACCGCTTGCGCAGCGCGATCAGCCGCTTCGTCCACCAGAGCAGCGAGTGCTGGTTGGCGCTCTGCGTTTCGACATTGACCGTCTCGTAGTGATATTCGGGATCGGTAATCACCGGCAGGTAGAGTTGCTGCGGATTGGCGCGGGAAAAACCGGCATTGCGGTCGCCGCTCCACTGCATCGGCGTGCGCACCCCGTTGCGATCGCCGAGGTAGATGTTATCGCCCATGCCGATCTCGTCACCGTAATACAGCACCGGCGTGCCCGGCAACGAGAAGAGCAGACCGTTCATCAGCTCGATCTTGCGCCGGTGGTTGCCGAGCAGCGGGGCCAACCGGCGGCGAATGCCGAGGTTGATGCGCGCCTGCGGATCGCGGGCGTAAACGCGATACATATAATCGCGCTCTTCATCGGTCACCATTTCGAGCGTCAACTCATCGTGGTTGCGCAAGAAGATCGCCCACTGGCACGTATCGGGAATCGGCGGCGTCTGCCGCATAATGTCAATGATGGGATAGCGATCCTCAAGATGCACCGACATAAAGAGCCGCGGCATGACCGGGAAGTGGAAGGCCATGTGGCACTCATCGCCATCGCCGAAATAGGCGACCGCGTCTTCCGGCCACTGATTCGCCTCGGCCAGAAACATCCGCCCGTGATACTTCTCGTCCATGTGCCGGCGCAGGCGTTTGAGAAAAGCGTGAGTTTCCGGCAGATTCTCGCAATTAGTACCCTCAGCCTCGTAGAGATAGGGGATGGCATCGAGCCGCATGCCATCGACGCCGAGATCGAGCCAGAACTCCATCGCCTTGAACACGGCTCGCTGCACCGCCGGGTTCTCAAAGTTGAGATCAGGCTGGTGGCTGTAGAACCGGTGCCAGTAATAGGCCTGCGCCACCGGATCCCACGTCCAGTTGCTGGTCTCGAAATCTTTGAAGATAATCCGCGCGTCTTTGTAGCGGTCAGGCGTATCCGACCACACGTAAAAATTGCGCGCCGAGGAGCCGGGCTTGGCGCGGCGGGCGCGCTGAAACCACGGATGCTGGTCAGAGGTGTGGTTACAGACCAGCTCGGTAATCACGCGCAGACCACGCCGGTGGGCCTCGCGAATAAAGACCTTAAAGTCGGCGAGAGTGCCGTAGTTGGGATGGATGTTGGTATAGTCGGCGATGTCATAACCATCATCACGCAGCGGCGAAGGATAGAACGGAAGCAGCCAGATCGCCGTCACCCCCAGATCCTGCAAATAATCGAGCTTGCTGGTCAGGCCGGGAAAATCGCCGATCCCGTCGCCATTGCTATCGCAAAAGGCGCGCACATGCAGCTCGTAGATCACTGCATCTTTATACCAGAGCGGATCATCGGCCAGAATCGTCGGCGCCTTGGCCGGGCGGGTACGGGTCATGGTGCATCCTCATCGTTCGTCCAGCTTACTCCCCTTATCCAACATCGTCGTATCGGCGCAGCGTTGCGCGTGCCGTTAGGCGAAATACTCAAACCCGCGCTCATCGCGGCGCAGGCGGCGAATGCAGAAGATATGCACCGGCGCTTGCGGGCTGAGTTCGACATAGTTAAATTCGCCCGACCACGGATAGCGAGCATCGGTCAACAAGTCGTGGGCTTGGTACACGCTATTGAGGCCCCACTCGGCCACCGGCACCTGCACCCAACCGCGCTGCGTGCGTTCGGGATCGAGGTTGACCACCACTAGAATAATGTCTTGGCCATCGGGCGAGGTTTTGCTATAGGCTAACAACCACTCGTGCTCGTGGAAGTCAATATCAACCCGGTGGAAACGCAGCGTATCGTTGCGGTGCAGCGCGGGATGCTCGCGGCGAATCCGGTTGAGTTGGGCAATAAAACCGCGCAGACTATGCGGCGCATCAAGGTTCCACCGCTTAATCTCGTACTTCTCGTTGTCGATATACTCTTCGCGCCCCGGCACCGGAATATGCTCCATCAACTCGTAGGCCGGGCCATAGATCCCCCAACTCGCCGTCAGCGTCGCCGCCATCGCTGCCCGCGTGAGGAAGACGGAACGCTGGCCAGCGTAGAATTGCGGGGTCAGAATATCAGGCGTATTCGGCCAGAAGTTAGGGATAAAGAGATCGCTCACCGGCGGCGTGGTCAATTCCAGCAGATACTGGGTAAGCTCGTGCTTGGTAGTGCGCCACGTGTAGTAGGTATAGCTCTGGGTAAAGCCGATCTTCGCCAGATGGTACATCACCTTCGGGCGGGTAAAGGCTTCTGAGAGAAAGATCAGATCGGGATGCTCGGCCTTGAGCGAGTTGAGGCACCACTCCCAGAAGCGCAAATTCTTGGTGTGCGGATTATCAACCCGGAAGATACGCACTCCCTGCTCAATCCAGAAGGCAAAGATCCGGCGTAGCTCTTGCCAGAGCCCCTGCCAATCATCCGACTCAAAATCAAACGGATAGATATCCTGATACTTCTTGGGCGGATTCTCAGCGTACTGGATTGTGCCATCAGGCCGGGCGCGAAACCACTGCGGATGCTCGCGCACGTAAGGGTGGTCAGGCGAGCATTGGAAGGCGATGTCGAGCGCCACCTCGATGCCGTAGGTACGCGCTGCCGCCACCAGCGCCCGAAAATCTTCGAGCGTGCCCAATTCAGGATGGACGCTCATGTGGCCGCCGTCGGCATTACCGATCGCCCACGGGCTGCCCGGATCGTTGGGGCCGGCGGTGAGACTGTTGTTGCGGCCTTTGCGGAAGGTGTAGCCGATCGGATGAATCGGCGGCAGATAGAGCACGTCAAAGCCCAATTCGGCCACGTAGGGCAGGCGCTTGATCACATCGCGGAAGGTGCCGTGGCGGCCCGGCTCATCGGACGTCGACCGGGGGAACAACTCGTACCACGCTGAAAACCGCGCCCGCTCACGCTCGACCGTCACTGGATACACTTCGGATTCAGTGGCGAAGCGGCGCGGCAAATGGACGGCCATCAATGAATGGATCTCGCTGGCAAAGGCGGTATCGACATCACCGGCAATCAACGCCGCCTCAGCCACATGCAACACCGCCGAATCGGCGCCGCTGGCATGGCGTGCCGCTTCGCCGACGAGCGCCGCCCCGATCTGCAAATCAACCCGCACATCTTGGCCGGCGGCCAGTCGCTTCTCAAGCTGATGCACCCACGTCGCAAAGCGATCGATCCACGCCACGATCTGAAACTCGTGGCGGCCAATGCTGTTGAGGGTAAATTGGCCTTCCCAACGATCGTTGACTAGCGGGCGCAACGGCGCTTCGTGCCACGCCTTGGCCCCAACCGGACGGTGGCGCACCACTGCCGCTAGCTCGTCATGACCATCGGCAAACAGATCGCACCGCACTGTCAGCACATCACCCACAATCCGCTTCACCGGGTACCGCCCGCCATCAATTGCCGGTTCAACCGCCTCGATAATAACCCGGCGCCGCCCTTCACCAACTGCTGCCAGATCAGGAGCGACTGCCGCCGCTGCGCGGCGCGAGCGAGAACGTGGCGCCTTGACGGTCATGGAGCCTCCTCGATATGTGACACATCGTGACTTTGCGCGTGGGGTGATGCCTCGTTCACCCTTCCCCACTTTCGATTGTACGGTGCTCGGCGGGATGTGTCAAACTGGTTGCATGCGGTACTGATTGGGTGGCATCGGCCTTATGCTATACTACCATTATCGCTTGTTCTCCCGCGTCCCCGGCTGTGCGCAGGACAACTGTCTGAAAGGAGTCGCAGTTGCTGCGCATTGTGTTGTCCACTGCTGTGATCCTCGCACTTGTGGGCATTCTCAACGGCCAGATACTGGCCGGCATCGCGGCTGTCCCTTCACCTGATCCAACGATAACGTGGGAGATTGAGACGGTCGATGGGCCACGCCATTTCACGCGCCTGCGTGATCGCACCTTGCGCATCGACACCGCCGGCCAGCCGCATCTCGCGTTTGGCGGCGACGCGCTCTATTACGCCCATGCCGAAGCCGCCGGCTGGCGGATTGAAGTTGTTGATGACAGTCCCGGTGTGGGTGAATATGCTGCCCTCGCGCTTGATCAAGCCAATCAACCGCACATCGGGTACTACGACTGGTTGAACGGTGCGTTGAAATATGCGCATCGCACTGCCGCCGGCTGGCAGATCGCAACCGTTGACAATACGACGCACACTGGCCACTACCCGGCCCTCGCCCTTGATCGTACCGGCTATGCGCACATTGCCTACTATGACTGGACGCATGGCGCGGTGAAGTATGCGCGTTGGGATGGACAAGGTTGGCAGATTCAGACCGTCGATGCCCAGAACGATGCCGGCATCGCCGTCACCCTCGCCCTTGACGCTAGTGATCGCCCGCACATCAGCTTTTTTGCCGCAGCTACAGCGACATTACAGCATGCCCTGTGGACGGGAAGCGCGTGGCAGGTGCAAACGGTTGACCGCCACGCCGGACAATTTTTGTCACAAGCCCTCGACCGGCAGGGCCATCCCCATCTTGCCTACTACGACTCGGCCAATGCTGATCTGAAATATGCGTATTGGGATGGATCGCGGTGGATAATCCAAGTTGTTGATGACAGAGACATCACCGGCTGGTATGTGACGCTGGCGCTCGATACGAACGATCAGCCGCACATCGGATACTACAATGCCTCACAATCAAGCGTGCAATATGCCTTCTGGAATGGCGCTGCATGGCAACAGCAAACCGTCATCGCCGCCAACAACGCCATGCGCGCTCTGAGCCTCGATCTCGACGCCGCCAACCAACCGCAGCTTAGCTTGTTTACCGAACATGGCTGGGAGCAGAGCGCCCTTTGGCACGCTCGCCTCAGCAATGGCTTCTGGCAAATCGAGCAGGTCGAGCAATCCGGTCAGGTTGGCCGCTACGCTTCGCTTGCCCTTGACAGCGCCGAACGACCGCATCTAGCGTATTACAACATCACCAGCGGCAATCTGGCTTACGCTGCGTGGACGGGTGCGTACTGGGTGGTTCAGACCGTCGATCAAGCGCCGCAAAGCGGGCAGTTTGCCCATCTTGCGCTCGATCGCGCCGATCAGCCGCACATTGCCTATTACGATGCGACCAACGCCGATCTCAAGTATGCGCGCTGGCGCGCCAATCGCTGGGAGCAACAACGGGTGGATAGCCACGGCCAAACGGGTGAGTATGTCACATTGGCGCTCGATAGCAGTAATTGGCCGCACCTTGCCTACTATGACGCCACGAACGGCGATCTGCTTTATGCGCAGTGGAACGGCCAACATTGGCTCATCCGGATCGTCGATGCGCGCGGTGATGTTGGGCAGTATACGGCGCTGGCGCTCGACCGCTTCGACTACCCGCACATCGCCTACTACGACGTCACGAATGGCGATCTGAAATTCGCTCGCTGGAACGGCAACGGCTGGCGGATCGAGACAGTAGCTGCCGAAGGTGATGTCGGCCGCTATGCTGCGCTGGCCCTCGATAGCGCCGGGCAGCCGCACGTGGCGTATTACGATGCTACGAATGGCGATCTGCACTATGCCCGCTGGAATGGCAATGGCTGGCAGATCGAGACGGTAGCTGCTGAAGGTGATGTCGGCCGGTATGCTGCGCTGGCCCTTGACCGGGCTGGGCGACCACATATCGCCTACTACGACGCTACCAACGGCGTCCTCCAATACGCTTACTGGAACGGCGCCGTATGGGTACGGCAGATCGTTGATAGCAACGCGCAAGTGGGCATTGATGCGTCGCTCGCGCTTGATCGGGCCAATCGCCCCCACATCGGCTACCACGGCGCAATCGCTGGTGACCTGAACTATGCGCGCGCCCGTGATGGCATTCTGTTGCCCCCCACTAGTACCCCGACCGCCACGCCTGTCCCAACGGCGACCCCGACCACGCCGCCGCGCCCAACTCCCGAACCAACCGCCACCCCGACCGCGCCGCCGCGCCCCACCGCGCCGCCGCGCCCCACCGTGGCACCCACCGCCACCCCGACCGCGCCGCCGCGCCCCACCGTGGCACCCACCGCCACCCCGACCGCGCCGCCGCGCCCCACCGCGCCGCCGCGCCCCACCGTGGCACCCACCGCCACCCCGACCGTGCCGCCGCGCCCCACCGCGCCGTAGGGGCGCAGCGCGCTGCGTCCTCGCCCTACGGTGTAGGCCGCACCAACGTATATTGGCCGTGATGGTGATCGGCGCGGCTAAAATCAACCACCACATAGCCGGCGGCAAAGGCAGCTTCGGCGCAGGCGCGGAAATGATAACGCCACGCCTGCGCCACGCTCGGATCGCGTTGCTGCACGGAGCTAAAATCGAGCGGGATGCGCAAACGCGCGACTGGTTCACCAGCAATGACTGGCGGCGCATCGAGCGACGGATTGATCAGCGGCGCTGCCGCCACCTGCTCGGCAGACGGGTGCGCCACTGGTGATTGCACCAGCCACCACTCAACCTGAAACCGATCACTCGGCAACACGCCATCGACCAGCTCCGGCTCCGGCCCATACACATTGCGCAAATAGGTGCGACAGATCGCGCCCAGTTTGTGGATATTAAGATGGGCATTGCGCGCCAACAGTGGATCATACGTCCACGTCATCAATTCGAGGTCTTGCGCCAAAGCAAACTCGCGCTGCGCCCGCTTCAGCCGCTCACCGATGCGCGCATCGCGCAGATCGGGCCGCACCGCCGCCATATGCGAGGCATGCTTCAAGCGGCCATCGGCAGTGCGGGCCAAAAAACCAAACACGAAGCCCACCAGCTCATCGCCGGCAAATGCACCTAGCACCAACCCGCCATTGCGCTGCACCGTCACCAGCAAGTTGAGCGGCACCACAAACTCATCGCCCCACACCAATTGCTGAAGTTGTTCGCAGGCCCGATATTCGGCGTATGTCGCTACTGGCCGGATAGTGATCTGCATGGTGTCCTCAATATATATGATTGCTATCTGAAGAACTACGCCGAATTATAGCAACAAAGGGGGAACAGCGGGGCGTGATTGATTGTCAGTGCGAGGGAGCGGCGGCGCTTTCCGACAGTCAGTGCGAGGGAGCGGCGGCGTCCAGCAAAGCTGGGAGCCGCCCGACCGAAGCAATCTCCCCCTTCAGCGCCAGCAACCTCTCTTCATCATCCCTCCCGTCCTCGCG
>JAUQOZ010000242.1:25108-25431 GCA_030550625.1 Chloroflexota bacterium | reverse complement strand
TGCCACCTCCCTCTCTCCCGCCGTAAGGTGGGAGAGAGGGCCGGGGGGTGAGGGCGTTAATGCAAAGCCGCAAAGCAAGCAAAGGCGCAAAGATTCGCAACGCAAAGCCGCCAATGAACGCGAAGGGCGCAAAGGTTTTGGGATGGTGATGATCCTCCGCGTCCTCTGCGGTCAACCTACCTCCGAAAGGCTGGGGGTGAGGGCCAACGCAAAGCCGCCAAGCCGCTTAACGCAAAGCCGCCAATGAACGCAAAGGGCGCAAAAAGGTTTGGGGGTAAGGGCCATCAGCCCGCGCAGCGGACTTCGTAACCAAAACCCGGCCC
>JAUQOZ010000242.1:0-25098 GCA_030550625.1 Chloroflexota bacterium | reverse complement strand
TGCCACCTCCCTCTCTCCCATCTTACGGTGGGGGGGCTGGAGGGCGAGAGCCACTCCCCTCCCCCAGCGGGGGAGGGGCTGGGGGTGGGGGCAAAGCAAAGCATCGCTGCGCCGTATCGCCCGGCCCTTCCGGGCTGGGCCGAAGCGTAGCCACAAAGAGCCACAAAAGACACGAAAAACGAGTATTTTTTGCGTCTTTTTGTGGCTATTGCTCACCAATGCCACCTCCCCCTCTCCCACCGTAAGATGGGAGAGGGGGCCGGGGAGGTTCGGGTCGCCACTTATGACGCCGGCTTGGCCGGAGTCGCCGCGTTAGCTTTCTCGTTAACCGCCACTTCCAACGGCAAGTTGAGCGGATTCTCGGCCTGAATCTTGATCTCTTCGGGATCGATGCCGGGAGCTGCGCCGCCGAAGGTGGTATCGGCATTCATCTCCTTGCGCTGCTTCATCGCCGCGATCTGCTCCGGCGTCAGCACGCGCGACTCGTCGAAGCCGAGATCGATCTCAAGCTGGGCGCCACGCATGTGGACGCGACCGAGGTCATAGAAGCGGCGCGTGACGGTGGTCTTCATAAAGGCG
Organism: Chloroflexota bacterium; assembly: GCA_030550625.1. Taxonomy (GTDB): domain Bacteria; phylum Chloroflexota; class Chloroflexia; order Chloroflexales; family Chloroflexaceae; genus Chloroflexus. Next base: position 24,519 of record JAUQOZ010000242.1, on the reverse strand, counting down.
CGCAGACAGCCGAGCATATAGCGCCGCTTGAACGGATCCTTGATAAACGGATACTCGAGGAAGGCCTTGCGCATATAGAAGCGGGCATAGTTGCGCAACACGCCCTTGAGCACATCTTCGCGATCCATCAGCTCAGGCTTCATAATCGGCGTCACGAAGTTGTACTTCGCGTAGTCGCGCACCTCAACCTTATCACCCAACTCTTCAAACAGCTCGGCAAACGGCCACGGCGTGTACATATTCCAGTTGGCCATATCCGGCTTCCAGTCGAGCACGTAGCGATAGGTCTCTTCGATCGTCTCCGGAGTCTCATTCTCCATGCCCATAATGAATTGGGCCTCGGCCACCATGCCGTGCTTCTTAATCAGCTCGATCGCGCGTTTATTCTGCTCGATCGTCGTCTGCTTGCGGAAGCGGTCAAGGTTCATCTGCGCAGCAGCCTCGGTGCCGAGCGAGATATGCACCAACCCGGCGGCGCGCCAGAGCGGCAACTGCGCTTCATCACGCAGAATGTCGGTCACGCGGGTGTTAATGCCCCAGTGAACCGGCAGCTTGCGCCGCACCAGCTCTTCGCAGAGCGCGGTGAACTTCTTGCGGTTGATGGTCGGCTCTTCATCGGCCAGAATGAAGAAGCCAACATTATGCTCGCGCACCAGCGTCTCGATCTCATCAACAAACTTTTGCGGGCTGCGCGAGCGATAGCGACGCCAGAACTTCCACTGCGAGCAGAAGCGGCAGGTGAAGGGGCAACCGCGGGCGAAGTTGGGTACGGCCACCCGCACATTGAGCGGCACGTAGATATAGCGCTTCCAATCGTAGAGGCTCCAATCCGGGGTGAGCTTGTCGAGATCGGCGATCGGATCACGAGCCGGCGTTGCCACCACCTTGCCGTCCTCGAGGTAGGCAATCCCCTTGATGTTGGCCCGGTCGCGCCGGTCGGTACCCGCCTCAATCGACTGCATCAGCTCGACGATAATCTCTTCACCCTCGCCGCGCACAATGTAGTCGATCCATGGCGCCTCGGTCAAGACCTGACCATACATAAAGGTCGGGTGAATGCCGCCAAGAATGAGACGAGCATTCGGCGCCTCTTCACGCGCGATCTGCAACGTCTCTTGCGCCTTGTAGATCATCGGCGTGATCGCCGTGGCCATCACCACATCGGGCCGATTATGGCGCAGGATCAGGCGCAATTGCTCATTGGGCAGATCCTCCGTCATCGCATCGACGAAACGCAGGTTGGTAAAACCTGCGGTGCGCAATGCGCCGCCGATGTAGGCGACCCAGCTCGGCGGCCAGTTCCCAGCAATTTCAGCCCCACCGGCATGGTAGTTCGGCTGGATCATCATGATCCGCATGCGTGGCCTCTCTTCCTTTCTGACGACCAAGTCTGAACTACAACAACGCGAGAACGAACGAAATCGACGCCCCCCGGATTACCCCTCACGCGATACGGCAAACGTGCAGCGCGGCGCACCCATCGCCCGGCATGCCACCTCGCGCACCCGAATCCGATCGCTCACCACCCGTCGCAACAAGCCCTCAAACGCCGCCCGGTAGTAACTGCACACTGGCTCGGCAGCCTGCACTCCACGAGCTTCCACGCTATTGGCCAGTGTCAACTGCCATTGTGGCCGCAGCGTGTAGCCAAATTGCCCGCTGCCGGCGAATGTCCACGCATGTTTGGCGATGGCGGGAAGAAAGATGCGCAACGCCAACCCTACCGGCAAGCGCGGCAAGAGCAGCCGGATCGGCGCCGGCACCCGGTTCGTCGCCACATAGTTCGCGGTGAGTTCCCCCGAACGGTCGAGCACCCGCATCGCCGCCGGCATCCCTAGCCAGTCGCGCAAGTCACGGATCATCGCGCCAAATTCGCTCTCGGCCAGCATGTGGTCGGGCATCGTTTCAAGGAAATGGCCTCGCCCGCTGCGACGCAGCCAAGCCGCGGTGGTCTCGGCGCCATACTGCTCGCGCAAAGCCGCAATGGTCTGGATGATCGAATTTGGCCCGATCCGGGCAACTTCAGCGACGTGTGCTACATCTTGCATAGTACGCCTACTGACATTGTTTGAAATGTCAACGTATGCAATAAATGTAACATCTTTACCCGCCTTTGCCGGTTGTAAGTCATTCACTCAGGGTAAAAACCGGGTAAACAAAGGTGTGCAGAAGGCGGGCAATGTGGTGACACACCGTAGGGACACCGTAGCGACACAGCGCCGCTGTGTCCTAAAAGACACACCGCGTAGCGACACAGCGCCGCTGTGTCCTAAAAGACACACCGCGTAGCGACACAGCGCCGCTGTGTCCTAAAAGACATAGCGCCGCTGTGTCCCTACGACAACGCGCCCCCTTCCACGCATGCTACGATTGCGCGCTGGTGGTCGATAGCCGGACGCTGGGGATGGAAGAGGACGAGAAATTCGACGTTCCCCGCCGGGCCGGTAATCGGCGAGCGGGTGAGACCAGCAGGGTTGAGCTGTTGCGTCGTCGCGAAGGTTAGAATATCGTGGATCACCTGCGCATGCACCGCCGGATCGCGCACCACGCCGCCTTTGCCAACGTGTTGCGGGCCAGCTTCAAATTGCGGTTTAATCAGTGCTACGATCCACGCTGCCGGCGCAATCAGCCGCTTTACCGCCGGCAAGACGAGCCGCAGCGAGATGAAGCTGACATCGATCACGGCGCAATCGGCCAGCACGCCGTCAGGCAGCGCAGTGAGGTGGCGAATGTTGGTGCGTTCGAGCGTAACCACCCGTGGATCGGTACGCAGCCGGTGGTCGAGAATGCCATAGCCGACATCAACTGCAAACACCCGCACCGCGCCGCGTTGCAACAATACGTCGGTAAACCCGCCGGTGGAAGCGCCAACATCGATCGCCGTCAACCCTGCCGGATCAAGCCCAAACTGATCGAGTGCGTGCGCGAGCTTAAAGCCGCCGCGGCTGACGTAAGGCAAGCCGCCGCGCACATCAATCTGGGCGTCGAGAGGCACCATCGTGCCGGCCTTGGTCTGCACGTGGCCGTTGACCAGCACCTGCCCGGCCATAATCAGCGCCTGCGCCCGCGCGCGCGTCTCTGCCAGACCACGCTCGACCAGCAGCGTATCGAGACGTTGGCGAGCCATGCTACTCTTCTCGGCGTAATTCAACTTCGAGCCGGGTAATTTCGTCTTCCAACTCGGCTACCATCGCCCGCAACCAGTCAGGGGGAGGGTTGTGCGGATCGTGCAGTTGGGCGCGCAGCATACGTAGTTGGTTGCGTCGCAGCCGCAACTGCTCGCGAATGGTCGCTTGCCGGTCAACTGGCGCTGGCGCCGGTGGCAATGGTTGGCCGGCTAGATAATCGTTCACCAGTTCGGTCATAAAGTCATCCAGCTCGATACTGCGCTCGCGGAGCAGCCAGTAAAGCTGGTCGCGTTGCGCCTCGGTCAGCCGGATGCGAGTTGGAATGGTGTAGTGTCCGCTCATAGCACTCGCATTATACCGTATCTTGGGATGCACAGACACACTACTTCGTTTATAATGAGCTTAACCCGGTCGATACTAGCATATCGCCATTCGTATAGTACTTAAGAGGTCTTCACCATGTGGTGGCAGTGGATCGCGGAACGGATCACACTTGGCTTGCACATTCCCGACGGCTTTTTGCATGCGCCGGTGGCTTTGTTGTGGTGGCTGCCAACCGTGATCGCCGTTGGGCTTGCGGCGCGGGCCGTGCGCCAATCACTCGATGAGCGGGCCGTGCCCTTGATGGGGGTGATGGCGGCGTTTATCTTTGCGGCACAGATGCTTAACTTTCCTATTGCTGGCGGCACATCGGGCCACTTGCTCGGCGGCGCATTTGCAGCGATTGTGCTGGGGCCATGGGCAGGCATGGTCGTCATGACCAGCGTAATCGCATTGCAAGCGATCCTGTTTCAAGATGGCGGCATCGTGGCAATGGGGGCGAATATCTTTAACATGGGCATCGCCACTGCCGCCATCGGCGGCTGGCTCGCACGGCCACTGTTGTTCCGTAACGGTGTGTTGACGGCAAACCGGTTCTGGATCGCGATCGTCACTGCCGGCGCAGGATGGGCATCGGTCATGGCCGCTGCCGCCCTGACCTCGGCGCAACTGGTGTTGTCTGACCTGCCCGCAGCTATTGTCTTTCCGGCTATGCTCGGCGTGCATGCGGTCATTGGCATCGGCGAGGGGCTGATTACCGCCGCTGCGATCCTCTTTCTCGCCAGCACCCGGCCTGATCTGCTTCAAGCTACTCCCCCATCTGGTCTGGCAATGACGCGGATGGTCGCCATTGGAGTGGTGATCGCCGCCGTGATGACCGCATTCGCCCCCTTGGCTTCGCCCGACCCCGATGGGCTTGAGCGCGTCGCCGAGGATGCCGGGTTCATCACGCGCGCCATGGATACGCCCTATCAGTTGTTTCCTGATTACACGATCCCATGGCTTGGCGAGACGCCACTCTCGACGATCATCGCTGGGTTGATCGGTGTGGCTATGATGCTCGGCCTCATCTGGGGCATCAGCAGACTGCTCCGCGCGCAACCACCGGCACGCTCGTGATGGCTGACACCTCAACGGCTGAGCCAACCGCCGCCTATGATGGCCGGGTCAAGACGTGGCTCGCACTGGGGTTTATCTTCACGCTGGCGTGGCTGCCTGCCGGCGCATGGGATGCGCTGATCTTGGCTGCCCTCGCGCTCTGGTTCGTGATTGGCTGGAAGCGGATCGGATTGTGGACGATCTGGCGGCGCTCGTTGATCGCATGGCCATTTGCCCTCGCCGCGCTGACGCTCGCTGTTGCTCGCCCCGGCGAACCAATCGTCCAGTTCGCGATTGGCAGCCAGACGATCACCGCCACCGATGCCGGTATCGTATCCGCCGCGACCGTGATGGCGAAATCATGGCTTTCGGTGCAAGCAATGATGGCGCTGATCGCGACGACCCATTTCAGCGAGCTGCTTATCGCGCTGGCGGCGTTGCGCCTCCCGCCAGTGCTGATTATGATTCTTGGCATGGCCTATCGCTATCTCTTCATCCTGCAAGAAGAGGCACTGCGCATGCTCCGCGCCCGCGACAGCCGCAGCGCCTCCCTCCCCAACCGGCGTGCTGGCCGCAGCCTGCTCTGGCGCGCGACCATCACTGGACGCATGGTTGGCACGCTCTTTATCCGGGCCTATGACCGGAGCGAACGAATCTATGCCGCGATGCTCGCTCGCGGCTACGATGGGCAACCGATCACCGCTAACCAGCCCCCGCTCCAACGCACTGCGTATCTTGCGCTGTTCGGCGGCGGGATTATCTACGTGAGCCTCATCGTGATTGCCTATATCTAAGATGTTGACCATTACCAACCTCAGCTATCACTACCCTGATGGAACCCCCGCCCTACGCGAGATCGATCTCACGATCGCTGCCGGGGAAAGGGTGGCGTTGCTGGGAGTGAATGGGGCTGGCAAGAGTACGCTCCTGCTGCAGCTCAACGGTACCCTCCGCCCGTCAAGCGGCGCCATCGTGGTAGACGGCCTGCCAGTTACCCCGCAGAACCTCCGCCAGATCCGGGCACGAGTGGGATTGGTCTTTCAAGACCCCGATGATCAGCTCTTCTCGCCAACTGTCTTTGAAGATGTTGCGTTTGGGCCGCTCTATATGGGGCTAGCGCCGGCAGAGGTTGACCGGCGTGTCCAGCAGGCGTTGCAGGCAGTGGGTATGACCGGCTATGAACAGCGCCCACCCCACCGGCTTAGCCTCGGCCAGCGGAAACGGGTGGCCTTGGCGACTGTGCTGGCGATGCAGCCGAGCTTGCTGGCGCTTGATGAGCCTTCAGCCGGTCTTGACCCGCGCGCGCGCCGCGGATTGAGTGAGCTGCTACGCACCCTGCCGCAAACGATGCTCGTCTCAACCCACGATCTGGCGCTGGTCGCCGATGTGTTTCCGCGCGTTATCGTGTTGGCCGAAGGCCGGGTGGTAGCCGATGAAGCAACCTCCTCGCTCCTCGCCGATCACGACCGGCTTTTGCAGTATGGATTGATCTAAGCACAACGCGCTTCCCCCGCCAATGCAGCCAATGGAGAAGCGCGCTAACTGCTGCTGCCAACGGCGCATGCCTTACGTCAAAGGCCGCCATTGACGCAATTGGGTGAAGAATCGCAAGACCATCTCGGTATGCAGTGGAAAGGCTAGCTCAACTGGCGCAGTGATAATAACCCGCTCGGCAGCTTCGCTATTGGGGAGAAAGACCGGCAAATCCGCGCTGCGCAGTTGCGGCCCGATCCCAAACACCAGCAGATAGCCATCGGGAGTGCTGCGCGCGGCAAAATCGCTGACCAATGCCGGATCAATCTCTACCCCAGCCTCTTCGTACAGCTCGCGCGCGGCTGCGTCTTGCCAACGCTCTCCCATCTCGATAAACCCGCCGGGTAACGCCAACTGCCCACGGCGCGGATACGCCGCCCGCCGGATCAGCAAGAGTCCATCATCAACTGGCTGCAATAACAAGACCACTGGCAAGGGATTGCGATAGGTCGTGCTGCCACAATGCGAGCAGACGCGGGGCCATGACTGGTGCTCGGCAAACGGATGGCCGCAGAATGAACAGAACGAATGCTGGCGATACATGACTTCCTGCGCAACGAGCGACGGCTCCAACAAGAACTGTAGTATAACATAAAAATGACGCCGCGCTCTGTCATTGGCACGCTCTTCACGATCCCGCCGGACGCTGCCACGCTTGTGAAGCGGTTATTGCTTCCATGACCGGCTGATCCGGCTGATGCAAACACTGGTCGAAAGCAGCGCGCAGCGCGGTTTCATCCATCGCTCCCGGCACACCAATAAACACCATCTGCGTCTGAGGCGACTGATCACCCCACGGATCACCCACCGTCACCTGCACCCGCGTCCCGACCACCTGCAAGACAGCGCGCCGCTGGGGAACTTCGGCCAGATAGACCACCCCTTTAGCGCGAAAAATGGCCGGCGGCAAGTTGAGAATGGTGCGCCGAAACGCATTGAGCGTAAACGGACGGTCACAGACGTAGTGCCACGTGGCGAACTCGGCGCCGTGGTCATGGCGGTGGTGTTCGCTATGATCATCTGCCGCATGATCATGCGCTTCGCTCTGATCGGTGACGGCAACAACGTGCAGCGCTGCGCGCTGCTGAAAGCGGCCTACATCCAGCACGAGCGACAACGGTACATCACTATAGGTCGCCGGCAAGATGCGCGCCTGCGGCACGATCCGGCGTACCCACTCTTCGATGCTGGCCAGTTGCTCAGGCGGAACCAAGTCAACTTTGTTGAGCACGACCATATCGGCAGCGCTAATCTGTTCGACAATTAGCGACTCGTAGGCCGGCTGCTGGCGCACATAATCGGCATCAACAACGGTGATCACGCTATCGAGACGGAAATAGGGGCGCAGTTCAGGCATGAGAAACGTATCAGCCACGGCCCACGGATCGCTCACCCCGCTCGCCTCGATAATAAGATACTCCGGCGGTAATGGCCGCTCTAAGAGTTGCAATGCCGCGCGCAGCAGATCATCGCGGATCGTGCAGCAAATGCAACCGTTGGCCAGCGCAATCGTATCGCCTTCGACCCCAACCACCAACTGGGCGTCAATGTTGATCGCGCCAAAATCATTCACCAGCACCGCCGTGCGCAAACCGTGATCGGCGTGCAGAATCCGGTTGAGCAAGGTGGTTTTGCCGGCGCCAAGGAAGCCGGTCAGAATCGTCACTGGAACTGGATGGGCAGACATGTCCATACAGGTTCTCCTTACGCACGCCGGCGTGGCCGGCAGCAAGAACAATCGCGACCATGCATCACCCGTGCTACGTGAGCCGGGGTCGCGTAGATCGGTTCTGGCGCGCGCCGGGCATGAAACGTGCTGACGACGCGCAAGCAAAGCCCGTGGCAAACCGGACACTCGACCGGATCATCAGCGCGCCACGCCGGGCGCAGCTCCTCTAGCTCTATCTCGCATTCCGGGCACTCGTAGACGTACAGTGGCATCGCAACCTACCGGTGAACATAGCAATCAGATATATGAGACAATATATCATTTTTATTCATCGCTGTCAAAGCGCAGAGCGCCCTTTGACCTATCACCTCGCTGCGCACAAACACTCGTGTGCAGAGATGGCAATCCGCAGAGTAGAGGAGTACCAACCATCACACCATCCATCGCGAGCATGAAAATTCTTCACAACAACTTCAACCCCGCAATTATTTTGCCTTGCCAGTAGCATTATTTGTGGGATAATACCTCTGCATACAATTTGCACATACCCGCCAAGGAGCAAGATCATGCCAATATACCAATTCACGGCCCAACGGATCGATGGCACAATGCAGTCGCTGGCCGACTATCGCGGCCAAGTGCTGTTGATCGTCAATGTTGCCAGCATGTGTGGGTTATCGCCGCAATACGCTGGCCTCGAACAACTCTACCGTCGCTATCGCGATCAAGGTTTCAGCGTGCTTGGTTTTCCCAGCAACCAATTCATGCAAGAGCCGGGCAACAATGAATCAATTGCCCAATTCTGCGAGCGAACATATCAGGTCACATTTCCGCTCTTCGCGAAGGTTGACGTGAACGGCCCTCACGAGCATCCGCTCTTCACCTATCTCAAAACCCAGCAACCCGGCCTTTTTGGCAGCACCGCGATCAAATGGAACTTCACCAAATTTCTGGTTGACCGCAACGGTAAGCCGCGCCGGCGCTACGCACCAACCGATCTGCCGTCAATGATCGAAGACGACATTGTGGCCCTGCTGCGCCAACAACCGGCGACAGTGAGCTGAACGATCTTGTTCGGCTTCCCATCCTCCATCAAGGCGTAGCTTGGCTACGCCTTTCTTTATGTAATGCATGCCAAAGCTTGTCATCTGTAGCTACTGTATTCCTTATCTTGGTCACAAATCAACTCCACGATACGCTTACACGCGGTATGATAGAACACGATACCATGCCAACCCATGGCAGCCCTCTCGCAACCCAACCATTGGCTCATTTCTTCAGAAAGCGTGGCGGTCATGAAAACGATATACGGCGTTGGCGCCGTCGTGTTCCGGTTGCAACCTGATCAAACAATTGAGATCTTATTGATTCGGAAGCGCAAAGGATTTTGGTCACTCCCAAAGGGCAAACTTAAAGCAAACGAACCGCCGCGCAAGGCGATTGTGCGCGAGGTGTATGAAGAGACTCACGTTGTTGCGGAAGTCATTGATCTGATTGGCAGCACAGATTACCTAATCAATGGGCCGCGGGGAACGCAGCGCAAGCTGGTCGATTACTATTTGCTGCGCGCGATCAAAGGTCGCGCCCGGCCAACCGGAGGGAGTGAGCAAATTATTGCCGCCGAGTGGGTGCCGTTAGCGGAAGCCATCGAGCGAATCCAACGCCCCCGCTTGCGCGCTGTGGTGCGCGCAGCGCAATCGTGGTTTAGTTGCTAAGAACTGCACGAAGAATTTCCACGCAATTCATGCCTTATGCACAGAGGCGGCCTTGAGAGCGGCGTGCTATAATGAAGTGGCATAGAGAGGAAGGATGGCACGTATGGATGAGATCGCTGCCACCCAACTTGCCCGCCGCGTTGATGATCATCGGCAAGCCATCGCTGAGCGTGTTGCCGCCCGGCTGTTACGCGCATTTCCCGAATTGACCCATACCTTGCGCTTAGAAGAGAACTATGGCCCGGTCGAACGTATGGCAGAAGTAGCCGTGCGCCCGCTTAGCGATTTGATCCGGGCAATGCTCTTGTTTGACGCCCTCGAAATCGCTGAAACCGAACTGCGCTGGGCCCGTGGCGTCTTGCCTCGCTGGGGGGTGTCGTATGAACATACGACAGCGATGATCCGCTGGTATTTTGAGGAGCTTGGCCAGTTACCACTCTCTCCATCCGAACGAGTAGTAGCCACTGAAGTGGAACGGCATCTCTTGAACCTGATGGTTCGTCTTTACCGCACGGCAGAGCCAAATCAGCGCGCAGTCATCATATAGATCAGCAACAATCCATTGATGAAACAAGGGGCGACAAGAATGTCGCCCCTTGTCGTCTACTGACACAACACCCAAATTAATTGGTGACAATCAGCTTGCCCTGCATCAGCGGGTAGTGGCCGGGCACCGTGCAGATATAGAGATAGGTGCCGGGTGCTGGCGCAGTGAAGGTGACTTCCACCGTCTCATTGCCATTGGCCAGCGGCGACTCAGCCAGAATATTGCTCTTGTCAGCCGGCAAGTAGTTTGCCGCCGGGCCAGCCGTCAGACCGGCATTGACAATTGCTGCCGCCTCAGCATCACCACCCTTGATCAAAATCCAGTTGTGCTGCTGCACCGCCGAGTTGTTCTTGAAGCGCAGCGTGATCGTCTGACCAGCCGTTACCCGCAATTCGGCCTTATCAAAGAACAGCTCTTCGCCTTTCGAGCCGATCTCTAACGTGACTGGCCCGCTGCTCTGCCCGCCACCACCGCTCGAACCGCCACTGTTCCCACCACCGCCACAGGCGACTAACGCCATTGCTAGCGCAGCCAGAACGGCGAACGCCATCATACGCAACCAGATTTTCATTGCTCTGTTCCTTCCTTGTGGTATCTATCACAAAATTGCACCGCTCAATTTATACCACTATCCCAACCATTGTCAAGCGGATCAGAGCAGATGATCTAGAGTTTGTATTGATAGAAGCTATTCCTGACCGTCATAACTGGCCGGCGTGTCATTTTCATTGTCGAAATTTCTCGTTTGTATTGTTGTATTGATAGAAGCTATTCCTGATCGTCATTACGGCGAGGCCGTTGAGCACGCCGGCGACTATCGGGGGGCGATTGATCCGCTCGTTCCGAACGACGCCGGGATGGTTGGCTGGCATTCGCGTTACGCCGGGATGGCGGTTCACGGCGCTCTTGATCTCTGCCCCGCCCCGGCCCCCGCTCCTCACTCCGGCTACGCGGTGGGCGTTCTTCACTCCATCGTCCCGGCCCCCGCTCCTCACTCCGGCTGCGCGGCGGGCGCTCTTCACTCCATCGTCCCGGCCCCCGCTCTTCGCTCCGGCTACGCGGCGGGCGCTCTTCACTCCATCGTCCCGGCCCCCGCTCTTCGCTCCGGCTGCGCGGCGGGCGCTCTTCACTCCATCGTCCCGGCCCCCGCTCTTCGCTCCGGCTGCGCGGCGGGCGCTCCTCGCCACGCACGCGGGGCACAGACCGCTCTCCCCGTGGCGCAAACGGGGCGCGTTCTGATGCAACTGGCGATTCGCGTCCTGCCTCTGCCGATCCACTCCCACGCCGCGCCGCCGGCCCAAACTCGCTAGACCGTTCCGGCAATGACCGGCGTGTGGGAATGTGGGCGCGGAGCGCAGCGACCTCCTCGTCGGTCAGATACCGCCATGCGCGCGGTGGCAAATCACCGAGCTCCAACTCACCTTCACGCACCCGGATCAGACGCAGCACCTCATAGCCCAAGAGCTTCGCTACCGCGCGAATCTGGCGTTTACGACCCTCGCGCAACACAATCCGCACCCAGACTCCCTCTGGCGCCGTGCCAATCAACTCAACCCATGCCGGCGCCGTCATCTCGCCATCAAGCAACACGCCATTCCGCCAACTCCGCAGCGCCTCAGGCGTTAAGGCCCGATCTAACAACACCCGATACTCTTTTTCAACCTCAAAACTCGGATGAGTCAGTGCGTGGGCCAGCTCGCCATCATCGGTGAGGAGAATCAACCCTTCACTATCGAGATCGAGCCGGCCAACTGGAAAGACGCGCGCCGGCACATCAACCAGATCGACAACTGTTGGACGACCGTGGGTGTCTTCCGCCGTTGAAACGACTCCAGCCGGTTTATGAAGCATAATATAAGTGCGCTTGGCCGGCATCCGCAGTGGTTGCCCATCAACCAACACCTCGTCATGCTCAAGATCGACGCGCGTACCGGGTACAGTGACCACCCGGCCATTCACCATCACCCGCCCCGCAGCGATCAACGCTTCACAATCACGTCGTGAAGCGATGCCGGCGCTGGCCAACACTTTTTGCAATCGTTCAGGACTCACAGATAGCCTTTCTTTCTCATCCAAACCAGTCTGTGAATAACGTCCTCCTTAAACGCTCACCACCGTCCCATCGAGAATCGGCCACACTTCGGGCTAGATGGGAAAGGAAGCCGAAAATATTGGGAAACAGGCTTCACAGACCGTAAACGGCATGTGCGCGATGCGGCGAAGAATCAGCTTTTGCCACCGATGGTTGCGAGAAATACCATCAACCATCGTTTGACAGTATACCATACCGATTTTCGCCGCCTGAGTCAGGGTACAATAGAGTCGGACAACCAACAAGTCACCCCTGCCAATGGAACAGCAAACCTCCAGTCAACTCTTTCGGCCATACGTCCCCACAGCCCTGCGCGATGCGCTCGGCGCCGGGCTGCTCCGTCCGGGGCAAGTTCAGACTTACCAAGCAACCATCCTGTACACTGATCTGAGCGGATTTACCCGCTTGACCGCAATCTTTGCCACTCTTCCTGACGGAGCCGAGCGGCTGCATAGCATTTTGCGCAACTACTTCGAGACCATGATTGCAACCATTGCCGCTAATGGCGGTGACGTCATCCACATCGCCGGCGACGCCTTCACCGCGTGGTGGCCCAACATCAATGATCCCGCACTCGCTATTCACTGCGGGTATGCGTTGCAGAACGCTATCGCCGCCCTTAATCCAATCATAACGCCTGCCGGACCGTACAATCTCGAATTGCGCGTTGGAGTAAGCGTTGGACCAGTCTATCTCGCCTTAGTAGGCATCCCGAATCAAGGCATCCATCCCGTCTTGATCGGCCAACCGATCAACGCAGCGAGTCTGGCCGAACAACAAGCGCAACCGGGCGAGGTGCAATTGCTCGTAACAAATAGCCAGCCTGCACCGGTGATCGAGTATCAACCGCCAATTGATGCACCCATCTTGACGTGGGAACACTTTCTGCCGCCGAGCTTTGCCCGCCGCCTCCGCCTCAACACGCTCGTGGCCGAATATCGCCGGTGCGTTCCGGTCTTTGCCGCCTTTGATCTGCCTGAAAACCCGATCGACCTGCAACCGTTAGTGATGCAAGCGCAATCAGTTGCGATGCGGTGGGGCGGGTGGTTGAATGAGATTGAGGTTGGGAACAAAGGCGCCGTGATGGTCTTTCTCTTTGGCGCGCCGGTCGCGCACGGCGATGATACCAGTCGCGCCATCGGCTGCGCGCTTGAGCTGCGCGACCGGGGGGTGATTCGGAAAGCGGGCATCACCGTTGGTTCCCTCTTCGTGGGTGAAGTCGGCAGCCGGCTCCGCCGCGTATACACTGCGCAAGGCGAAGATATGAATCTTGCCGCGCATTTCATGGAACGTGCCGCCCATGGGGAGATTTTGATCTCAGGACGGGTTCGGCAAGAAACGATTGACCGTTACCGCACCAGCCCGCCGCAACTGATGAGCATCAAGGGGTACGATCGCAATATTCCCGCAGCTACGGTGCTGTCCGATCGCATACGCACCGACGAATGCGGTTCGCATGCGTTACGTGCCGCCTTGCCCAGTCATATCACCCTGATCGGGCGTGACCAAGAACGTATGATGATTGATCAGATGATTGATCGATCAAGCCATCACAGCAATATCTTGCTGATCGAGGGCGAGACAGGCATTGGCAAATCAACGCTGTTGTATTACCTTAGTTTGGAATGGCTCAAACGAGGGCATCACGGCTTTCGTGGCGAATGCCACAGCGGCACCCAAGAACGCCCCCTACACCCTTGGCGCGCGATTGTCGGCGAGTTATGCGACATTGACGATCATGCGCCGATGCACATGCGCCGCATGCGCTTGCAACAAGCATTGACCGATCTACCAACGGCGCTGCCCCATCAAGTAGCTGCGCTAGCGCGGCTCCTCGACGTGGAAGGGTTTCCACCGCCAGCCAAGCTGATCGACCTTGCCCCATTAGTGGTCGAACTCCTGTTAAACCGGCTGAAACGCGAACCCATCTTGATCATTCTTGAGGATGTCCATTGGGCCGATCCCGATTCATTGCTGCTGCTCCGAGAGATTATCGACATACTGACGCCACACTTACCATTGTTAGTCGCACTCTCATATCGACCTTTGCCCGACCATCTCGTGCCGTTTGTCCAAACATTGCGCCAACTCCCGTTTACAACCTATCACCTGCTCGAACGGCTGCCGGTCGCCGACCGGGCAAATCTCATTTGCGAACTGATCGGGGTGCGCACAATTGACCCTCGTCTTCTTCAGTATCTCGAACGATACGCAAATGGACAACCGCTCTTCATCAAAGAATATGTGCGGCTCTTGTTGCAAAAGGGACTGATTGCGATTGAACAAGATGAGGCGCGCCTGCTCGGCCCGCTTCCGCACGTCCAACTATCGAGCTCGGCGATTGGCATTGTGCAAGCGCGGATCGATCAGATGGATGAACGCACCCGCTTGACCTGTAAAGTCGCCGCAGTCATCGGGCGTAGCTTCCCTTTGCGCTTGCTGCACCATATTCATCCCGCACGGCTGAGTGAAACCGAACTGCGCCACGATATCGCATCACTCGTACACGATCAGTTAATCGAAACCGAGATGGCCGATCCAGAGCCGGTATACCGCTTTAGTTTCGGGATTGCGCATGAAGCGGCCTACACGAGCCTGCTCTTTGCGCAACGGCGCGAATTGCATCAAGCCATTTACCAATGGTATGCAACCGCCTATCAGGCCGAACTAGCTCAGCGTGAAGCCCCGCTCGCTGTATACGATGTCATTATCCACCATGCGCTGCGCGCCGAACTATGGCCAGAGGTGATTGAGCATTGCCGGCAAGCCGCTCTGATCAGTGCGCGCCGTTCTCTGTTCAATAGCGCGTTGCGCTATATCGAACAGGGCATTGGCTTGCCGGGCCATGTCGAACGCCGCGCCGAACTCCTTGCCTTGCGGATGTTGCTCAACGATCGCACCGGCAATCATCTGCACCAAGGCGAAGATTTCGCGCTTTTGCAAAGCTTGTTGCACGAGCGCGATCAACCGAATATCACTGCCATCGCGGCAGTATTACACCTACACCACATCCTCATCAGCGGGGCATTGCACCTCTTTGATGCACATCTCGCCTACGCCCAAATGCAAGTCGATCGGCTCAGTCACAGCAATGCCCTGCTCAGCCGCCTGTTGCAAGCCAACATCTGGCTTATCAAGGCCCAAGGCTTAGCGCTCAAGCGTGAAGAGCGGGAAGCCCTCACCCTCCTTCAACGGGTTGATCGACTCTGCGCAATGTTGGCGCGCCAATCAACCCCCGATCATGCGCTCGCAAGTCTCATGCCCATCGAGAACATCGCCGCGCAAAGCCACGAATTGCAAGGCTGGATCCTCTTTGAAATGGGCACGTTTCAACAGGCGCACCAGCGTTTTCAGCGGGCAAGCGCGCTTGCTCGCACGGCCAATGATTGGATCATCGAAAATCGCGCGTTGATCGGGCTGTGCCACACGATGCTGGCCGGTAATCAGCTCGATGAAGCTGAGCGCCAATTACAGCAGGCGTTACACATTGCGCGCTCGATCGGCGATCGCTATGGGCAGGTATTGGGGCTGCGCACACAGGCGCTCTTGCATGCGAACCGTCAAGATAACGAGACGGCACGCCGCCTGATCTGGCAAGCTATCGCCATTGCCGGCAGCTCGCGCATCGCCATTCTCGAAATCGCGCTCGTGAACCAGCTTGAGGGGCTAGCCAGTGAGTTGGAGCAACGTGATGACCTGACAGAGAATTGAAAACGGTACGGCAACCGGCCCTGAAACATCACTCTAGGGAAAGAATGCCTGCCACCAACGCTGCCAGTTAGGCGGCGGCGGCGGCAAGGGGACGGGAGAGGGCACAGCCACCGGAGCCGTAGTCTGCGCAACCTCCGGCACCCGTTCCGGCACGATCACGACATCACCCTCACGGGCCAACCCCAGATCGCGCGCCCAAATTTCTGCCGCGGCATCTGAGCGTTCGTACTCAAGCTGCGCCGCTAGCGCCTGAGTCGTCGCCTGCAAATTGGCCACTTGGTCGTTGGCAGCCGCCAACTCACGCTCAAGATGGCGCGCAATGACGATTTGATTCACCAGATTCACCGCCATCCCGCCGGTCATAATCAGCAGCATCGCGATCAGCGCCAATGAGGCTAGCGTGCGCCCGCCACCGGGAAAGGTCGCGACCAGCCAGCGCCGCACCCGGCCACGCAGCATCGCCCAACTGCGCCGGAGGCCAGTCATGAGGTTGGCAGGTGACGGGGGTTGGCGATAGCGTGGCATACGAAGGTATTTGCGCGGGAATGCTCAGCGATGCTTTCCCGCGCGCAATCAACCGCAAGCGTTTACGACTCAGACGATGACCGCGATTCGCGGGGCGCTTCCAACAGCAACGGCTCTTCGATATTGGTTGTCATCGAGCTTTGGCCGCGGAAGAGGCCACCCGGCTCAATATGCAAGGCAGCAGTGGTAATATCACCCCAGACCTTACCGGTCGGCGAGATTTCCAACTGTTCGAGCGCGGTAATTTGGCCTTTCACCGCGCCTGACACATGCACATTCCGCGCCTTTATTGTCGCAATCACCCGCCCTGTTTCACCAATGATCAGATTGCCGACAACCTCAATATCGCCTTCCACAGCGCCATCGATGCGGACATTACCCTCGGCATTCAAGGTGCCGACAAAGCGAGTATTGGCTCCGATCACCGTCTCTGGCCGGCCATTGACCATTGGTTGCGGTTGAGCGGATTTGCGGTTCGAACCAAACATGCGCGCGATCCTCCTCCACATAGCCGGCCACCTGTATCTACAAGCATTTATACATCAGAGGCCGGAAGACTACCCGATCGTGATCGGGAAATCGTTGTTGCCATTATAAACGATACTGCCAGCCGGGGCAACGGCTAATTATGGCGCAAGCCGTTCACGCCGCCAACCGGCAGCGGTGCGCGTATAACAGAGCCGGTCGTGCAGACGCGATGGCCGCCCTTGCCAAAACTCAATCCGATCGGGGATCACCCGATACCCGCCCCAAAAAGGCGGGCGCGGCGGTTCTTGCCCGGCAAACCGAGCTGTCACCTCGGCAATGCGCTGCTCGAGTTCAGCGCGGTTGGCAATAGGCCGGCTCTGGGGCGAGGCCCACGCACCGATCCGGCTTTCGAGCGGACGAGTAGCGTAGTAGGCATCCGATTCCTCAGCGCTGATTTGCTCGGCGTAGCCTTCAACCCGCACTTGCCGTTCGAGTTCCGGCCAGTAAAAGACCAATGCCACCGCCGGATGCGCCGCTAACGCCCGCCCTTTGCGGCTTTCGTAATTGGTGAAAAAGACGAAGCCACGCTCATCAACACCTTTGAGCAAGACCATCCGCGCCGAGGGTCGCCCATCGGGATCAATGGTCGCTAGCGTCATCGCGTTTGGTTCGATAAGGCCAGCTTCAGCCGCTTCGCGCAGCCAGCAGGTAAACTGAGCAATCGGGTCAGCATCCGCTTCACTTTCTGATAAGCCGCGTTGCGTATATTCCTTGCGTAATTCGGCCAGATTCATCAATACACTCCATTTGCGCAGGAACGATGGCTGGCATACAATAGCGCCGATGATGAACAACAGCGCCGCCATTTACGTTGCCCATCATGATTACGCTGTCGTTACGACGGCACTGGCCGCGATCCTTGCCGAACAGGGATGGATTGCGGTTGACCTCCCGCCGCATGCGATCAGCGGCATTATTATGATACCTGATAAACCCTACCGCCACTTTTTCATTGCGCCTGCCAGCCAAGGGTGGGTCGCAATCTGGGAAGACCCCCGCTATTTTGCCGACCGGAACCTTGCCCGCGCCTTGGCCTCCCGGCTGCATACCCGTAGTGTCTGGATTGAAGTCGGCGGCAATGGGGTCAGTTGGGCGCGCGGCATGTACGACGGCGACACCGTTTGCGAAGAGCGGTTTGAAGCCGTCGAAACCACCTTCTACGGCGAGCGCGGCGTCGTTCATCTCGTCTTTGATCCCGATCCATTGCCCGAAGAATGGATCGGCCAATTAGGGCTACCGTATTCCGAACTGCACTATGAAGCGATTCTGGCTGGCACAATCCCGCCAGCCGGGCCACCGTTGCACCTTGCCGTGCAACGTCGCGCCGGCGCCGCCCGGTAAGCGGCTATTCTTGGCTAGCGCCATGTACTGCCATGCCGTACACCATTTTAATGATTGCCTCGACCAGCTTCTTTTCCGACTACGGCAACCACGTGCGGATTTTGGAAGAGATCCGCGCTCTGCAACGCCGCGGCCACCGGATTGTGCTGGTCACGTACCACAACGGCGATGACATTCCGGGTATTACCATCTACCGCTCATGGGATGTGCCGTGGATCAAGCGCGCTGTCGTCGGTTCATCGCGCCACAAGCTCTACCTCGACGTCGGGTTGGGGTGGCGTGCCTTGCGCACTGCTTTGCGTATGCGCCCTGATATTATTCATGCCCACACCCACGAAGCCGCTGCGATTGGGTTGCCGCTGCAACGCTTGCTCAACCGGCCCTTGATCCTCGACTATCAAGGGAGTATGACCAGCGAAATGCTCGACCACGGCTTCATCCGGCGCACCAACCCGCTGTTTGTGCCATTGGCCCGGCTCGAACGAATGCTCAACCGCGCCGCTGATGCAGTTATGACCTCAACCCACAACGCTGCCAATCTGCTGCGTCGCGATCGCTCGGTGCCGGAAGAACGGCTCTTTACCATCGCTGATGGCGTTGACACCGAACGTTTTCGCCCCTACGACGGCTCGCCGGAATGGGCCGCCCAGCGCGCCGAACTGCGCGCGCAATTGGGTATTCCGCCTGATCGCCGGATCGTTGTGTATATTGGGCTGCTAGCGCCCTACCAAGGCACCAATCTGCTGCTTGAAGTGGCCCAACAGATGTGCCAGCGCCACCCTGATTTGCACTTTTTGATAATGGGCCACCCTGATCCGCAAAGCTACCGCAACCTCGCTGCCAGCTTAGGCATCGCCGATCACGTCACTTTGCCGGGCCGGATCATCTACCGCGATTTGCACAGTTATCTAGCCCTCGGCGAGGTGGCGGTTGCGCCCAAGATGAGCTTGACCGAAGGCAACGGCAAGATCGGCAACTATATGGCAATGGGGTTGCCCACCGTTGCCTTTGATACACCGGTCAATCGTGAGATTCTGGGGCCGTACGGTTTCTACGCCAAACTAGGCAACGCCGCAGATTTCGCCGCCCAGCTCGAACTGGCGCTGACCAACCGCGAACTGGCCGCCGAGCGTGCTGCCGGCGCGCGAGCGCGGGCCGTGGCCGAATTATCGTGGGAACGGGCCGCGATTGCGATTGAGGCGATCTATGCCGCTGCCATTGCCCGCCGCCAAGGCGAAGACAACGGCGATGACGAATGATCGCGGGGCGTCCATCCGGCAACGGATGCACGCCCCACCCAATCACAAAATCTGGCTGAGGAACAGCTTGGTTCGTTCGTTCCGCGGATTGGTGAAGAACTGGTCGGGAGTGCCCTCTTCGACAATCTGGCCCTGATCCATAAAGACGATCCGGTCAGCCACTTCGCGGGCAAACCCCATCTCGTGGGTCACGCAGAGCATCGTCATACCGCTGCGGGCCAGCGTCTTCATAACGTCTAGCACCTCTTTCACCATTTCAGGGTCAAGCGCCGAGGTCGGCTCGTCGAACAGCATGATGCGCGGTTCCATCGCCAACGCACGCGCAATCGCCACCCGCTGCTGCTGGCCGCCGGATAGTTGGCCGGGGTATTTGTAGGCCTGCTCGCGGATACCCACCCGTTCGAGCAACTCAAACGCCTTCGCCTCAGCCTCTTTGCGGGTCTTCTTGCGCACCCAGATCGGGGCGAGCGTAATGTTCTGCAAGACCGTAAGGTGGGGAAAGAGGTTAAACTGCTGGAACACCATGCCCACTTCGCGGCGGATGGCATCAATATTGCGAATATCGTTGGTCATTTCGATGCCGTCAACGATGATCCGCCCCTCCTGATGTTCTTCGAGCCGATTGATGGTACGGATGAACGTGCTCTTGCCGCTGCCGGAAGGGCCGCAGATCACCACCACTTCACCGCGTTTCACCCGCAGGCTCACATCCTTCAAGGCATGGAAATTACCGTACCATTTATTGACGTTTTCGCAGATGATAATTGGTTCGCTACTGCCGTTTCCGCTCATATATCACATCCTTCGCTCGAGACAGGGAACAATCCGCATTAGTGCCGGCTGCGCGCAATCTGATCCTCGATCCGCTTGCTAATGCGCGACATGGTAAAGCTAAACACCCAGTAAATCGCCGCAATGACGAGAAACGTCTCGCGCCACACACCGCCGGGAGTACCCAGCCATTCAGGCTGGCCGACGATATTCTGCGCTGCACCGAGCAGATCGACGAGACCGATAATGACAACCAACGACGTATCCTTAAACAGCGCAATGAACTGGCCGACCAGCACTGGCACCACTGCGCGCAGCGCCTGCGGCAGCGTAATCAGCAGCGTCGTCTGCACAACATTTAACCCTAGCGCGCGCGCCGCCTCAACTTGCCCTTTCGGGATCGATTGCAAACCGCCGCGCACGTTTTCGGCCAGATACGCCGCGCTAAAGAGCGTCACCGCAATCACGGCCCGCACCAGCGCATCAATGCTCTCGCCGCCGGGAAGAAAGAGCGGCAGCAACAGCGCACCCATAAAGAGCACCGTCACTAGCGGCACCCCGCGGATCAACTCGATATAGAGCACGCAGAAGGTGCGGATAACCGGCAACGAGCTGCGCCGGCCCAACGCTAGCAGCACCCCAAGCGGGAACGAGAGCACAATCCCGCTCACGGCCAGAATGAGGGTCAGGGTCAACCCGCCCCACAGCTTTGTCTCAACCACCGGCAAGCCGATGCCGCCGCGCAAGATCAAGATCACGGCTGGGTAGGCCAGCAGCCACGCGATGATCAGCGGCCATCGCAACTTATTCCCAACGAGACGAGCTAGTTGATCGCCGCCAACTAGCAACACCGCACAGATAAACATGAAGAGCCAGCCGGGCAGCGAGGTCTGGCCGGGCAAATCAGGGAAGGTAAACGCGACAAAACCGAGCGCAACGCTGATCACCGCGGCGCCTAGCGCCACCATGCGCACGATGCCGCCCCACAAACCCGAACTCAGACCAAGCAACAACATCACCAACGCCATTGCCGCCTGCGGACGCCAAAGCTGATCAACCGGGTACGTCCACGTCAGCAACAGCTTGATATTGGTAAACGCCGCCGGCCAGCCGGGAGCAGTCACCATCCACGAAACAAAGCTCGTCACCGTCTGCACGATGACATAGAGCAACACCACCGTAATAATGACGTTGTACCACGTCGAAAAGAGATTTTTGCGCAACCACTCAATCAAACCGATCTGCTGGCGCGGCGCGCGACGGGAAGTTGGGCGACTAACTTCGGTTGCCACAGGCGTCTCCTTAGCGCTCAACAAGTTGAATGCGGCGGTTGTACCAGTTCATAAACAGCGACGTCAGCAAACTAACCGAGAGGTAGCTCGCCATTAACATCAAGATCACCGGTACAGCTTGGCCGGTTTGATTGTTAATTGTGCTCGCCACGTAGAACAGGTCAGGATAGGCGATAGCCACCGCCAAGCTGCTATTCTTGGTCAGATTCAGATATTGGCTCGTGAGCGGCGGGATAATCACACGCAGCGCTTGGGGCAAAATCACCAGCCGCATCGTCTGGCCGGGGGTCAACCCCAGCGCGCGCGCCGCTTCACGCTGGCCCTTACTGACCGCCAAAATACCGCTGCGCACAATCTCGCCGATAAACACAGCGGTGTAGATCACCAAACCGACCAAGAGAGCGGCAAAACTATTGGTTACGGTAACGCCACCCACGAAATTAAACCGCTGCAATTCGGGAATGGAGAGGCTCACCGGCCATGCACCGTAGACGAAATAGGTCGTGAAGAACCCGATCACGGCCATACCCACGGCAATCAAGAAGGCTTGCGGCAGCGCCACGCCGGGCCGATCACGGCGAGCAAACTGGATGCGGCGGATCACGTAGTAAATAACGCCGACCACAATCCCGCCGTACACCCAGAGCATCCATGCATCAAAATCATTGGCCGCCTGTGGCCATGCCAGCGTCACGCCGCGGTTATGCAGGTAGAGCAGGCCGCCGATATCAATACTCTCTTGAATACGAGGAAACAGACGGGTCAGCGAAAACCAGAAGATCAACTGCAAGAGCAATGGGACATTGCGCACAATTTCCACATACACCAGCGCCACATTCCGCAACAGCCAGTTGTCAGAGAGGCGAGCAATGCCAAGGATTAAACCGAGGATGGTGGCAAGCACAATGCCAATGCCCGCTACCCGCACCGTATTCAAAATCCCGACCACAAACGCGCGTCCGTATGTCATTGAGGGATCATACGGGATCACGCTTTCGGCGATCGGAAAGCCGGCGGGAACCGACAAAAACGCGAATGTCGGCAACAGATTAGCCTGCCGCAACCCATTCATCATGTTCGAGTAGAGGTACCAGAGCAAGGCTGCGACCGCGATTGCAAAGACCACTTGCACAATAATCGCAATAATGCGGGTGTCGCGATAAAACGGAATAGTTACTTTACCGGAAGGAAGTGGTGGAGAACCAGCCGCCATAGGCTACTCCTTCATAGTGAACCGTACCCAACGGAAGGAATAACATGCAAAGGTAGACTTTCTTACATACTCATAAATCATTATGATGATTCGACATCTTAAATGATAGGTTTCCCTATAAGCAGAAACGTCATCTTGCGATATTTTTACAAAAGGGGCGACGTATAGCGTCGCCCCTGCAATTCTCTACTGAGCGAAACCTATCGATCTCTTAGCCAAGCAGCGCCTAGCGGAACGGCGGCGAGTAGAGCAGACCGCCCTCGGTATAGAGCGCATTCAAACCACGCGGCAAGTTGAAGGGGGTGTCAGGGCCGAGGTTGCGATCGTAGATCTCGGCGTAATTGCCCACGTGGCGAATAATGCGTACCGCAAAGTCGTTCGACAAACCAATGCCCTTGGCCAGATCGCCTTCAATGCCGAGGAAGCGGCGAATCTCAGGTACGTCGCTATTGAGAAAATCATTCACATTTTGCGACGTAATGCCATATTCCTCAGCTTGGAAGGTCGCGAACACGATCCAGCGCACGGCGTCAAACCACTGCGCATCACCCTGCCGGACGGCTGGGCCAAGCGGTTCCTTCGACATTGTCACTTCGAGAATCTTGTGATCAGCCGGGTTGCTAAGCAAGGTCAAGCTCGAAATCAAGCCCGACTTGTCAGTCGTGAAGCCATCACACTGGCCGGCGTCATACGCAGCGCGGGTCGAGTCGCCATCAGGGAAGACTACCGGCGTGAAGGTCAGGCCACGGGCGCGGAACTGGTCGGCCAAGTTCAGCTCAGTGGTCGTACCCGTCTGCACACAGATAGTCGCGCCGTCCATATCCTCCAGCGTCTCGATACCGCTATCTTTGCGCACCATCATGCCTTGGCCGTCGTAGAACGTGGTCGGCGCCCAGTCGAGACCAAGATTGCCATCGCGGCCCAGCGTCCACGTGCTATTGCGGATCAGCACGTCAATCTCACCGGTCTGCAAGGCGGTAAAGCGCTCTTGGGCGCTGAGCGGGCGGAATTCAATTTTGTTCGGATCATCGAATAGGGCAGCGGCCACTGCGCGGCAGAAATCGATGTCAAAGCCACGATAGACACCAGCCGCATCGACGGTGGCGAAGCCGGGCAGCGGGTTGTTGTTGACACCGCAGATTAGCGTGCCACGCGCCAGAATCCGCTCAATCTGGCCGCCGGCTGCGGGTTGGGCAGGAGTGCCGCCGGCAGGCGCTGCAGTCGCAGCGGGCGCTGCGGTCGGCTCCGGTGATGCCGGTGCTGCGGTCGGCTGATCAGGAGCCGTGGTGGCCGGTTGGGCCGGCGCTGTGGTAGGCGACTGCTGGGCTTGGCCGCCGCACGCAGCCAAGACCAAGCTGAGCAACCCAGCCAGAATCAAGGTGATGTGTTTACGCATGTCCTCTCCTATACAATCTGATACGGTTGCGCGCTCACGCCGGACCTTCCGGCGCTGCGAACCGTGCGGTCCCTTTGGGAATGAGGCGAACTGGCCCCACGCGGCATCGTTGCGCTGCATTGACTTCATGTCATTCGGATTGGATGAATGATACCATGATTCGTCAGAGTGTGCAAATTGTGTCAGGGTTGCACAGGATTGGGCGATGGTTCTCTGATAGCAACGGCGCAACCAGCGTGATAACGGTCACGGTAGGGAGCCGCACCACCGTGCGGCGTGCCGATGATCGCGCCCCGCCGGTACACCATTGTGGCGGCGGCACGCCCGGTTGCCTGATCGTCATCCATTGCGCACCCGCAGCGCCGGGGAGCCGCACCGCC
>JAUQOZ010000339.1 GCA_030550625.1 Chloroflexota bacterium | reverse complement strand
GGGTGTGAGACTCCTCCCCCGAAGGGGGGAAGCGGGGAGGGGGGGTACTCTACCCTTGGTTATCCATTTGCTCTATAATTCATCTTATGACATCATTAAAACTCGAAGACCTCCAACCCAACCTCATGATCCGCGGGATTTTGCCCGATGCG
The DNA here is from genome assembly GCA_030550625.1 of Chloroflexota bacterium. Taxonomy (GTDB): domain Bacteria; phylum Chloroflexota; class Chloroflexia; order Chloroflexales; family Chloroflexaceae; genus Chloroflexus. The sequence goes on along the minus strand of JAUQOZ010000339.1, from coordinate 4,688 downwards.
GCGGTGACGATCGTGAGCGTACAGCCGCACGGCCCGGATGCAGTGGCCCTGATTTATCGCGATCCAAACGGGAAGGTGGCGGAAGAACTGCTCTTTCGCCACGATGAGGCCCGGCTTGCCTTGGTCGAGCAGGGCCGGCCATGGTCATTCGATGGCGATGGCGCGTTGTTTCGCCTTGTCGCTGAGGCGCGCCGGATTAGCCTTGCCTATCTCTTCGATCCGTTGCTGGCGGTGCATACCTCGCTGATCGAGCCGCTGCCGCATCAGATTACTGCGGTCTATGAGGCGATGTTGCCGCGCCAGCCGTTGCGCTTTTTGCTGGCTGATGACCCCGGCGCCGGGAAGACGATTATGGCTGGCTTGTTGATGAAAGAATTGGTGGCCCGCGGTGATCTGCATCGCTGTTTGGTGATTTGCCCCGGTAATCTGGTTGAACAGTGGCAAGATGAGTTGGCGCAGCGCTTTCATCTGCCGTTTGAGATTTTGACCAACGAGAAGCTGGAGGCGGCCCGGACGGGGAATTGGTTTCTTGAGCATGATTTGGTGATTGCCCGCTTGGATAAGCTGGCCCGCGATGAAGCGGTGCAGGCGAAGTTGGCTGCGCCGGATAATCGCTACGATTTGGTGGTGATTGATGAGGCGCATAAGCTGTCGGCCACCTTTTTCGGCTATGAGGTGAAGCGGACGAAGCGGTATAAGCTGGGAGAGCTGGTGGCCGGCTTGACCCGCCATCTGTTGTTGATGACGGCAACGCCCCATAATGGCAAAGAAGAGGATTTTCAACTCTTTCTCGCCTTGCTCGATCCCGATCGCTTCGCGGGCCGTTTCCGCGATGGCGTCCATCGGGTTGATGTGTCTGATCTGATGCGGCGGATGGTGAAGGAGAGTTTGCTGACGTTTGAGGGCAAGCCGCTGTTTCCCGAACGGATTGCCTATACCGTGCAGTACCGGCTGTCTGAGGATGAAGCGCGGTTGTACCGCGAAGTGACCGAGTATGTGCGCGAGGAGTTTACCCGGGCTGAGGCGTTGCCGAATGCGGCGCGGGCCGGGACGGTCGGTTTTGCCTTGACGATTCTCCAACGCCGGTTGGCTTCGTCGCCGGAGGCGATTTATCAGTCGCTTCGCCGCCGCCGGGAACGGCTTGAGCAGCGGTTACGCCAGCTTGAGGCGGGGCGGGCGAGTGTGGCTGAGGTGTATCTGAGCGATGACGAGATCAACGATCTCGAAGATGCGCCCGATAACGAGGTGGCTCAGCTCGAAGAGACGATTCTTGATCAGGCGACGGCGGCGCTCACGATCGCCGACTTGCAGCGCGAGATCCAAACCCTTACCCGCCTTGAAGCGCTCGCTGCCCAGATTCGCCGGAACGGCCAAGACACCAAGTGGCGCGAGTTATCCCACCTGCTCGGTGAGATTTTTACTCCTTCCGCCCTTGCCAATCGCATCGCTGAAGCCGATGCGCCACCGTATGGCGAGATGCCAAAACCGGTGGCTTCGCCCGCCCAAAAGCTGGTGATCTTTACCGAGCATCGCGATACGCTGCAGTACCTCGAACGTCGGATTAGCAGCCTCTTTGGTCGCCCCGAAGCGGTGGCGGTGATCCACGGCGGGATGGGACGCGACGAGCGGAGCCGGGCGCAAGCGCGGTTTTTGTACGATCCAGAGGTGCGGGTGTTGTTGGCGACCGATGCCGCCGGCGAAGGGATTAACCTGCAACGGGCGCATTTGATGATCAATTACGATCTGCCGTGGAACCCGAACCGGATCGAGCAGCGGTTTGGCCGCATTCACCGCATCGGTCAAAAAGAGGTGTGCCATCTGTGGAATCTGGTTGCGGTGGATACCCGCGAAGGTGATGTGTACAACCGCTTGCTCGCGAAGCTCGAAGAGGCGCGGCGGGCATTGGGCGGCAAGGTGTTCGATGTGTTGGGCAAGGTGCAGTTTGATGGCAAGCCCCTGCGCGATCTGATGATCGAAGCCATCAGGTATGGCGACCAGCCTGAGGTGCGGGCGCGGTTGGCGCGGCAGGTTGAGCACGCGGTCGATCGCGAGCATCTGCAACGGTTGCTGGACGAGCGGGCGCTGGCACGCGAGATGATGGATGCTGGCCGGGTGGCGCAGGTGCGCGAGCAGATGGAGCGGGCCGAGGCGCGCCGCTTGCAGCCGCACTATATCGAAGCGTTCTTTCTGGAAGCGTTTCGCCGCTTGGGCGGGCGGATCCGCGAACGCGAGCCGCGCCGCTACGAGATTAGCTATGTCCCGGCGCCGGTGCATCAGCACGAACGGCAGCGCGGTCGCGGTGATCAGGTGCTGACCCGCTACGAGCGGGTGACGTTCGAGAAGGCGTTGATCGATCTGCCCGGCAAGCCGCTCGCTGCGTTTCTGTGCCCCGGCCATCCCTTGCTCGATGCCGTGCTGGAGGTGACGCTCGCACAGCACCGTGATCTGCTGAAGCGCGGGACGGTGCTGGTTGATGAGCGCGATCCGGGGACGGCGCCGCGGGTGCTGTTCTTTCTTGAGCACGCTATCCAAGACGCCAGCATGTTGCCGTCGGGCGAACGGCGCGTGATCTCGCGCCGCATGGTGTTTGTCGAACTCGATCACCACGGCCATGCCCGCTACCTCCAGTATGCGCCGTACCTCGATTATCGGCCATTGGCGGACAACGAGCCGGATGGAGCCGCTATCCTTGCCCGCCCCGAAGCGGCATGGATCAGCAGCGATCTGGCGCAGCAGGCTGAGCAGCATGCAATTGCGCACATTGTGCCGGAACATGTCCGTGAGGTACGGGAGCAGCGGCTCGCATGGATCGCCAAAACGCGAGCGGCGGTGAAAGAGCGCTTAACCAAGGAAATTGCTTTCTGGGATCGACGCGCCGAGGAGCTGAAACAGCAAGAACAGCAGGGCAAAGCGGGGGCGCGGCTCAATTGGCAAGAGGCGCTCCGGCGGGCCGATGAGTTGCAGGCACGGCTCGATCGGCGCATGGACGAACTCAACCGCGAGAGCCAGATTGCGGCCTTGCCGCCAATCATCACTGGCGTCGCCGTCGTAGTACCAGCCGGCTTGCTGGCGCAGATGACCGGACGCACGCCGGTGGCTGAGCATACCGCCGCCGACACCGAAGCGATCGCGGCCCAAGCGCGCGCAATCGTGATGGAAATTGAGCGCCGGCTGGGCTTTGAGCCGGTTGATCGCGAGTACGAAAAACTCGGTTACGATATTGAAAGTCGCGATCCGAAGACCGGCAAGCTGCGCTTTATCGAGGTGAAAGGCCGCGTCGCCGGCGCTGATACGATTACCGTGACCAAAAACGAGATTTTAACCGCGTTGAATAAGCCTGATGACTACATCCTCGCGCTCGTCATCTTTCACGCTGATGGCCGGCAGAGCGTGCATTACGTGCGCCAGCCCTTCCGGCGCGAACCCGACTTTGGGGTGACGAGCGTGGATTATGCGATCGCGGCGCTGCTAGCCCGCGCAGGAGAACCGGCATGACAACCAAGAAGCTCATCGAAGTGGCATTGCCATTGGAGGCGATTAACCAAGCAGCAGCACGCGAAAAGTCGATCCGCCACGGCCATCCGAGCACGTTGCATCTGTGGTGGGCGCGCCGCCCGCTGGCCGCAGCGCGGGCGGTGATTTTTGCCCAAATGGTAGATGACCCCTCGGCGCGGCCCGACCTCTTCCCGACCGAACAGGCCCAACAGCGCGAACGCGAGCGGCTGTTTCGGCTGATCGAGCAGTTGGTGCAGTGGGAAAACACCACCAACGAAGAGGTGTTGGCCCGCGCCCGCGATGAGCTATGGAAGTCGTGGCGGCATACCTGCGCCGAACGGCGGGCGTGGCGGGAAGCGAACCGGGCCGCGCTGTCGCCGGAAGAGCTGGCCCGCGACGAAGCGCTCTACGACCCCGACCGGCTGCCAGCCTTCCACGACCCCTTTGCCGGCGGCGGCGCACTGCCGCTCGAAGCGCAACGCTTGGGGTTGGAAGCGTATGCCAGCGACTTAAACCCGGTGGCGGTGCTGATCAACAAAGCCATGATCGAAATCCCGCCCCAATTCGCCGGCCAGCCGCCGGTCAACCCAGCGGCGCGCAGCGACCCGGCGCGGTGGGCGCAGACGTGGCGCGGCGCGCAGGGCCTTGCCGCCGATGTACGCTACTACGGCCAATGGATGCGCGACGAAGCGGCCAAACGCATCGGCCATCTCTATCCGGCGATTGAAATCACGGCAGAGATGGTGCGCGAGCGACCTGACCTTAAACCCTACCTTGGCCGCAAACTGACCGTGATCGCGTGGCTGTGGGCGCGCACGGTGAAAAGCCCCAACCCCGCCTTCGCCCACGTTGAGGTGCCGCTCGTCTCGACCTTTATGCTTTCGACCAAAGCCGGGAAAGAGGCCTATGTCGAGCCGGTGATCGAAGGCGATAGCTACCGGTTTACGGTCAACGTGGGCAAACCAGCCGACCCAGAGCGGGCCAAGCGGGGGACGAAATTGGCCCGCGGGGCGAATTTCGAGTGCATTATGTCAGGCACGCCCATTGCTAGCGACTATATCAAAGCAGAAGGCAAGGCCGGTCGGATGGGAGCGCGGCTCATGGCGATCGTAGCCGAAGGCGAGCGCGGGCGCGTCTACCTACCCCCTACCCCCGAACACGAAGCGATTGCCCGCAGCGCCCAGCCGGCGTGG
>JAUQOZ010000368.1 GCA_030550625.1 Chloroflexota bacterium | reverse complement strand
CTTTCTCATCACGTGGCTGCCGGCTAGCACCCATGGCCGGCGCGGTTTACTTGACGGCGGCGAACGGTTGACGCTCGCCGATCTGCCCGGCGTAGCAATACTTAACGATGGGCCGCAACCTTTGCCGGCGCCAGATCATCCGCCTGCTATTGCCATTGCCATCCCCGCCGATTGGACGGCGCTGCAACGCCGTGACCTAGCACTGGCGACAGCATGGCGCGATACGACCGATGCGATCTTTGCCGCATGGGTTGGCTGGGAGGCGGGGAAATATGTGATCTACGCCGTTGCCCGTGATGCTGCCGGCAACCATTACCTGATTGGGCGTCCGGCGGGGCCATGGGTTTGGGAAGAGTGATACGCGCCCCTACTCCCCTCATATCATTGCGAGCCGCGCGTAGGGGCAGAGCGATGCTCTGCCCCGCGCGGCGAAGCAATCCCCCGCGAGCACGGAAACGACCGCTGCCAGCCTTGGTTCCGGCACATCACTGCTAACGAGTCATTCCCGGCAAGGTTTCCCATCCGCTTCAGCAGGGGATTGCTTCGGGCGCTCCGCGCCCTCGCAATGACAACCGAACACGTCATGTCATTGCGAGCGGAGGGGCAGAGCGCTGCTCTGCCCCGAAGCGAAGCAATCTCCCCCGATAGCGGGAGGCGCCCGCTCTGCGTCCATTCTCGCCACAGCCTTGCTTCGGACGCTCTGACCCCGCGCAATGACAACCAAACACGCGCCCCCGCGCCCCTCACGTCATTGCGAGCCGCGCGTAGGGGCAGAGCGATGCTCTGCCCCGCGCGGCGAAGCAATCCCCCGCGAGCACGGATGTAATGTAGTCCGGCGAGCGCTCCATCGCACCATACCCCACATCGTGAAGAGATCTCTACTTCGGTTGCGCCAAGTTGTTGTATACTACCTTCGATGATTGTGCAAATCGGCGCAAATACAGCGCTATCGCATCGCGCTGTCATACTGTGGATACTGGCCTTCTTGATCGGGCCTTGGCCGGCGTTATCTTGCATCATCCACTGCCATTACCTGCCGCATCCCAGTTCGGCGGGTGTTGAGTTTTTCTTGTGTGATGCGCCTCAGACAGCTACCCAACATGATCTACCGCTACCACCGGTACGGTACGAGTTGTGGCCGCTCGGATTGATCATCGTGATCGGCGGGCTGGTTGTTATCCAACGCTTCGTCGCCACTCTACCGGTGATACGCTCTTCGGTTATCCTAACTCCCGATCCGCCGCCACCTCGTCACATGCACTTCCAACCGGCATCGTAGGTTCGTTGCGCGTTCATACGCGCAGTGCGGTTGTTTGTGCAAAAGTAATGATTCCTATGCGAGGTGATACTATGCGACGTCTGTTTGTGCTGTTGGCGGTAGCGATGATGGTGGTGGGCTTGGCTGGCTGCGGCGCAAGCCAGAGTGGGACGCAGACTGGCGGCATTACCGTGCGCGATCCGTGGGTGCGGGCCGCGATGATGAATATGGCCGGCGATCAGTCGGGCGCGATGGGCAATATGCAGCAGGGTACGCCGATGGCTGGTATGGGCAGTGACCATAGCCACGGCAATGAATATGGCAATACTGCCGTCAGCGCTGCATATATGGTGTTGGTGAACAACAGCAGCGCTGCTGACGCGATCGTGAAGGCTGAGAGCGATGTCGCCAAGTCGGTTGAACTGCACAACGTGATCATGGAAAACAACGTCATGCAGATGCGTCCAGTCGAGGCGATTGAGGTACCGGCCAATGGTCAGACCGAATTGAAGCCGGGCGGTCTTCACGTTATGTTGATTGGCTTGACCCGTGACCTGAAGGAAGGCGATGAGGTGCTGATCAAGCTCACCACCCGCAGCGGCAAGACGATTGAAGTCAAGGCGCCGGTGCGCAAGCCGTAATCTGTGCGGAGCGATGGCGCAATGCGCTATCGCTCCTGCTCTTCTCGTTCACAATTGAGCGGAGACGGCCTGCGGGGCCGTCTCCATTATCCTTTAGTTTAGTTGAAAGCGACTATACGCTCACACCCTACTCAATGCCTTGGAATCAGATCGGGTAAGAAAAGACAGTATCTTATTCGTCCCTCTAACAACTGTTTGTAGGTGAAAGCTATGCAACGCTGGCTCTTTCGTTTCGTTGTCCTTATCGCGGCGCTGGCGCTCAGCGGCTGCGGCACGTATGAATTTCGCGGCACCGTGCTCGAACCGCCCAATCCGGCGCCGGAACTCCCGTTGACCGACCAGTTCGGCAATGAGTTTCGCCTGAGCAACTACCGGGGCAAGGTGGTGTTGGCCTTCTTCGGCTTTACCCATTGTCCCGACATTTGCCCAACCGCGCTTGGTGATCTCAAGCGGGTGATGGAAAAACTTGGCAAAGACGCCGAAAAGGTGCAGGTGGTCTTTGTCTCGGTTGACCCCGAACGCGATACGCCTGACCTGATGCAACGGTATTTGGCTTCATTCAACCCAACCTTTCTCGGTCTCAACGGCGATCGGGCCGTGTTGGAAAAGGCGTACAAAGATTATGGCGTGACGGTGATTCGCCGCGATCTGCCAAATTCAGGGTTGGGCTACACGATCGATCATTCGGGCTATATCTACGCCATTGATCAGGCCGGTAATTGGCGCTTACTGTGGGCGCACGGAACGCCGGTTGATGATATTGTGAGCGATGTGCAAGCCTTGCTGCGCAATCCGCCCCGTTCGTAAGCGACCCACGCCAAGGCGCTGCTAGACGGCGCTTTGGCGTGTGCGTCTACCAAAAGTAATCATCCATGGTCAATCTCAACTTAAGCACCCGCCTGCGCATAGCTATTCTGCTGGCGACAATCACAATCATTGCCGTCGCTGGTGTATTCCTTTGGCAATCCACTGCCAACCAGCAGCGACAACTGGTGTACGAGATTCCTCCCGGTACGGCGGCCCGCCTCGCCGCTGGTGAAGAAGTGAATATTTTTCCCTCGACCATTGTGATCGATTTGCGTTATTATGACACTCTCATCATTCAAAATAACGATAGCGCCGAAGTCACGATCGGCCCATTCCGCATCGTACCCGGCCAGCGGTTTGTCCAGCGCTATTGGAATCCGGGCACCTACGAGCTGATCTGTTCGGTGCATCAGGGTGAACAACTGCGGATCGAGGTGCGTTAGGCGCGTGAGACGAGCAGGTCGCCCATATCTTGCCCAGATCCAACGTCTGATCGATACATTATGGAATGCGGCAGTTTGACTGCCGCATTCCACATATATCAGCCCTCGGCAAGGTCGCCGCATAAACCGATCGTATGGATGGGGTGCAGCAGTGAGACTATCGCATACCATGCATATCCGCCTACGGCGAGGTTCCGGTGCGAACCGCACGGACGCGGTGCGTATGAAGTGCAGCCGTCAAACTGCCGCACTCTCTAATTGGCATATCGCTGGCAACACAAGCGCACACTCAATTGGCCGGTGTAGCAGGTGGAACGACACCTATTCAAAGCCCATTAAAATGTGTATAGTATAAAGCAATATTCACTTTGGAGAACGCTATGCTGATCTCGCACTGGCACGCTACCCTTGATCGACCACCACTACCATCCATTGATGCACCGGCAACTGCTGAAGTGGTGGTGGTTGGCGCAGGTGTGGTTGGCGCAGCCACCGCTCTCTGGCTAGCACGAGCCGGTTTGCAACCGCTGGTGATCGACCGCCAAGGCCCGGCAGCCGGCGCGACCGGCAATAACGGCGGTCTGCTTTCGGCTGGCTTGGCCGAAAACTATCTCGCAGCGACCGCTCGCCACGGCCAAGCAGCCGCGCGTGAGTTGTACGCGCTGAGCTTGGCCGGCCAGCGCTTGTTGGTCGAGTTGATTGAACAAGAGCAGATTGATTGCGATTTGCGCCTGCACGGTAATCTGAATTTTGCGCTTGGCGAAGCGCAGTTAACTATTGCTGCCGCCACCGTATCAGCCCTGCAAGCCGACGGCTTTCCAGCCGCTCTGCTCGATCGCAATGCCGCCCAAGAGATGGTGGGCATCCCACTCGGCGCTGCCATCACCGGCGCCCGTCTCAATCCTGCCGCCGGTACGCTCCATTCCGCCAAACTGGTGCATGGCCTGCTCGCCGCCGCCCACCGCTACGGTGCGCGCTTCAGTTGGGGTGTCACTGTGCAAGGCATTGCCAACGATGCTAGCGGGCTGCGCTTGCTCACCAGCAGCGGTGCGATCAGCGCCGCCGCCGCGGTCATCGCCATCAATGCGTGGAGCGGTGAGGTGGTGTCTGAATTGGCGCAACGGATCAAGTTAGTGCGCGGGCAGGCGCTCTGTACCGTGCCAGTTGAGCCATTTATCGCTTGCGGTTTCGGCGCTAGCCTGACCTCTACCGGCGAGTATGGCCAGCAATTGCCCGGCGGGCAGGTGCTGTTCGGCGGTTGTCGCGCCGTCGCGCCCGATCACGATGTGGGTGCGATCCCCGGCGAAGTTAGCCCCGAAGTGCAGAATGCGATTGAGGCTAGCTTGGGCCGTATTTTTCCCACGCTTGCCGGCATCGCCATCGAACGGCGCTGGTCGGGGGCGATGGCGTTCACTGCCGATTATCTGCCGATTGTAGCCAATCCTGCCCCCAACCTGTTCGCGGTCGGCGGTTTCTCCGGGCACGGCATGCCGTTTGCAGCGATCGTTGGCCGCCACCTCGCCGAGGCGGTACAGACCGGCGCCGTGCCGGCGGCGTTGGCGCTGTTGGGGATAGAGCGGGCGACGTTGGTGTGATTATACCTGCGCTACAGTAACGCAATGTTATGGAGTGCGGCAGTCAAACTGCCGCATTCCATACGGGATGCCGTTTACGGCGATCGTTGGCCGCCACCTTGCTAA
>JAUQOZ010000217.1 GCA_030550625.1 Chloroflexota bacterium | reverse complement strand
TCTGCCCGCCGCGCAGCGAAGCAATCCCCCGCGAGGGCGGGATTCCGCCGCTCATCGAGGAAATGGTTAACATAAGTATCTTTTCGTAGCTGGTGCGAGCCCCCACTCCCAGCTCCTCCCCCAGCGAGGGAGGGTTCTGGGGTGGGGGCTCGCAAAACTCTTGGCGTCCCTTTGCAATCTTCGCGCCTTTGCGTTAAAGAATCTCTGCGTCTTTGCTTCCTTTGCGCCTGATCACTCCATCATTGGCGGCAAATCTTGGCCGTAGCTGCGCTGGAGCGGCAGTTCGGGAATGAACAGCGCCAGCGCCAACCCGATCACTGCCAACCAGATCGCGTACCAGTAGATGGTCGTCACACTGGTGGTGAAGGCATCTTTCAGCGCCGCACTGATCTGCTCGCCGATTGCTCGCCCCTCGGCGCGAGCCGTCTGCTCGGCTTGGTCAAGCTGCGCCAACACCCGATCGAGCGCCTGCGCGCGGGCGGCTGCCGGCAAACTCCCAACCATATCCAGCATCGCTTTCTGCTGATCAGGGATCTGCGGATCGGCGCGCAGGGCCTCGATTGCCGCTGGATCGGCATCGCGCAGCGCGCGCGTGATCAGATCGCGCCGGGCAGCAAATTGCTCGGCAATCGCCTGCTCGATCTTCACTGCCGGATCAATCGCTTCGCCGCTTGCCCCTTCGCCGGCGCCCATGCCATTGCGCAGGGCGCTGCTATCGAAGCGGGCCGCCATCTCTGGCGGCAATTGGGCCTGAATCGGAGCCAGATTCGCGCTCAGGGTCGTGGTCAAGACACTGGTCAGCAGCGCACCAAAGACCGCCGAACCGACCACCTGCCCGATCTGCTGGAAGAATTGCCGGCTGGCTGTCGCCGCCCCCATATCGGTGCGCGGCACCGCATTCTGCATTGCCAGATTGAGGATCGGCATCGAGGGGCCTAACCCCAACCCTAGTGCGATCATGCGCAGCCGCACCATCCAGATCGACGTCTCAGGGGTGAGTGTCGTCAACCACCACAGCGACGCGACGATAATTGCCATGCCGCCGATGATCACCCACTTGTAACGTCCGGTGCGTTGCACGATCTGCGACGACACCATTGCTCCAACTACGAGGCTGAGGGTGAGTGGAATGAGCGTGGTGCCGGCGGCAGTGGCGCTCACTCCCAGCACATTGACCAGATAGAGCGAGAGGAAGAAGATCGCTGCAAAGAGAGTGGCGCCGACCGTGACGCCGATCATTGCGGTGAGGGTGAAGGTGCGGATGCGGAAGAGGTGCAAGGGCAAGATCGGCGATTCGGCCCGCCGCTCGATCAGCAGGAAGAAGATCAAGCCAACCACACTGACGGCAAACAAGCTCACGATCAGCGGCGATGTCCACGGAAAGTCATTCTTGTCGAGTGTCAACGCCAGCAAGAATGGAATCACCGTCAGCAGCAACGTTGCTGCGCCGGCGTAGTCAATCGCCGGTTTGAGACCGCTGTGCAAGCGCGGCAGCTTGGCGATGATGAAGCCGAGTGCGACCACGCCCAACGGCAAGTTGACGAAGAAGACCCAGTGCCAGCTCAGATTGTCGGTGAGCAGACCGCCAATAAACGGCCCTACTACGCTCGACAGGCCGAACACGGCGCCAAACAGACCCATATAGCGCGCTCGTTCCGCTGGCGCAAACAGGTCGGCGGGAATGGCGAAGGCGGTTGAGGTAAGCGCCGCTGCGCCAAAGCCTTGCAAGCCGCGGAAGAAGACCAACTGGGTCATATCGCCAGCGATTCCGCACAGCAGCGAGCCAAGCAAAAAGACCACGATTCCGAACAGCAAGACATATTTGCGCCCGTAGATATCCGATAGTTTACCGTAGATCGGCACCATCGCCGTTGACGCCAGCAGATAGCTGGTTGAAACCCACCCAATCAGTTCGATCCCTTTCAGATCGGCCACGATCCGCGGCAAAGCCGTCGAGACGATCGTCTGATCAAGCGCCGAGAGAAACAGACCGAGCAAGACTCCGATCAAGATCAGCACCTTGCTGCGCTGATCAAGCGTTACGGCGTAATCAATTCGTGTAGTAGCGACAGTCGTTGGCGAGGTGGTATGGCCATACTGTTGCGTGACTCCTTGTCTTGTCCAGCTTAGGTCAAACGTGGTTACTTTCATCCTTATGCCATTGCACGGTCGTGTAGCCCCGCAGCAATGACAATGGAAGCATCCCGTGGCATTGCGAGAGAGCGGCGGTATCCAGCGCGGCTGGAGCCGCTCGACCGCAGCAATCTCCGCCGTCAGCGGAAGCAACCGCTGAAAGGGCTGCTCCCGCCCTCGCGGGAGATTGCTTCGCCGCCTTCGGCGGCTCGCAATGACCATTGGTCTGTCATTGCGAGGGGCACAGCCCCCGCAAAGGCGCAAAGAGTGTGGAGGGATTGACCCGAGTACACTCATACCTTCAACCATAAACACTTCGCGTCCTCTGCGTCCTTCGCGGCTTTGCGTTGAGAATTCTCTGCGTCTCTGCCCCCTTTGCGCCTCCGTCAGCGGGACGCATGATGGCAAACGAACACCCATGACAGCGCGGCATCCACGCTGCCTTCAATGAAAGCCAAACTGCTGAACTCAGTGGCGTTACTCAGCCGTCACAAGGTTCCACTCGCGGCACGCCGCACTGAGCGCCTGACCAAGCCGTTCGAGCAGCTCAGGCGGCAACCGGCGCAGATGGCGGCTCGCTTCGCTCAGGCGAATCTGGCGCGCTTCAGCCACCAGCCGCTCTCCGGCGGGCGTGAGTGAGACGAGCTTTTGACGACGGTCGTGCGGCGATTCGCTGCGCTCTACCAACCCATCTTGCACTAGTTGATCGACGATCTGGCTGGTGGTCGCCATCGTCAAATTGAGATGCTCGCTCAGCGATGAGATGGTCGCAGTATGGCGACGATCAATGTGCATCAGCGCAATCAGACGCGGCATCGAGAGGTTCGTCCGCTGCAAGAATTGCAAGAGTGTCTCCATACTTTGGCCCATCAGCTCGCTATGCACGAGGTTGAATAGCTCGGCAACGCGCTCTGGGGTGTAGGGTGGGTCGAGTTCGTGGTACACGATTTGATCCTCCAAATAGTTTGGTTTTTCAAACTATTTGGAGGATACAACTAGTTTCCCGGCTTGTCAAGGGGGAATTGTGAGGTAGTATTGTGGAGTGCGGCAGGCAAACTGCCGCACTCCATCCCGGTGATGCGGCGGCAGTTTGACTGCCGCATTCCATAAGAACAAAACCGGGCGAGCCAATCGAGGCTCACCCGGCGCCGTCATGCGGCCCTAGGCCACACCCTCAAGCCGATCTTCCAGATCGGCGTGCAGTTCGCGCAGCCGCTCCAGCGTCTCTTCGTCGGTCTGCCAGATGCCGCGCGCATTGGCTTCGAGCAGGCGGCCTACCATATTGCGCGCCGCCGCCGGATTGAGCTGCTCGATCCGGGTGCGCATCGCGTCGTCGAGGACGAAGGTCTTGGCCGCTTCGTCATAGACCCACTTGTCAACCGCATCGGTCGTGGCGCTCCAGCCGAGCATATAGGTGAAGCGGCTGGCAATCTCGGCGGCGCCGTTGTGGCCGTGGCGCAACATGCCTTCGTACCACTTCGGATTGAGGAACTTGGTGCGATACTCCACCCGCAAGGTCTGCTCGAGCGTTTGCAGTTTGGTTTCGGCGGTAAAGCTCTCGACAAAGTTGAGCGGCACACGCTGGCCAGTGGCGCGCTCAGCCGCCGCCTTCAACGCGCCCGAATAGCCGTAGTAGTGCTGCATATCGGTCAAGCCGTACTCAACGCTGTCGATCTCTTGCGCTACCCGGCTGACCGTGCCGAGCAACGCGCGCAACACCTCTGGCTGGGCTTCACCCTTTTGCCGTCCGCCGAAGGCGTAGGCATTGCGCTTGATGAACAGATCCTCCAGCTCTTCGCGCTTCTCCCATGCGCTGCCTTCGATCGCCTCATCAACATCGGTACCGTAGGTGCCGGCAGCCTGCGTGAAGATGCGCGCTGTCGCTTGATCGAAGCTCTTGCCGGCGGCCATCATCTCTTGCACGTGCTTGCGGATGTAGTTCATCTCAACCGGCTCATCGGCTTCCGCCGCTTCCCGTACCAACCGGTCGAGCATATCCATCGTGCCGGCGAAGATGTCGCGGAAGATGCCGGAGGCAGTCATGAGCACGTCGATCCGGGGCCGGCCCAGCTCGGCCAGCGGGATGAGCGCATAGCGACCGACCTTGCCTTGCCCATCCTTCACCGGGCGCGCGCCGATCAAGCCGAGCACAATCCCGATCGACTCGCCTTTGGTCTTGATCGCATCGAGACCCCACAGCACCTGCGCGATCGTCTCTGGGTACTGGCCAGTCTCAGCGCGGTGGGAGGCGATCAGCGCCTCGGCGATGCGCGCGCCGCGCTCGTAGGCGCTATCGGTCGGCACCCGGAAGGGGTCGAGACTATGGATGTTGCGCCCGGTAGGCAGCACCGTCACCCCGTCGCGGATAATGTCACCGCCGGGAGCTGCCGGGATGTAGTGACCGCCCAACCCGCGCATGAGGTAGTCAAGTTCTTGGGTATTATCGCGCAGCGCTGCCAGCAGTGCTCGCCCATGTTGGATCAGCCCCAGCACCTCGTTGCCGGCGGGCAAACCAAACTGGCGGGCGGCCTGATCGGGCGACAAGTGGCCAAAGACCGTCTGCTGGACGAACTCGGTGCAGCGGGACTCGATCTCGTCGCGCAGGGCCAACGCTTCAGCATCACCCTGCCGCGCTCGCGCCAGCACGTCACCGTAGCGCATCGTGGCGCGCCGTGCCGCGAGGAACAGATCGGCCAAGCCGGGCAACTCGCCGCGCGGCACTTTCAGCGTCTCGACGATCAGCGT
>JAUQOZ010000262.1 GCA_030550625.1 Chloroflexota bacterium | reverse complement strand
GACGGTGCGTTCCAGCCAGAGCGGATTGGCGGTCAGCAGATCCTCGTACTCGTCGATGCGGGAAGGCATAATGGCGAGGAACTGCTCGACGGTGGGAATGAAATCCGCCGGCAGGTCGTAGGCGAGACCGCCAATGCGGAAATAGCTGGTCATCATGCGCGCACCGGAGACCAGCTCGAAGATATCGAGAATCTGCTCGCGCTCGCGGAAGGCGTAGAGGAAAACGCTCATCGCCGCTAGATCGAGGGCATGGGTGCCGAGCCAGACCAGATGCGACGAAATGCGTTGCAACTCGGTGAGCAAGACGCGGGCAATCTGAGCGCGTTCGGGAATCTCAACATCAAGCAACTTCTCGACCGCCAGCGCATAGCAGAGATTGTTCGAGAGCGGAGCCAAATAATCCATGCGGTCGGTCAACACCACCGCCTTCTGGTAGGTCTTGCTCTCCATCGTCTTCTCGATGCCGGTATGGAGATAGCCGACATCGGGGGCGACGTTGACCACGACTTCGCCATCGAGTTCAAGCACCAAGCGCAACACGCCGTGCGTGCTAGGATGGTGCGGCCCCATATTGAGCACCATCGTCTCGGTGCGACCGGCGATGGCCGGCTCAATGATCTGTTGGGGGGTAGGGACAGTAATCGGTTCGGCCATACACTACTCCCTCGCAAACGGCTTGCGCGCGTAGATACGGTCTTGGTTAAACGAAAACGCAATCTCTTCGTCGCCGAGCGGATGATCCTTGCGCAGCGGATGGCCGACCCAATCATCGGGCAGCAAGATACGGGTGAGCGAGGGATGGCCGGTGAAGGTAATCCCCAGCAAGTCGAACGTCTCACGCTCTTGATAATTGGCGGTTGGAAAGAGCGGGGTCAGCGAGGGAACCGCCGGATTCGGCTCATCGCAGCCAACCTTGAGGCAGACGCGATGGCGATGGCGCATACTGGTGAGGTGGGCCACCACCTCGAAGCGCGGCTGGCGGCCAAGATAATCAACCCCGCAGAGATTTTCGAGAAAGGTATAGGCAAGCTCCGGATCGTCGCGCAAGAACTGGGCCGCCGCCAGATAGCCAGCCGGCGTCAGCGTCACGCTCAGATCACCCCGGAACTCGCTCACCGCCAGTATCTCTTTGCCAAGCTGCGCGCGCAACGCGGCAAGCACCGTCTGATTATCCATATTACTTCACCTGCACAAGCGGATGCTCAATCCGGATCGGCGCTTCCTTCTTGCCGTTAATCTTCTCGCGCATCACCTTCTGATGGAGCATCATAATGCCATCGATCAAGGCTTCGGGGCGAGGCGGGCAGCCGGCGACATACACATCCACCGGCACCACCTCATCAACGCCTTGGACAATCGCATAGTTATTGAAAATCCCGCCGCATGCCGCGCAATCACCCATCGCGATGACCCACTTGGGTTCGGGCATCTGGTCGTACAGCCGGCGCACAACCGGCGCCATCTTGCGCGACACCCGCCCGGCGACAATCATCAGATCGGCTTGGCGCGGCGAGGCGCGGTTCAACTCCATGCCAAACCGCGAGAGATCGTAATTACTCGCCTGCGCGCCCATCATCTCAATGGCACAACAGGCGAGACCAAACAGCAACGGCCACATCGCATTAGTGCGCCCCCAATTGACGACCGTCTCAAGCGTGGTGGTGACAATGCCCAAATTGCCGGCCTTCTCTTCTATTCCCATCGCAACGCTCCCTTCTTCCATTCATAGACAAAGCCGACGAGCAGCACCAGAAAGAAGACCCCCATCACTGCGAGGCCGGCTGGGCCAAGGTCGCGGAACACTAGCGCAAACGGATAAAAGAAGACGACTTCAATATCGAACACGATGAAGAGCATCGCCACGACATAGAACTTGACCGGGATGCGCCGGATCGCCGGGCCGACTGGATCCATGCCCGACTCGTAGGGTGCAAGCTTGCGCGGCGTGCTGCGACGCGGGCCAAGCAAAGCCGAGAGGGTGATCACGAAGGCAGCGATGAAGACGGCAATCAGAAACAGAATCAGAACCGGAACATAAGGCTCAAACATAAGCGGCCTCACAGCGTGCAAACGCGAAGCCCAACAGCGCGGGCAGAGGTGTCAATGGAATTATACCTGTCTTCAGACTTGTGTCAATCAGCACGATCTAAGGAAATTGCCGGTGCGATCTATCTGAAAATACCTGTGCAATCGAGGCAAAGGCGCAGAGCGAGCAGAGGTCGCAAAGACGCAGAGATCGCAAAGGGCGCAAAGGTGTGATTGATGGTAATGGTTGGGGTACAAGCGCGCTTGTACCATCCCCAAAAAAAACCTTTGCGACCTTAGCGGAGCCGGACAGCCGTCCGGCTCTACTGCACCCTTTACGGAGCCGGACAGCCGTCCGGCTCTACTGCGCCCTTTGCGGAGCCGGACAGCCGTCCGGCTCTACAGTGCCTTACAATTCCGTGCAGGAGGTGTGCAGATGATTGACAATTAATTGGAATTATCTGGCATGACAGCTAGTAGTCAAGATGGCAATTGTCGGCTATAATACAGGCCGCAATCTATTGTAAGGTGTGAAGGAGTAGAGCAATGAACTCGACGCCAGCAGGCGAGGCCATTCAAATCATTAACGGGCGCTTGCAGGTGCCCGATCACCCGATCATCCCCTTCGTCGAAGGCGATGGCACCGGTCGCGACATCTGGCGGGCCAGCGTGCGCGTATTTGATGCAGCGGTGGCGCTGGCCTACGGCGGCAAGCGCAAGATCGAGTGGGTCGAGGTCTTGGCCGGTGAGAAGGCTTTCCAGCAAACCGGCAACTGGCTGCCGGATGAGACGATCGAGATCTTTCAGAAGTATCTGGTCGGGATCAAAGGCCCGCTGACCACGCCGGTCGGCGGCGGCATCCGCTCGCTGAACGTGGCCCTACGCAAGCACCTCGACCTCTACGTCTGCCAGCGTCCGGTGCGCCACTTCCCCGGCGTGCCGTCGCCGGTCAAGCACCCGGAAAAAGTTGACATGGTGATCTTCCGTGAAAACACGGAGGATGTCTACACCGGCATCGAGTACCGGGGAGGCAGCGCGGAAGCGGCCAAGATTATCGAGTTTTTGCAGCGCGAATTTCCGAAAGATTTCGATAAGATTCGCTTCGGCACCCCCGAACAGACTGATGAATTCCGCCGGTTGATCGGCGAGGAGCCGGAGGGCAAAATCGAAGTCGGCATTGGCATCAAGCCGATCAGCCGCATCGGTACCGAGCGAATCATGGCGGCGGCGATCCAGTACGCGATCAACTATAAGCGGAAGAGCATCACCATCATGCACAAGGGGAACATCCAGAAGTTCACCGAGGGCGCCTTCCGCGATTGGGCCTACGAGTATGCCGAGCGCGCTTTTGGCGATTATGTCTATACGTGGGCGCAGTGGGAGCGCACCAAGGCGGCGCGCGGCGAGGCGGCGGCTAACGCCGAGCAGAAAGAGGCGCTGGCCAGCGGCAAGATTCTGGTCAAGGACACGATCGCCGACATTATCTTCCAGCAGGTGCTGACGCGGCCCGACGAGTTTGATGTGATCGTCGCGCCGAACCTCAACGGCGACTACCTCTCGGATGCGCTGGCGGCGCAGGTGGGCGGGATCGGCATCGCTCCCGGCGGCAACATCAACTATGTCACCGGCCATGCCATCTTCGAGGCGACCCACGGCACCGCGCCGAAGTACGCTGACCTCGACAAGGTCAACCCCGGTTCGGTGATTTTGTCGGGCGAGATGATGCTGCGCTATATGGGATGGACGGAAGCTGCCGACCTGATTATCGCTGGGCTTGAGCGCACGATCGCCGACAAGACCGTCACTTACGACTTTGCCCGCTTGATGGAGGGCGCGCGCGAGGTGAAGACATCCGAGTTCGGCAGCTTGATTATCGCCAATATGGAGAAGATCGCTGCCGGGCAGGTGCCGCACCCCGAAGAGACCTTTGGGCCGGAGATTCTGCGCCGGGCTGATGGCAAGGTCTATCCGCACGATAGCGTGGGGGCGGTGATGACGCGGGCAGTGGTAGCGGTGCCGGCTGAGGCGTCGTTGCGCGAGACGGCGATCTATATGCGCGGGCGCAACATCCACTCGGTGATCGTCAAGCCTGACGCGAGCGGGCAGTGGGGCATTATGACGATGCGCGACGTGCTGAAGAAGGTGGTGCGCGAAGGCCGGGAGGTCAATGGGTTGACTGTTGGCGATCTGACCACGCGGCCATTGCTGAGTGTCAGCCCTGAGACTTCGATTGCCGAGTGCGCGGCGTTGATGGTCGAGCGCAACATCCGCCGGCTGGCGGTGGTTGAGAACGGCGAACCGATCGGGATCATCTCGGAGACCGACATCTTCAGCCACGTCGCAGAGTAAAGAGGCGCAAAGCGAGCAGAGGCGCAGAGATTCTTAAACGCAAAGGCGCTAAGAACGCAGAGGACGCGAAGAATTGTTGTAGGGTTGGGGTACAAGCACGTTTGTACCATTCCCCAAAAAACCTTAGCGACCTCTGCGTTCTCTGCGCCTTTGCGTTAAGATTCTTAGCGTCTTTGCTCCCTCTGCGTCTTGCTATAGCCGGTTGACGACGCGATGAATTCCGTTTTTGAGCAGCCGTTCGCCGAAGTTGATGACGAGCGCGAGCTTGAGACCGGATAAGCGCAAGTAGGTGAGGGCTTGCGCCGTGAATACGTCGTGGTAGGTTTCGACGGCCTTGCACTCGACGATGACTAACCCGCCGACCAGCAGATCGACGCGCAATGGGGTGGCGAGAGTGGTGTGTTTGTACTGGATCGGCAAGCATTTTTGTTGCTCAACCGCAATCCCAGCTTGAGCCAACTCCCAGATGAGGGCTTCTTCGTAGACTCGTTCGAGCAGACCCGGCCCGCCGAGGGTGCGATGCACTT
>JAUQOZ010000315.1 GCA_030550625.1 Chloroflexota bacterium | reverse complement strand
GCGGGGGAGGGGCCGGGGGTCGGGGCCGAACACAAAGGCGCAAAGCGAGCCAAGACGCAGAGGGGTTAAACGCAAAGGCGCTAAGGACGCCGAGAACGCAAAGATAGGGGGAATGGTGATCTCCCTCCGCGCCCTCTGCGCCCCCTGCGGTACAAGCACCCCCTCCCCCAGCGGGGAGGGGCCGGGGGTGGGGGCTATGCTCTTCTCAACTCGTGTATGCTGCGGGCCGGCGGCCCGCGCTCCTTTGGATACGTTACGGATGCACGCTGCGGGCCAGCGGCCCGCGCTCCTGACGACACAAACCTATTGAGAATCACCTATGACCATCGTTGCCACACCACCCACGCCGATCGAACGCTTTAACGGCCTCGCCTTTCGCGTGCTGCTCGATTGCTTAGCCCGCCCCGGCAAGGTAGGCCGCTTGCCGGCGCCGCCCTTCGCCGATCTGCCGCCGCTGCCGGACGGCACCCCGCCAAACACTGTCGCTGTGGCTGCATGGCTCAGCCTGCTCGACCAGACAGTGAGCTTTGTCCATGCTGCTGGCGAGGAATGGTTGCCGGTTGATCATCCGCTGACGCGCTGGATTGCCCTGCGCACGAACGCTCGTCCGGTAGCGCCTGCTACCGCTGATTTCGCCCTCTTGCACGACCCAGCCGGGACGGCGCTGTTTGGTGAACTCGCGGCGGGATCGTTGCTCTACCCCGAACGCAGTTGCACCGTCTTTCTCAGCGTACCGGAGATCGTACCCAACGGTGAGACGCTGCGTCTGCGCGGGCCGGGGATTGCTACCACGGCCACGGTTGGCTTGCGCGGTGTGGCTCCGACCGAGCTGGCCGCTATCGCGGCCCGGCCAAGCCAGTTTCCGCTGGGGATCGATCTCTTTCTGATCGATCAGCAGGGACGGTGCTTGGGGTTGCCGCGCACCACGCAGATTGAGGTTATCTAAGGTATGTTTACCGCAGAGGGCGCGGAGGGCGCAGAGGATGGGGAGTAGGGAATCGCGATAGCTGAAGGAGCCGGTATGGGATACGTTGCGGTGCGCGGGGGCAGTGAAGCCGTCGCCCGCGCCGAAGAGTTAGTCGAGTGTTTGCGCTTGCTCGGCGGCAGCACGCCGCTGCAATTGCCGCAGATTCGCGACCAACTGCGCCACGCCGTGAGCCGGGCGATGCACGAGGGCGCGCTCTATGCGCCGTTGCTGGCGGCGCTAGCGGTCAAGCAGGCCGAAGGCGATAGCATCGAAGCGGCGTTTTTGTTGCGCGCCTACCGCACCACCTTGCCACGAGTGATGGCCTCGTTGCCGGTGTCGGGGCGCGAGATGTTCTGTCTGCGCCGGATTTCGGCGTCGTTCAAAGATATTCCCGGCGGCCAGATGCTGGGGCCGGCCACCGATTACCTGATCCGCTTGTTGCAGCCGGCGCTAGCCCACGAAGACGTGCGGGCCGTCATTGCCGCCGCCGAACGCTACGCGGCGCTGGTTGAGGCCGGCAAACCCCAACCCGGCGCGTGGGGCCGCTTCCCCAAAGTGACCGAGTATATGCGGCACGAGCGGATGATTGTGGATGTGCCTGCCGAACCGGCGCGCGCAGAGCCGTTTGACATTACCCGCGAACCGCTCACCTTTCCCTGCCCCCGCAGCGCCCGTCTGCAAGCGCTGGCCCAAGCCGATACCGGCAGCCTCATGAGTCTGGCCTACAGCAGCACGCGCGGCTACGGCGATGCCCACCCGACGCTGGTCGAGCTGCGCTACGGCTACCTGCCGGTGCAAGTCGCGCACCCGCTCACCGGCGAACCGGTCACAATCGGCGAAATTGAAGCGACCGAGGCTGAAATCGCCTCGAAAGCGCATAGCGTGACGAATCACGCCGAACCGCCGCGCTTCAACGTCGGCTATGGCTTCGCCTTCGGCCAGAGCGAGCTCAAGGTGATGAGCATGGCCATTCTCGATAGCGTGTTGACCCAAGCCCGCGCCGGCAGCCTCGCCGGCGAGTCGGGGCCAGCAGCCAATGAGGAGTTTGTCTTGTTGCACACCGACGGGATCGAGGCCAGCGGCTTCGTCGCCCATTATAAGTTGCCGCATTATGTCACCTTTGCCGCCGACCTGAGCGTGCTGGATCGGGCGCGAGAGCACCACACCCAACGCCAGAGCCGGCTCGGCCAGTTGGTTGATCAGGCGATCACGAGTGATTCATTCTAAATACGGGGGACACAGACCACACGGGCAGCAAACTTCCGTATCCTATACCAAACAAGGACAGAGCACGCTATGAGCGAAGCTTCCGATCAGCTCTACAACTTCGCCCTGCTCGATGAAGACGCCAAACGCGAGATCCGGCGCAAGCTGTTGAAGGCGGTCGCCCTCCCCGGCCACCTCGTGCCGTTTGCCAGCCGCGATCTGCCGATTGCCCGCGGCTGGGGCACCGGCGGGTTGCAGATTACGCTGTCAATCATCACCCCAGACGATACGCTCAAGGTGATCGATCAAGGCGACGACGAGAGCGTCAATGCGGTCAATTTGCGCCGGCTAATCAATCGCACGACTGGCGTCGCTACCACCACCGACACCACCGCGGCGACGATCATCCAAACCCGCCACCGCATCCCCGAAGAGCCGCTGCGCGCCGATCAGATTCTGGTTCTGCAGGTGCCGATGGCCGATCCGCTGCGCTGGGTGGAACCAAACCTCGAACGGGCCACGATCATGCACAGCGAAGCCGACTACGGCAAGATGTGGGTTTATATGTACGAGAGTGTGGTGCGGGCCGGCGATCTGCGCATCGCCAGCCAGTATCCGGTGATCGTCAACCGGCGCTACCTGATGGATACCACCCCCATCCCGCGCTGGGATGTGCCGAAGCTGCACATGGCCGACACCCTCTATCTGTTTGGGGCCGGGCGCGAGAAGCGCATCTACGCGGTGCCGCCCTACACCGTGGTCGAGCCGCTCCAGTTTGAGGATTACCCCTTCCGCACTGAGTACCGGCCCGGCCAGCGCTGCGCGCGCTGCGGGGCCGAACACACCTTTCTCACCGAGCATTTTGTCAGCGATAGCAACGGCGGACGGTGGGAAACCACCTGCTCTGACGCAGCGTACTGCGCGAAGCGCGTGGCGCAGATGGAGGCGACGGCATGAATGGCGATTGGATTCTGCGGGTCGAGCAGCTCTCGAAGCACTTTGGGCCAACCTGCCCCGATTGCCGCCGCCTGACCGGCCCCGACACCGGTCGCTCGCAGTGCCCGCGCTGTGGGACGGTCTGGGCCTGTGTTGAGGCGAACTTGCAATTGAACGCGGGCGAAGTGTTGGGCATTGTCGGCGAGAGCGGCAGCGGCAAGAGCACTCTGTTGCAGATGATCTATCTAGCCTTGCGCCCCGACAGCGGCCACATCTGGTACCGCGACAACGGCGGGCCGCCGCGCGACCTCACCACCCTCGACCGCTACGAAGCGCGGCTATTCCGTAACACCAAACTCGGCATCGTCTACCAGCGTCCCGAACTGGGCTTAAACATGCGCTTTTCGGTGGGAGGCAACGTCGCCGAAAAGCTGTTGCTGGCCGAATGGCGGCATTTTGGCCGCATCCGCGCCCGCACTGCCGAATTGATGGTCAAAACCGAACTGCCGCCGGAACGGATCGACGACGAACCGCCCACCTTCAGCGGCGGTATGTTGCAGCGCGTGCAGATCGCCAAGGCGCTTGCCAGCCGGCCCAGCCTATTGCTACTCGACGAAATCACCAGCGGGCTCGATGTCTCGGTGCAGGCCCGCGTGCTCGACCTGCTGCGCCGGATTCAATGGGAAGACCGGATCACGATGCTGCTAGTGTCGCACGATCTCGGCGTGGTGCGCCAACTGGCCCGCCGCACGATTGTGATGAAGAACGGCCACATTGTCGAAGCGGGGTTGACCGACCAAATCCTCGAAGACCCGCAGCATCCATACACCCAACTGCTGGTCTCGTCGGCATTGTAATCAAAGCTGCCCACTATGAGCCACCCACTGCTTGAAATCCGCAACTTGTACAAATCCTTTACGCTACACCTGATCGACGGGCGCGAAATCACGCCGGTACGCGACGTCAACCTCAGCGTCGCCGCCGGCGAACACCTGCTCATCTACGGACGCAGCGGCATGGGCAAGACCAGCATCCTCAAGTGCATCTACCGCACCTACCTGCCGACTTCCGGCCAGATCTGGTTTGACTCGCACCAATTTGGTCGCATCGACCTCAGCCGCGCCGCCGAGAGCGTCATCCTCAGTCTGCGCGAGCGCGAGATCGGC
Source organism: Chloroflexota bacterium (assembly GCA_030550625.1). Classification (GTDB taxonomy): domain Bacteria; phylum Chloroflexota; class Chloroflexia; order Chloroflexales; family Chloroflexaceae; genus Chloroflexus. The sequence continues at coordinate 633 of JAUQOZ010000315.1, read as the reverse complement.
TTCTGCTCGCAATTCTTGCGCGTGCTGCCGCGTGTGTCAGCGCTCGACACCCTCTGCGAACCACTCTACCGGCAGGGGATGGATCGGGCGACCGCGCAAGAGATTGGGCGGGAATGGCTGCAACGACTCGGCATCGCACCGGCGCTCTGGCAAGCCAGCCCGCTCACCTTCAGCGGCGGCGAACAACAACGGATCAATCTTGGGCGGGCCTTTATCGCCCGTCCGCGCCTATTGCTGCTCGACGAACCGACCGCCAGCCTCGACGAAGCGACCAAGCAGGTCGTGATCGCGATGATCCGGGCCGCCCAAGCTGAAGGCACCGCGATCATCAGCGTCTCGCACGACTTGGCCGGGCTAGGGGCGCATGCCACCCGGCAATGGACGTTTGCGTAGGGATGCGCTTGCGAGTGCGATTGCGCGTAGCTGTCATTGCGAGGGGGCGCATAGGGGCAGCGCGCCGCACTGCCTGCGTCCCCGCAGCAATCTCCCGCTTCAGCGCCGACGAATGCTGAGCGGATGCATTGCGCGTGAGCAGGAGATTGCTTCGCCTCGCTAGCGCTCGGCGCGCAATGACAGGAGGGGAGCGGCGGAAAGGGGCCGCTCCCGTACTCGGAGGGGATTGCTTCGCCGCCT
>JAUQOZ010000069.1 GCA_030550625.1 Chloroflexota bacterium | reverse complement strand
GCTCAGATCGCCGATCAGGCCCGCGCTGCGCACGCGCAACGCAACCGGAAAGGACTCATCAAGCAACGGAATAAGGATTGCGGCCAGCGTCGTCGTATCAAACTGGCGGAGGGCAGCGATCATCGCCCGGCTCGACAAGCCAAGCTGCAATGCCGTCTTGATCGCCCAGAGCATCGCCGGGCGCGGCAAAAAGGGCAGCGACTCAACACCAGCACGATCGCAAATCGTGCATGCCGATAGTAAATCGTCTTTTATCGCTGGCGAGCTGCTCTGACACTGCGCCACCAAATAAGCCCGGTAGATATGGATCAGGGCGCGGAACAACCCATCATAGCGCCGATCCATGAACGAGAGCAGTTCATCTGCCATCGCCAGCGCCTGATCACGTTCGCCGCCTTCGCCAATAGCAATCAGCAACAGACTCTGTAACCAGAGATCCTGCGTATTAAGATACCGGCTATCGCAATAGGGAGGGTGCTGAACGCTTGCCACCGGCTGATCACGCAGTTTTTGCCAGAATGCCAACGCTTGCGCCGCCGCTGTGGCAGGTTGGTGGTTACGCAACAAGCCATAGATTTCAACAATCCGGGCGCGCGCCCCTAACAGGCGGTCATCAAGATGGGCCACGATCTGCCGTACGCGCTGCAACGACGTGGCAGCCTCTTCAAAGCGATCATGCTCGATCAACAACAGCGCCAAGATTAAAGCTGCGTTGCCGGCCAGCACACTTCCGGGAGCATAATCGCTCAAACGGTAATAACATTCTTGCACTTGATCGAGCGCGGCTTCACCTTTACCCTGCTGGAAGAGCGCCATAGCCTGCAACAACAGCAACGACTGGCGCAGCATATCGTTCCGATCGATCCGGGGTAACTCAAGCGCAGCATTAATCGCAGACATCGCTTCTGCCGGACAACCCTGCTGGGTATAGATCGACGCCCGCAACGCGGCCAGCAACCACTGCCAGAGCACACTCAGCGGACGGCGATCGGCCCAGCGCGCGATCCGCAATGCGGCCCGAAACCGTCCTTGGCTATAGGCCAACGCCATCAAACCAACCAACGCTGCACCGCGCGACCACGCATCGTTGGTGCGCGCCGCCGCCGCGATGACGCGACGGCACACTGCCGCAAACTCAACCGGCGCATCAGACCAGAATAAGAGAACAGCCATATCGCGCAACGCGCGCAGCTCTTGCGCCGGAGCACCGGCCAGCCGGTATTGTTCGGCTGCTTGGCTGATCAACTGCAAAGCGCGTTCGCGATCGGTATTGAACAAACTCCAACCGTGCATGTGGAGCAACTCAGGATCGCGATCGCGCACTTCCGGGGGGAGACGCTCAATCCAATTCCGCAAACTGTCGCGCTGGGGCGAGTCGATCAATGGCCATGCATGCTCGCGCAGGGCGCGCGCAATCGCTGCTGGGTTACCGGTCGCCGCCAAATGGCGCAACGCCGCCTCGATCTGATCATGACGCGCCAGCACCATCCCAAATCGTTCGTGCAAGTCGCGCACCGTAACTCGATCAAACCGGGTCAGCGCTCGATCAGCCAACAGGCGCTGCCAGAGCGGATGAAAGCGGAAAATCCGCTCGCCATTGGACGCGCCGGTATCAACCGTCAGCGGCAGACCAAATGCAATCGCTTGTTCGATCAGTTGGGCGCTGTCATCAACTCCAAGCGCCTCATCGAGAAACGATGGGTTTGCTTGACCAAGCAGAGCGGCACAGATCAAGCGATCGACCAAACGTGGCGGCAACGCTGCCAACACCTCTGAAGCCAAATACTCAAACAGATCGTGCTGATTTGTCGCCAAGCCTTGCAGATACGCCCGGCGCTGCTCAGGCGTCTGGCGGGCCAACGTGCGCACCGCCAACTGCACGCTCAACATCCAACCGCCGGTGCGTTCGAGCAACAGATCGAGTTCATCATCCGCCAACGACACCCCAGTTCGTTGCAACAACTCGATCGCCTCGTGCCGTTGCAGCAACAGATCATTGGCTCCGATTTCGAGCAACAACCCCTCAGCGCGCAGGCGTGGAAGGGGGGCAAACGTCAACGGACGGCGCGAAGCCATCACGATGTGCAGATTAGGCGGCGCGGCGCGTAAGAGATAGCCTAGCAGATCAGCCGTAATCGGGCCATCGCTCACCAGATGCACATCGTCGAGTATCAATATTGTTTGTGATTGCAGCTCACGTTGCACATCACTCAGCAATGCGCCGGCCACCAGCGGCCAATCCCGTTCCAAACCGGATACGCTCTGCAAAATGCGCAATGCTTGCTCGCCAGTATGAGGCAAAATCCGCTGGATCGCGCCGATCAGATACGCGAGCAGCAAGGCCGGTTCTTGATCGCTTGCCTCAAAACCAAGCCACGCCACTTGTGCGCCGGTGCGCGCGAGTTGATCAGCCCACTGAGCCAATAAGGTTGTTTTGCCATACCCCGCCGGCGCCACTACCACTGTTACCGGCAGCAAGCGCACTTCGGCTAACAACGCTTGCAAATCCCGGCGCAGCATTTCATCTTCTCGCACCGGCGGCGGCGAGAGCTTGAGGGGTAATAATGAGGCGCTTACCGCAACCGATGGCGCGTGTTCGGCCAATTCGGTCATGGACTGCTCCTTAAACTACCAGAAAGCGCCACGAGCAGGCGGCGTTTGCCACTATGCGCGTATCAGCGCAATTGCCGAGCAATGTATGATACAGTTGTATACTATATCATAATGTGTATTGTAACACGACCCATAAAGCTATGCGCACACTCCTTGCCGGTATTCCAGCTCCTCATCACGCTCTGCTGTATACCCGCGCCGAACGCGATCAAGCGGTTATCTTCGAGCCGGCTTGCGCACCCTTTTTACGACCGGTGATTGATACCAGCACGCTTCGTCCGTGGTATACCCCAACTGGCGACCACTGGCTGCTCGCCCTGCCACCGGGTTATAGCCAGAACCATGCGATCAGCAGCGTTGAGGATCTGGTCAAGCAGCACCCCGGCCTTGGCCGGCGTCTAAGCGCCTATACTGATATATCAGAGCCGTTCTGGTGGGAATTGCCGCCCGCAGCGAAGCCTGCGCTCTCCACTCCCACCCCGCGCATCTTGATCGGCGTTGGTGAACACCCGGCCATCGCATGGGATGCCGGCAATGCGATTCCTATCGCCCCGATCCGCATCCTCGCACCTGCCGATCATGTGTTACTTGCCCTGCTCGCAGCCAGCGCCGGTCGCCGCCGCTTGCAACAGGCGACTGACACCATTGTCTTGCCAGCGCCGCCAACCACCATTGCCGGTCGCCTTGCCGAGCTCGCGGCGCAGGCAGTAGCCGTGGCCCACGAACAGTATGCGCTCTCCCGCGAGTTTGCCCGCCGTCTGCTGGCCGATTTCGGCCCTCCCGGCAGCACACTGAGCACGGCGCTGCAACGCTGGTGGGAACTCGAATTTCGCGAACTGCTCGCCGAGGTTGCCCGCGCGTTGCGCAACCCGATCCCTGAACCGTTCCAGCCCTTCTGGGCCGCGCGCCACGCTGAAGGCCGCGCCCGTTATTATGCACTTGCAACCGAACTGGCAGCGATCGAAGCTGCGATTGACGAGCTCGCTCAGCCATTATGGCAAGCCCAAGCGCAATGAATACGACACCCTATCCTATTCCTGCCGCCCCGGCCCGCACCGAGATCGTGGTGCGCGGGTCGCGGTTCATTGCCCAAGCCATCCCGACACCCACTGTTGAAGCGGCGCGGGCCGCGATCGCCGCGGTGCGCGCAGAGATGCCTGATGCCACCCACCATTGTTACGCTTATTTAGTCGGTTATGGCGCCAGCACGATCGCTGGCATGAGTGATGATGGCGAACCAGCCGGCACCGCGGGACGCCCAATGATGGCCGTCTTGCGCGGCGCTGATCTCGGCGACATTACCGTGATCGTGACGCGCTATTTCGGCGGTACGCTCCTCGGTGTCGGCGGGCTGGTGCGCGCCTATAGCGATGCCGCCCGCGCTGTGCTCGCTATCGTGCCGCGAACCGAACGGGTTATTTACCAACGGATGATGATCCACCTACCGTACCCCGATTACGCCGCCATTCGCCGGTTGCTTGAGGTCAACGCCGCCGTCATTGTCAGTGAGGCGTTCGCCGCCGATGTGACGATGGTCGTCGATCTGCCAGCCAATCACGCGACCGCCATTGCCCAGCAGATCGGCGAGCAGAGCGCTGGCCGAGCACGCATCGAGCCAGCAGCAGCTATGATATAATGGCAGGTGATGTACGCACTGCATCCTGCCACCGTCCATATCCCGATCGGGCTGCTGCTAGCCAGCAGTCTCTTTACGTTGATTGCGCTGCGCACCGGGCGTATGCAATGGGATCAAAGCGCATTCCATTGCCTGATCTTCGGTTTACTCGGCGCGCTCATTGCTATTGCCAGCGGTTTATTTGACGCTGCGCGCCAATTGGCCGGCCTTGCCATCGACGATCCAGTGATTGCATGGACGAACGGCCATGCTGCGGCGAGTTTGGCTGCCAGCGCCTGTTATGGCCGGGTCTGGCTGATGCGGCGCCGGCAACCGGCTATTCTCAACGACCCTGCCCAACGCAATGCTTATCTTGGCTGGCATATCGCCGGCGCAATCTTGCTCGTTGTGGGTGGGTGGTTAGGTGGCCGGCTCGTCTTTGGATTTGATCTGGGCCGCTAGTGAGGGCGTCATGTTTGCTTATGTCGTCTACGGGTTGCTCTATATCATCATTCATTTCTTCCGCCTGATCGGCTGGTGGCGCTGGTCGATCGAAGGGGTTGAGCGATTGCCGCCCCGCGAACAAGGCGGGATGGTTCTGGTGATGAACCACATTAATTGGGTGGACATCCCAGCCGTTGGCGCATTGCTGCCATTCCGCTATCGATTGTCATGGCTGGCCAAGATCGAGATTTTTGCCAACCCCATCGCCGGCTGGTTCTTCCGCAATATGCATGTGATCCCGATCCGGCGCGGCAAGCGCGATTTGGCGGCGCTCGATGCGGCGGCTGAAGCGTTGCGGAATGGCGCCGTGCTGCTCATCTTCCCCGAAGGCCACCGCAGCCGGAATGGCATTTTGCAGCCGGGGCGCGGCGGCGCGATCCGGTTGGCAATGCAGGCCGGCGTCCCGATCGTGCCGATGGCGATTACCGGCACCGAGCACGGCTTCCGCGGCACCTTGCGCCGCGAACCGGTGCATATTACGATTGGCGAACCGTACCGGATTGAGCCGTTGCCCGATAACAAGATCCCTGCCGATGTGATGGAGCGTCTTACTACTGAGATGATGCTCAAGATCGCTGCGATGCTGCCACCTGCCCAGCGTGGCCCGTATGCCGCGCTGCTCGAGCCGGCCACGCCAACGAGTCAGTAGGAGAGGCGGGTGAATCCGCCTCTACCGGCCTGCCGGTTCTAAAAACTGCGTCCCATCAGGTGCGACCACCGCACACCAACCACGCTGATTGTTCACCTCAACTTGCCACCACGTATAGCCATCGGCTACCACTGGCCCTTCGCGCACTAGCACTTCTCTGCCGGCGGGAAGCGTACCGATGACCCGTGCCTGCAAACCGGGGGCAGTGCGCAACCGCAATGGCGCATTGCCGACATTGACAACCACCGCTCGCCCACCAGCTTGCAAGGTTGGCGGTGACGGAGTTGGGATTGGCGTCGGCGAAGGGAGTGGTGTTGGCGATGGGGGTAATGAGGTTGGCGTAGGAGTCTCGCTCACGGCTGCCGGTGAGGCGACCGGTTGGGCAACTGCGGAAGAGTCACGCTGCCCGATCAGCCACATCGTGACCGTTACGCCAAGTGCAATAACGGTGATCACAATGAAGAGTCCGGCCAACGGAAACCGAGGCCGGTAACGGCGCCGCACCGAGTCGTACCCTTGCCGGTAGTAGTAGTAGTGCTGGTAATAGAAAGGGTTGAACTCGCCCCGTTCGGCATCAGCGGCGCCGCGTTCATACATCTCGCTCGTGGTTGGCATAGGCGCAGCGAGTAAACCGGTGCTACTTGGTTAAGACCAGATCTTCGCGCCCCATCTCTCGCAGCATGTTTGGGTACATCGTGTATACGGGCTCCACCGCCGGCAACAGCTTCAAAATCTTGGGAATCGGGCCTTTGGCAATGATCTGGCGGCGGGCTAATGCCGTCATAAGATTGATCTTGCCGTGCCAGAATTGGTGCGCGATATCAGCCTTCATGCTCATCTCGACATCTGGTTTCAGGCTGACCTCACCCCAAAAGACATCACAGTATGCACCGGGTTGGGTTGGCGGATGCGCGGCATCGATCGTAACGACGCCATGCGGCTCTTCGTAACGAAACTGGATGACAATCCGGCCTTCACAAATCCGCGGCGCAATCTGCGCATCACACTTCACCCGATCGTAGAGTGTGCCTAAAATGTGCCGCAGTTCTTCCTCGTCTTTGAAGAATGGCATACTTCATCTCCTGCGCCATCGCCACAATGATGACGCACTGTCGTAGGAAAGTCCTGTAGATGTGATTATACGCGGTTCATGACCAGAACGCAAGATGAAATAACGCATCGCGTTAGATTAGCTTCAACTATTACTATTGATTTTGCACCGTTTCGCCCAACCGGATCTCACGCGCGTGGATCCCGGCCAACCACGCTGCACCACTCATCGGACGCCGGCTTGCAGGCTGCACCTCAACGAGTTCTAGGGTGTCGCTGCCGGTTTGCACCAATGGATGACCACGCGCGCTGCGCCCAACCACCACCCCCGGCGTCGCCGTAGCCGCCGCTGCGTTCACTGCTGCGCTGATCACCCGCAACGGCTGGCCCTGCCAAAAGGTATACGCTCCCGGCCACGGATCGTAAGCCCGCGTCATTCGCTCGATCACAATGGCCGGTAGTGACCAATCGATTCGCCCATCTTCTTTTTTGAGCATCTTGGTCACGGTTGCTTGACTGTGATCCTGCGGGCGCGGCTCGATCTCACCGCGAGCATAGCGAGGCAAGGTCTGCACCAACAGTTCGGCCCCTAAGCGGAACAGCTCATCGGTCAGCGGGCCAGCCCGCGCTGTCGGCGGCAGATCGACTACGGCTTGCGCCAAAATGGGGCCGCTGTCCATGCCCGGATCGAGCAGCATGATCGTTACGCCGGTCACTGTTTCACCGGCTAAAATCGCGCCGGCTACCGGGGTTGGGCCACGGTAGAGCGGGAGCAACGAGGGGTGGATATTGAGATAGCCGAGCGGCGGGATCGCTAACACTGCCCGTCGCAAGATCTCGCCATACGCCGCCACCACGCCAACATCAGGTTGCAACGCTGTCAGCGTGGCGACCACCGCCGGATCGCGCAACGTTTCGGGCTGGAATATCGGAAGGCCGTGGGCGAGCGCCGCTACTTTAACCGGCGGTGGCGTCAGCCGGCGATCACGTCCGGCTGGGCGATCAGGTTGGGTGACAACGCCAACAATATCATACCCGGCAGCCACCAAGGCATCGAGCGCATGGACGGCAAATGATGGACTGCCTAAAAACAAAACCCGCATGATGCTACTCCTTGCTCACGCTTGCCCGCAACACGGCAAGCAGCGGCATATAGTATAATAGAGTTCGGTGTCTTTCAAAGTGAAGTCTGTGACCTTATGCGAGCAATTGTTTTCGATGGCGACCTGCGGTATAGCGCCGATTACCCCGAACCTGAACGCCCACCGGGAGAAGTGCTGATCCGTCCGCGTCTGGTGGGCATCTGCAATACTGATCTCGAAATCACGCGCGGGTACATGAATTTTCGCGGCGTTCTGGGCCATGAATTTGTTGGCACTGTGATCGCCGCTGATAATCCGTATTGGCACGGGCGGCGCGTTGTGGGCGAAATCAATGCCGCCTGCCGCCGCTGCCCCACCTGCTTGCGCGGCAATGAAAGTCATTGCCCATACCGCACCACGCTGGGCATCGACCGGCGCGACGGCGCGATGGCCGATCTCTTTACCCTCCCCGAAGCATGCTTGCACGAAGTGCCGGACGGGGTGAGCGATGAGGCTGCTGTCTTCACCGAACCGCTGGCCGCTGCGCTGGAAATTGTCGAGCAGAGCCACATTCGCCCAACCGAACGAGTGGCTGTGGTGGGTGACGGTAAATTAGGCGCGATGATTGTGCAAGTGTTGCGGCTTACCGGTTGCGATTTGACGCTCATTGGCCGCCACCCTGAACGATGGGATCTCTACCGGCGGCAAGGCGTTACGTGCGTACCAAGCACTGATGTGCCGCCACACCATTTTGATGTCGTGATTGATTGTACTGGCAACCCAGCCGGTTTGGCAATCGCTCGGCAACTAGTGCGCCCGCGCGGGCGGCTAGTGCTCAAGAGCACGTTTGCCGCCGAAACCCACCTGAATCTGAGCATGCTGGTGGTTGACGAAGTGCAACTGATTGGCTCACGCTGTGGCCCGTTCGCCCCGGCGCTCCGCTTGCTCGAGCGCGGCTTGATCGAAACGCAACCTCTGATCAGCGCCCGTTATCCGCTTACCGCAGGATTAGAGGCGTTTGCCGCCGCACCCGGCCAACTTAAGGTTTTGCTCAGTGTCTGAAGAAATCCATTTGCCGACGGTTTTGATTGCCGATGATGACCCTAGCCTGCGCTTTTTGCTCAGCGATGCGCTGGCACGCGCTGGCTTCGCTGTGCTCGCCGCTGAAGATGGTCTCTCGCTCATCCGCATCGCTCAAGAGCAGTTGCCCGATCTGATCTTGATCGACCTGATGCTGCCCGGTATTGACGGCTACGAGGCGATCCGCCAGTTGCGCAACGACACCCGCACCGCCCATTTGCCGATCATCATCGTCACCGCCCGCACCAATCCGGCTGATGTCGTGATTGGCTTTGATACCGGCGCTGATGATTATGTCACCAAACCGTTCAATGAAGCCGAATTGATCGCCCGCATTCGCTCGTTGCTGCGCCGCACCTCTCAGCGTTCAGTCCGTAACCCGCTCACCGGTCTCCCCGGCAATCTCCTGATTAGCGAAGAGATTCGTTATCGCCTCCAGCGCGGTGAAGCGTTTACGCTGCTGTATATTGATCTGAATGATTTTAAGGCCTTTAACGATGCCTACGGCTTCGCCCGCGGCGATCAGGCGATCCGGCTCGTGGCCGAGATTTGTGAACAGGCGCAAAACCACTTTGCCAACCATGCGATCTTTCTCGGCCACATTGGCGGCGATGATTTCGTCATGCTGTGCCCCACAGCGATTGCCGCTGATCTCGCCCGCTGGATCGTCCACCAATACGAACAAGCGTCCGGTGTGCTGTACGACGAAGCTGATCGCGCGCGTGGCTACTTGGTTGGGCATGACCGCGCCGGCAACCTTGCTCATATCCCGATCGGCGCCATCGCCATTGGTGGTGTATCGAGCACGCCTACCTCTACAGTTGACGAGTTATCGCGCGCTGCTGCGATGATGAAACACACTGCCAAAACGTTTGGCGGCAGCGCGATCGTGATTGATGGCACGCGGTTGCACTAATGCGAGGGCGAGGCGCCGATCAGAGAACCGTTACCGGTCAACGGTTCTCTGATCAGACCCCCCATTACCTCAAACCCTGTAAGCCATTCTTCTGGCTCACTTTGAGCAACCACAAAGTCAAACTCCTTCCCGCTCGCTTGAAATATCGTTAAAACTGCTTACAATAAGAGACAATGTGGCGCAGGATGGCAAGGAGCCGGAACATGCAATGGCCTTGGCGACGGGCGCGAACCGAGCGCATTATCGAACAAAGCAACGATCATCCTGAACAGCGCCGGCATGGACGCCGCTGGCGCCGGCTGTTGCTCATACTGGCATTGATTGGCATCGCGGTAAGCATCTTTTTGCTCCTTCGCCCCTCTGATCCGCGCTTTGTGATTGTGATTACTCCCTTTGCCGATCACGATGACCGCACCGGCTCCCAGATCGCCGGCGCGCTGGCGCGCCAACTCCGCGCCCAAGGGGGGAACCTCGTCCAAGTCATCACCAGCGCCACCCGCCCGGCCAATAGCGCCGAAGCGTTGGCGCTGGCCCAGCAAACCAATGCCGATGTGTTAGTCTGGGGCGCCGTCGAACCCGGCGGAATGATCGATAGTCCCAGCTTGCGGCCAGAATTGATTTATCTCCCCCACAATATTGATGTCTCGCAAGCATGGCAGAGCTTTGCCATTCGCTTCGCGCTCCCCAACCGATTTTCCTTGAGCACCGCACCTATTAGTGGTCAAGCCGCCCTCGCGCCCTACCTGCTCGCCTTAGTCGCCTATCACCACGGTGAAGCTGATCTGGCGATCGATCAGCTTCAACGCTTGCTTGACCTTCATCCGCAGTTGTCGCCGCTCTTGCCCCAACTGCTGCGCGGTAATCTGCTCTGGGCTCGGGGCTGGTACACCGCCGCCGCGGCTGAGTATCAGACCGCACTTGCGCTCGCAGACGGCGAGCGGGCGTTAGTTGCCAACAATCTCGGCGCTATTTTGTTCGACGCCCGCCATCCCGATGCGCCGCGCTATTTCGCCGAAGCAATCGATCTGCTCGATGGCCGCGATCTCGGCCAATTGCGCGTCAATCTGGCGCTCTGGGCGTTACGCGAACAGCGCGCGCGCGACGCCGTCTCTGACCTCGAACAAGCGCGCAATTTGCTGCCGGCGCATCCCGATTTAGAACTGCTCATCGCTACCGCCTACCGCGAAAGTGGCCGGCTCGACGATGCGGCTACGGCGCTCAACCGGCTTGCGCCGGCGAAAACGGCGCTGCTGGCGCGCATACCCATCGCTGTCCGTACACCGGTTGAGACGCGCCTCAACGCGACCCTCACCGAAGAGCGCGCACTGATTCATCTGGAGCGCTTGCTGCCGCTGGCTGGCCCGTTCTACTGGGCGCTGGAAGCCGCCGATCCGTTGCCACCTGCCGCCGAGCTGCGCAGTGTCCGTGACCAACTGCGCACCGCAACCGAGCTTAGCAACCGTTCGGTGAGTCTGTGGCGCCAACAAGCCGCCAGCGAAGCGGCCATCTTCCCCGGTACTGGCTTGATGGCCACCGGCCAAGCTGAGCAGAGTGAAGCAACCGCACGCCGCCAGCGCCTTGCCCTTGCATTGCTTGATGCGGCGTTGCAAGCGGTCGAAGGTCGCAATGCGCCCAACCCTGCCAGCCAGTTGATTGGGGCGCTCTTTGGTTCGGCAAGCACGGCTAATCCGACTATTGAAACGCTCAGCCAACTGCGCGATCAACAACCTGATAATGTGTCGATCTTGCTTGCGCTCGGATTTGCCTTGCGGATTGACCAGCAGTTTGACCAAGCTGCGCAGACCTATCAACAAGTCATTGATCTCGCGCCGCAGTTGCCTGATGGGTATGCCGGCGTTGGCAAGGTAGCGTTGGCGCGCAACGACCGGGCCGGCGCCTTGGCGTTGTTTCGCGCTGCGTTGGAACGCAACAACCGTTTCTTTCCGGCCCATCTCGCACTTGCCCGCCTCGCCGAAAGCGATGGCGATTGGCCGGCGGCGATCGACCATTGGCGCGCCCTCGTCGCTTGGCAAGAATCGCCGTACACGATCATCAATCTGAGCCGGGCGCTCCGGCGCAGCGGTGCAAGCGGATTCGCCGAAGCTGAGCGCCTCCTCGTCCCTCTCGCTACGACCAACGCCGAGGCTGCCATCGAGCTAGCCCGGCTTTATAACGATGCCGGTCTGCCGGCTGAAGCCGCTGCGGTCTACCGCGATGCTCTGATCCTCGAACCACGTTCGACCGTCGCCGCCTTCGAGTTGGGCGAAACGTATATCAGACTGGATGATCTGAATTCGGCAGAGCGCATGCTGCGTAATGCGATTGCGTTTGATGATCGAAATCTCGATGCGCGCCTGAAGCTGGCCGAGCTGTACGAAGGCCCGCTTAACCAACCGAATCGCGCGATCGAGCAGTACCGGATTGCGCTGACCCAAGGCATCAATGACCCCAACCGGTTGATTGCCATTGGTCAAGCGGCCCTAGCCAGCAACACCGCGACGGTCGCGATTCAAGCGCTTGAGCGCGCGCTCACCCTGCAACCAGACTCGGCGACCGCCCGCCAATTGATCGCCCGCGCCTACTTTGCCGGCAACCGGCTTGATGCGGCGGCGCAAGAAGCCCGCCGCACGCTGGAACAAACAGCGAATCGCTCTGATCCTGAGGCGATTGCTGCGCGCGCGAATGCTTGGCTGACGCTGGCCGATGTCGCGCGTCGCCGAAATGATCCGGCTGCAGCCGAAGAGGCCTACCGGCAGACGCTGGCGATTGATCCGCAATCGATCGCCGCTCATATCGGGTTAGGCGAACTGGCCGGCGGGCAAGGCAATTGGGGTGTTGCCCTTGCGTACTTTGAAACGGCGGCCAATTTGCCGGGTGGCGATACCAACGCAACAGCCCAGTTTTGGCTCGGCGAGGCGCTGCTGCGCAACGGCCAACTGGCCCGCGCTCTCGCTGCATACCAGCGCGCATTGGCCCTACAACCACAGTATCCAGAGGCGTTGCTGGGCCTAGCCCAAACCCAATACGCGCTGGGCCGCGCTGATGAAGCATTGCAAACGGTGGAACAGGCGATCCGGCAGCAGAGCAACTTCGCTGAAGCCCATCTCTTTCGCGGCAAACTTCTGCAAGAGGCAGGCCGATTCAACGAAGCCCGCGCCGCTTACGATGCCTCCATCAGCGCCAACGATCGCATTGCCGAGAGTTTTTACCGGCGCGCCCTCTTAGCCATTCGCGCCAACGATTACGACCAAGCTGTCCGTGATCTCAATCGGGCGGTGACCCTCCAACCCAACTTTCCCGAAGCGCATTATTGGTTGGGCCGCGCCTACTATGCCCAAGGTCGCAATGCAAGTGCGCTGCAAGCCATCCAGCAGGCGATTACGTTGAATCCCGATTATAGCGAAGCCATTTTCTACAGCGGTCTGATCGCTGAAGATCAGGCCAATTTCACCGCCGCCCGCGCCGCGTACCAGACCCTGATCGCTCGCGAACCAACCAGCGAATGGGGCCAACGCGCCCGCGCCCAACTCGAACGCTTGCCATGAATACGCTGCGCCAGTATCGGATTGCGTTGCAAATCTTCCAGTCGAATCGCCTTCGCCGCGATTACCGCGATCTGTCGGAAGTGCCGGAGTATGAACCGCTTGGCGAATTTTTCTTCAACGAGATGTATGGCCCGCGCGATTTCAGCCAACGCGACCAAGAGGGACGCCGGCTGCACCACTTTCTCGGCATTCTGCCCGGCGTCCGCCTCCGCGATCTAGAAGAGGTGCTGGAATTGCTCGAACTCACCTATCAGCTTGATGATGATTTGGCCCAGCGGATGCTGGCCGCCGATATCGGCACCGACTTTGATGAGATTACCTATGAATACTTTTACCGGCTGGCCGATAAGTATGACGAGCGCTTCCGCCAATTAGCCCTCGTCAGAAGTTCGTTGTACAATGTCTTCCAGTTGTCACGCTCACCCATCCTCGGCTTAGCCCTCCGCCGCTCCCACTTCGTCGCCCGCCTCGCCGGGATCGGTACCGTTCACACCTTCCTGTTGCGCGGTTATGAAGCGCTCCAAAACGTTACCGCCATTGAGCATTTCGCCGAGACGATCTACCAGCGCGAGTTGGCTCGGCTCAATCGTATTTATCAACGATGAATCCATTGTCTGAACTCTTGCCAGTGATGGTCGTCATCCCCGGCCAAACCTTTCCGATGGGTACGCCGGCCCGCGAGACCAGCGAGCTTGCCCGCCGCTACGGCGGCACGCGCGAGAGTTATCATGAAGAGACGCCGCAACACGAGGTGACGCTGCCAGCCTTCGCCATCGCCCAAACTCCGGTTAGCGCCGCCCTCTACGCCTATGCCGTCGCCGCCGGCGCGGTACCGCCGCCGCCCATCTGGCACGGCCCGTCCCCGCCACCGGCCATCGCACCGCTGCCGGTGACTGACATCAACTGGCATGAGGCACGGGCTTTTTGCGCATGGCTGAATTGCCAGCCTGACCTGACCGTGCGCGTGATCGATGCCAATGGCCGGCCATTGCCGCCACCGTCGCGGCTGCATTTCCGCCTGCCCACCGAGGCTGAATGGGAACATGCCGCGCGTGGCGTTGATAGCCGTCGCTTTCCGTGGGGTGATGAATTTCACCCCCATCTCGCTAACACCCGCGAGAGCGGGCGCGCTGCGCCCAACCCTCCCGGCGTCTATCCCGGCGGACGCAGCCCCTACGGCATCGAAGATATGGCCGGCAATGTCTGGGAATGGACAGCCTCGCTCGACCGACCGTATCCGTACCGGCCCGACGACGGACGCGAAGACCCCAACGCGCCGGGCCGCCGGATTCTGCGCGGCGGCTGCTACGCTAACCCGCAAGGTTATGCGCGCTGCGCCTGTCGCTTTCGGTTGCAACCAACACTGCGGAATCAGTTCTTAGGCATGCGCTTGGCGTTGAGCGTAGAATAGTCGTTGCGTTTTCGCGCCTTTGCGTTTATCATCAGATGCGTTTGTTTTGATAACGAAGGGGAGATAGCGTATGGCTCGACCCGGAGCGCCCAAACTCGGACGCAACGATCCTTGCTACTGTGGCAGTGGCCGCAAATACAAAGACTGTCATTTACGTAAAGAAGAAGAATGGCGCAGCCAGCAGTTGCGCTTGCGCAACGCCCAAGACAATTTGCTCCAGCGTATTTTAACCCTCGCAACCGAGGCGGACGCCGCTGATCTTCGCGCTGCGTTTGATCGCTATTGGAACGGGCGTTATCAGTTTGAGCAGTTGGCCGAATTAAACGAACGCGAAGGGTACGGCGCCGACCGGTTTATGGTTTGGTTTGCGTTTGATTACCGCCAAGCCGATGGGCACACGTTGGTCTCGCGACTAGCGGCGAATCTAGATCAGAGCGATCTCGGCGATCTTGAGCGCCAATTGTTACCGACATGGGTTGATGTGCGCTTACGGCCTTATCGCGTCGAACGGCTGCGGCCCAACGCCGGCGCCAATCTGCGCGACCTCTTAACCGGCGATCTTGTCATCTTGGCTGACAGCCATGCCTCGCTGCGCCTCGAACTCGATGAGGTGATTGTTGGTCATCTCGTGCCGGTTGATACCCCGCTTGGCAGCAGCCAACCCAACTACTACCTCGCCGGCCCAGCCGCTCACCTCACACCCGACACCGCCGAACCGCTGCGCGCGTTTGCCGATGTCCATCTCGAAGCATTCCGCCGTGAACATCCAGACGCCGGCTGGCTTGATCTGCTGCGCGATCGCTCAGAGATCTTTAGCCATTTTATTTTGATCTTGCCCACCGACAAGCCTGACCCCGAACGATTGCAACGCTACATTGCCGAGACCCGCCAACAACTGCTCGGTGCGTAGCGGTCACTCACCCCGAATCTCAGCCAGCGGCAGCGTGAAATGAAACGCGCTGCCGCGATCAAGTTCACTCTCCACCCAAATCGTTCCTTGATGCGCCAAGACCGCCAACCGGCAGAACGCCAATCCCAACCCGCTGCCTTCACTCCGCCGCCGGCCAGCTTGGCTAAACCGTTCAAAGATATGCTCTTGCTCTTCCGGCGGGATCCCCGGCCCTTGATCACGCACCACAATGTGCGCGACCCGATCACCGGGGATACATACCGTTAACTCATCAGAAAAGCTGACCGTTTGATCGGGGCCGTTAGCTGGCGCAACATTGACCTCAACGGTAATAGCGCTATTGGGCGGACTGAATTTCAGGGCATTGTCCAGCAAATTTTGCAGCACACGCGCAATAATCGCGCTATCGGCAAAGAGCATACGCACCTGCGGATCGACCCGCTGCAACACCTTCACTCCCTTCAGTTGCGCTTGGATCATTAACGGATCGATCACGCGCTCGATCAAGCTCTCGATCGGCAACGGCTCGCGATCAAGCGGCATTTGGCCGCTCTCCAGCCGGCCAATGTCGAGCATCGTATTCACCAGATTGAGCAATTGCCGGACGCTGTTCTGACCAATGCGCACCGCCTGTTGCTGGCGTTCCGTCAAGAGATTGCCTAGTTCACTCATCAACTGCTCGAAGGCCAGCATAATGCTGCTTAGCGGCTGGCGCAGATCGTGTATCACCATGTGCGTTAAGTCGGCCCGCAAGCGCTCGGCCTTTTTCGCCGCAGTCACATCACGAATGGTCAGTAGAAATGTTTGGGCGTGACCCGCTGCCAAATCGCTCGCTTGCATTAATGTCCACGCAAAGACGCCATCACTGCCGGCCAGCTCACCCGTCGCGCCTGATACCGTGAGCGATCGTTGCAACTGAGCCACCGTCGTTGGATCGAGCAACCGCTGAGCCGCCCACTGCTCTAGCAGTTCATTCACCGACAAGCCATCGATCCGCTGGAGCGGCGGCGACCATTCGGCAATATGCGCCAAGCGAGCAAACGCCTCGTTGGCGACTATGACCGTGCCATTGGCCGCAAACAGCAGCAAGCCGTCTTCTACTGCCGCCATAATCCGGGCCAGATTATCACGCCCGCGCCGCACCTCTTCCAACAAGCGCATGCTCTCAATGGCAACCGCCGTTTGGGTGGCGTACAACATCAACATTTCAATATCGGTCGAATCGAGGGAGCGATCGCCGCCAATCACCGTCACGCCAATCACGCGCTGAGTGCCGCGCAATGGCAAGGCAACCGTCGTCGCCGAACGGAAGACAGGCCGCCGGTTGATAATCGCGCGCCGGGCGAGCGTGATCACGACATCGTTACTCAATGAGCAGGCGCCGATCGTGCGTTCGATCCGCAGCTCATCACGGTCTGCGTCAAAGAGCACGATCTGCGCCCATTTGGCGCTGACAATCTCGATCATGCCCCGCGCCGTCATTTCCAAGACTTGCGGCTGCGGCAACGATTGCGAGTGGATCACCATCCCCAACCCATTGAGGGCGGTCAAGCGTTCGAGGCTCCGC
This sequence comes from Chloroflexota bacterium, assembly GCA_030550625.1. Lineage (GTDB taxonomy): Bacteria > Chloroflexota > Chloroflexia > Chloroflexales > Chloroflexaceae > Chloroflexus. Next base: position 8,904 of record JAUQOZ010000069.1, on the reverse strand, counting down.
TGCTGGCGATCGCGCAACAGCGCCATATCAATCGCTGCGCCGGCAATGCTGGCATAGACGGTTAGCGCTTGCAGATCAGCCATTGCTGGTCGTTGTCCGCTCACCGGTTGATCGAGCAGCAAGACAGCCTGCACCTCGCGATTGGCGGCGCGCAACAACACCACTAGCAGATCATCGGTTTCCCACTGGTTTGAGCCAATCTCGATGCGCTGCCCATTAGGCGGCGGCGGCAGATCGAACAACACGGCAAAGGTCGAGCTGCGCCGGTTCAGCAAGAAACAGTGCTCGCCAAACGACCACTCATTCACTAAGACATCTAACCGTCCGGCAGCCAGATACGTACCAATCGGAAACTCGCCGGCCAACACACCGGTTGCCGCCACGCACTCAAGCATAGGGTGAACGCTATGCTCGCGGCGATTGACAAAGAGCGCCGCGCCAAGGAACTGCATGCGTTGGCTGATGGTATCAATAATCAACCGGAAAAGCTGTTCTTGTGAGGCAGCGCTTAACAATTCACGATTGAGCGCCAACACCGACCGCAGATCGGCATTCCACCGATCAAGATCGCGCATCTGGCGGATAATGCCGGTCTCGACGTTCGCTAGCTGCTGGGTACGATCGATCATCTGGCCCATCAGGCCAGCTATTGCATTGATCTGTTCAATGTCGGCTTCGAGAAACGGCGCGCCATCACGCCGATTGATGTACTGCAGATTAGCCCGCACCCCGGCTGGGGTTGTAAATGGCACATTGATGAGGTTATAGCAGGCGACGCCAACGACACGATCAACCGTATAACTACGCCGGGGATCTTGGCCGGCGTCATTAACGATCACCGGCTTGCCGGTGGTAAACGATTGGCCAATAATGCCGTGCGTCAAAGGAATCCGGAAACCGATCAGCGTATGCGACTGGTTGCCGAACGCATAACGAAAAACTAAGTCGTTCTGCGCTTCATCATAGATAAACAACCCGCCACCGCTTACATCAAGCAAGCGGCAGCTAGCATCGAGCATCGCTTGCAACGCTCGCTCAGGATTTACCACATACGCGCTTGCGGCAACCATCTCCATCCAAGCCGCCTGTTGCTCCTGCGCGCGCTGCGCTGCCCGCTGCAAGATCATCGGGCGCAGCAAGTAGCCGGCATAGTACGCCGCTTCATTGACGGTTTGCCGCTGCGCTTCGTCTAGTGTCGCAGAGGTTGTAATGCAGACATATACTGCGCCAAGCGTCTCGCCGGCGAAACGGATTGGTGAACCAACCCAATAGCTAGGCGCTGTTTCTGGTGTTGCATGGTCGGGATGGGGTCGCACATCATAACGCGCACAGTCATCGAGATAGGTAACTGAACTGATCGGTACGCCTAGCCTGATCACCACACTACTGAGGTCGGTATCAACCGGCCAAAACCGATGCAGATCGGCGCTATCACCCGGCTGCGCGCTGTAGTGCGCCATCAATTCAAGCCATGGGCTTGACCGGATCGGCACGACAACGCCAAGATTGACCGGTAATGCGATCAGTTCACTCAGTACTTGACCAAACTGGCGGCATATCAGATCGGGATCGTCGCTATCGCGGAGGACTTCAATCTCAAAGCGCAACCGTTGCCGCAAACTATTCCGGCCTGAACGGTTCAAGATTCGCTCATAGCCAGTAACAATCAATCGTTCAATAGCCTGCAGGGTCTCAGCTTCGGCTGGCGTCAATTCAGCCGGATGGAGGAGCAACCAACCGTATTGCTCTACCTCCCCCAGCACACGCACCGTCATACCCGGATCAGGCTCGCCTTGACCTACCCATCGCAGCGACACCTGATGCCGCGGCAACGCTCTTTTGAGCGCATTCAGCGCCGCGCTTTCCAGCTCGCCAAGGTGTTGCGCATCAGTGATCGCCGCAACGACGGTAAACCACTCGGGCGAACTCATCTGCGCAACCCCAACCATAGCCAAACTCCACTCATTACCTATCGCATTGGTATTGTACCGTGTTTTGGCAGCGGTGAAACTGACAAAACATTGACAACAACAAGGCGCAGAAAGGGTGACGTATCACACACACTTCCTACGCCTTGCTTTGCCTTAGATGTTTATCATACCGCTACCGGCGGCAATCCCTCCATTGCTGCATATTCACGCAAAATTGCTGCAACGTGTTCGAGATCCTCCAAGATGAAATAGGTTTCATGCATCGCATACGCTGCGCCGGGTGTGTTAGCCACCCGCCGGATATCGAAGGGAACCCGCGGCGTATCCGGCGCAAATGCATGATCGAGTTCACCAATTGACGAAAGCAAACCGGCGCCAAACGCGCGCAGTTCGCCATCTTCACGAATCAAGCCGAACTCGATGCTATACCACCACAGCCGGGCAATCTCTAGTCGCTGCCGCTCGTCGCCGGCAAAATAGAGCGGGCCGAACGCCTGCGCAATCTCAGCAAAGCGCCGGTCGGTAAAGAAGGCGAGGTGGCCAATGTATTCGTGAAAGAGATCCGGCATTGGCGTGAAATCCAGTTCATCCATACGCCGGATGTAGTTGGTCACCGGGAAACGCCGCTCGGCAATGTGCTCGAACCACTCGGTCGGATTGAGATACTCATTCTGCGCGTCGCAGAGCGTCCAACCGGTGAAGCTGGCTAACCGCTCGCTGACCTGCGCCGGATCGGGCAGGCGTTTGAGATCGAGATTGAGCTGGCGGAATCCTTCGCGGAACAGGCGGCAGGCGTACCGTTCAAGCCGGGGAACTTGGCGGGCGCAGAGCGTTGCCCAGACCGCATGATCTTCTTCGGTATAGGCCGGTAAAGCGGGTGGGGCAATAGTTGACATTACAATACCTCCTTGTATTGCATGCTGTCTATAATGGAACGAGTGGCCGGCGCCACCAAAACCGGCCACTCGCGATACCCGCTAGAAAAAGCCTAGCTCCTCGCGCGCCTCTTCCGACATCATCGAAGGATTCCAGAAGGGCGTCCACACCAGATTGATCTTAACGTTTTCTAGCTCTTTGTAAACCTCTTTCAGCGCCATCACTTCCCGCTGGGCCTGCTGCAGAATCTGCGGCCCCGCCGGACAAGCCGGCGTGGTTAGCGTCATATCGATATCGACCGTCTTCCCGCCGTCGAGAATATCAATTCGGTACACCAGACCGAGATTCACCACATCAAGGCCAATCTCGGGATCAACCACATTCTTCAGCGCTGCGCGCACCATATCTTCGGTAATCATACGATCCCTCTTTCTTAACTGTGCGTTGGCATTCACATGATACCATACACGGCGGGATGTGACGAGTTTATCACCCGCGTGATCCCAGTCTGATCACGCTTCACTAAGCGAGCAACCGTATGATTGACATTCTGGCAGGCAACCCACTCCTCCTCCTCTTTACCGTATCGGCGATCGGCTACCTCATCGGGCGCATCCGCATCGGCGGCGTGAGCCTCGGCGTGGCTGCCGTGCTCTTCGTTGGGCTGGCTTTCGGCGCGATTGATCAGCGCTTGCGGCTGCCAGACATCATCTACCTACTCGGTCTGGTCATTTTTGTCTACACGGTCGGTCTCAGCAGCGGCCCCGGTTTCTTCAACTCGCTGCGCCGGCGCGGATTGCGCAACAACCTGTTCATCGGCGGCGTGCTGGTCGTCGCCGCCGGGATTGCGCTCGTAATCCGCGCCATCCTTGGCCTCAACGGTGCGCAAACCGCTGGTTTGTTCGCCGGGAGCTTAACCAATACGCCAGCGTTGGCAGCCGTGATCGAACAACTCACCCAACTCGGCGCCGATGAGGCACTGCGTGCCGAACCGGTGGTCGGCTATTCTGTCGCCTACCCGGTCGGCGTGCTGGGCATGATCCTCGCCATCTACCTCACCCGCCGGCTCTGGCATGTTGATTTCGAGCGCGAAGCCCAACAATTGCGTGAACTCGGCACCGTCGGCGAGCATTTGGTTAACCGCACCATCCGCGTGACTAACCCAGCAGTGGCTGGCCAGACGATCGCCGAATTGGTGAAGCAGAACAAGTGGAATGTGATCTTTAGCCGCCACCAACACAACGGCCAGATCGAACTGGCCACTGGCTTGGCTCGACTGGCCCCCGGCGATTTGGTGAACATTGTTGGCTCACCCGAAGCCGTCGAGCGTGTCACTGCGGCGTTGGGCGAACCCAACCCCGAACAACTCGAACTCGACCGGCATACGCTCGACTACCGCCGCATCTTTGTCTCGAATCCGGCGGTAGTGGGGGTACCCCTGCGTGACTTGCATCTGCCTTCGGCGATGGGCGCAGTGATTACCCGCATCCGCCGCGGCGATACCGAGATTTTGCCGCACGGCGACACCACGCTTGAGCTTGGCGATCGGGTGCGAGTAGTTACGCAGCGCGACAATATGGAGCGTGTAACCAATTTTTTTGGCGACTCGTACCGCTCGCTGGCTGAGGTGGATGTGGTCTCGTTGGGGTTGGGCATGGCGCTCGGCATGCTGGTCGGTCTGATCCCATTCCCACTGCCCGGCGGCGGCAGCTTCTCGCTGGGGTTGGCCGGCGGGCCGCTGATTGTCGCCCTCTTTTTGGGTTGGCGCGGGCGCACCGGCCCGATCGTCTGGAGCCTTCCGTATAGCGCTAATTTAACTTTACGTCAAGTTGGCATGACTCTCTTCCTTGCCGGTGTTGGCACTCGATCTGGCTACAGCTTCGTTACGACGCTCACCCAAGGCAATGGCTTGCTGCTCTTCCTCGGCGGCGCACTGATTACCATCCCGGTCGCCTTCGCCACCCTCTTCATCGGCTACAAGCTGCTCAAGATTCCATTTAGTGTGCTGGCCGGCATGCTGGCCGGTCTGCAGACCCAACCGGCTGTGCTAGCCTTCGCCAACGAACAAACCGGCAACGAAGCGCCCAATATCGGCTACGCGATGGTGTATCCTACCGCGACCATTGCCAAGATCATTCTGGCCCAGCTTTTGGTTGGCGCCGGCTGATCGGGGCAAATATGGCGTGCGGCAGTCAAATTGCTTATTTAACACCCAGTGATAGTCTCTTATGGAATGCGGCAGTCAAACTGCCGCACGCCATCCGGATCTCGCTTGACAACCTTATGTAACACGCGGTGGTAGCCTTCTATGGCGTGCGGCAGTCAAATTGCCGCACTCCATACGTTGCTATCAAGGGCAGACAGAACGTATGAGCATAGATGTGGTTAGTTTTGCGATATGCCCTTTCGCCCTCACCCCCAGCCCCTCTCCCACTGGCGCGGGAGAGGGGAGTGTAGAGCCGGACGTTGAGTCATCGGATAGTGATCAACGGTTGTGCGCGACTAAAGTCTGCCTCTCAACCACGACGCCAACGTGATATGCGCTTAGCTGGCTTACCGCTCGCTTGACAACTCTTTTTGACCCGCAGCGATAGCCTCTTATGGAGTGCGGCAGTCAAACTGCCGCACTCTATACCGTATGACGCGCATCCACCCACCTAAATCTCGCTTGACAACTTTCTTGATATAAGGTATCATTTTGATACTGCCGCTCGTAGCGGCATCTCTTTTCGCCCGAAATAACTAATACCTTGTATCACTATGAACCAACACCTCTCCCCATCCCGGCCCTTGCCAGTGACGGTGCTCTCTGGCTTTCTCGGCAGCGGCAAGACCACCCTGCTCAATCACGTGCTGGCTAATCGCGCCGGCTTGCGCGTGGCGGTGATCGTCAACGATATGAGCGAGGTCAACATTGACGCTCAATTGGTGCGCGCCGGCGAGGCGGCCCTCAGCCGTACCGAAGAGCGGCTGGTTGAGCTGACCAATGGCTGTATCTGTTGCACGCTGCGCGAAGACCTCTTGGTTGAAGTGGCCCGTCTCGCCCGCGAAGGTCGTTTCGACTACCTGTTGATTGAGTCGACCGGGATTGCCGAACCACTGCCGGTCGCCGAAACCTTCACTTTCCCCGGCCCCGATGGCGCGACGCTGGGTGAGATTGCCCGCCTCGATACAATGGTGACGGTCGTGGATGCGTACAACTTCCCGCGCGATCTGGCGTCGCTTGATGAGTTGCGCGATCGTGATTTGGCTGCCGGCGACGAAGATGATCGCACCATTGGCGATCTGCTGATCGAGCAGGTTGAATTCGCCGACGTGATTGTGCTCAATAAAGTCGATCTGGTCGCCGCCGATGATCTCGACCGGCTTGAAGCCCTCTTGCGCAAACTTAACCCTACGGCGCGGATTATTCGTAGCGCATTTGGCCAAGTTCCTCTCGACCAGATTCTCAACACCGGCCTCTTCAGCTTTGAGCGCGCCGCCCAGATGCCGGGATGGCTGCAAGAGCTGCGCGGCGAACACACTCCCGAAACCGAAGAGTACGGTATTAGCAGCTTTGTTTTCCGATCGCGCCGCCCCTTCCACCCGCAGCGCTTCTGGGATCTGCTGCACGACGAATGGCCGGGGGTGTTGCGCTCGAAGGGCATCTTTTGGCTGGCGACGCGCATGGAACAATGCGGCATCTGGTCGCAAGCCGGCGCCTCCTGCCGGATCGAGCCGGGTGGCTGGTGGTGGGCAGCGAGCGATGAGCAGCCGGATGACCCTGCCGAACAAGCGGCGCTGGCCGCCATCTGGGATGAGCAATGGGGTGATCGCCGCCAAGAGTTGGTATTGATCGGCCAAGAGATGGACGAAGCAGCATTACGCGCGCGGCTAGAGGCGTGTTTGCTGACCGATGCCGAAATGGCGCTTGGCCCGGCTGGCTGGGCAGCATTGCCCGATCCGTTCGGAAGCTGGGAGATCGCCGTTACGGCAGACGATAGCGACGTGTGACATGCGGTACAATCACAGCGTCCGTTTCGCAACCTCTTTGTATCGAAAGGGAAAGAGTTCATGAAAGTCGCTTACATCTTCGCCACCTCCGGCCACACTGCCAGCTACAAGCTCGGCAAGATGATTCTGCCCCAGCTCGAAGCCGGCAATCACGGCGCGCAGGTCGTCGGCATGTTTTTCTTCGACGACAACACCTACCTGTTGCGCGCCGGCGACCCCATGGGTGAACGGCTAGCGAAGGTTGCCGCCGAGCAAGGCATCTTGTTGATGATGTGCGACCAGTGCGCGCTCGAACGCGGGTTGGCCGTAGGTGAACCCGGCAATTGCCGCGTGACCGGCACGGTGGCCGGCGTGCAGGTTGGGTGTTTCCCTGATCTCTACGCGGCCCTGTCGGGCAACCCGCCTGATCAGGTGATTACGTTATAGGAAAGACGTAGAGGGGGCAGAGGCGCAGAGATTTTTTAATGCAAAGGCGCAAAGGGCGCCAAGCGCGCGAAGTCTTTTGAACGCAAAGGCGCAAAGGGCGCGAAGAGTGCAAAGATTGTTAGATGGTATCCCCAAGCGCGCTTGGGACATTCCTCATTATCATCTTCGCGTCCTCTGCGTGCTTCGCGTCTTTGTGTTTACCATCCTCTGCGCCTTTGCCACCGCTGCGATAGCGCCTTTTCACATCATGGAGGTCGTTGTATGGCTCGTCGTTGTGATTTGACCGGTCGCGGCCCGTCATTCGGCCACAATGTCTCGTTCTCGAAACGCCGCACTAACCGGCGCTGGCTGCCCAATGTTCAAGCTCGGCGCATCTGGGTGCCGGAAGAACAGCGGTATGTGCGCTTGAAGCTCTCCGCAGCAGCCTTGCGCGAAATCGAACGGAAAGGTTTGCTCAAGGCATTGCGCGATCGCGGTCTTTCTCTTCGCGATCTCGAACGCCGGACACGCTCATAATCGCTGTTATGGCGATTATTGCGCAGTAGCTGGTGTAGCGTCTGACTGGAGCGCAGGCGGCTCCCCGCCTGACCGCCCTCGCTTCCAACAAGGCAAGAGATGATAGATTAGCTATCAACAAACATTCTATGGCGCTTGACTGGCTCATTATCGGCGGCGGCATCCACGGCGTTCATCTCGCGCTCGTGTTGCGCGAACGGTGCGGGGTTGCCGCCGATCAGATCAGAATTATCGATCCGCACGAGCGGCTGCTGGCCCGTTGGGAGGCTTGCACCACGGCATGCGGTATGCGATACCTACGCTCAACGGTTGTGCATCACCTCGCGCCTGATCCTTACGATCTGCTGCGCTTTGCCCAGCGCACCAACGCCGAACCGCACCACTTTCATGGTCGCTACCAGCGGCCATCGCTTGCCATCTTCCAAGCCCACAGCCACGCCTTAATCGAACAGCACCGTCTCACAGCCATTACCTTGCGCGGTCGTGTCTGCGGATTGCGCCGGCGCGCCAATGGCTGGCAGGCTGAAACTGATCACGGCACGCTCACGGCCCGAAACGTCATTGTAGCGTTAAGCATCGGCGAGCAACTGCGTTGGCCAGCATGGGCATCGGCGTTACGAACTGCCGGCGCGCCGGTCTATCATCTCTACGAACCCGGCTTCGACCGCAAGCGCATGACGCCGGGCAGCAGCGTTGCCATCATCGGCGGCGGCATCAGCGCCGGTCATATCGCGCTCACGCTCAGCGAAACCGCCAACGTCACCCTCATCATGCGCCGCCCTATCCAGATCGCCCCCTTCGACAGCCCGCCGGGATGGATGGGACCAAAAGAGTTGCGCCGGTTTCAGGCCGAACTCGATTTCAACCGGCGCCGGGCAATGATCACCGGCGCGCGCTTACCGGGCACGATGCCGGTCGAATTAGCACAGGCCCTCATCAACGCCGCGCAGCAGCAGCGGCTGCAGATGCTGATTGACGAGGTTCAGGCAGCAACCTACGCGCAGAACACTGTCAATCTTACCCTCAATAACCAATTGTTAGCTGTCGATGCTGTCGTACTGGCAACCGGTTTCCTCCCGCAAAGACCCGGCCACCCATGGCTCGATGAAACCATCTCTGTTCACGGCTTGCCAATTGCAGCCTGCGGCTACCCGATCGTTGG
>JAUQOZ010000124.1 GCA_030550625.1 Chloroflexota bacterium | reverse complement strand
GGAGTGCCGCGATAGGGGCGGAGCGCGGCTCCGCCCCTACCGCGCGGTGCGAAAGAAGGTCACCATGTCGAGCATGCCGTACAAGCTGGCGCTATTGAAGGTAATGCTCGCACCGGCGGTGTGGCGCAAGACCAGCTCTTCCCAAGCGGGCAGTTCGGCTTCAGCTTCAGCCGCCAGCGCTGGATCGGCGAAATAGCCAAGCGTTACGTGCGGCGCGTATGGCTCATACGCGGCAATGCCGAAGCGATGGCGGAAGCTGGCATTCCACGCGCTGCGCAGTTCGACCAGCATGGCGAAGGCTTCGCGGGTAGCCGGCGTCGGAGTCAATAACGCCACTAACGCTGACTGCTGCGCGATAACCAACCGGTTTACGGTAAAACCTACTTGCCATCCCCGCCGGCGGATCAGCGGCGACCCGGCGATGGTGCCGCTGATTAGATTGCCATGGCTGAGCGCGCCGGGAATATCGAGCAAGAGATCGTCAATCCGCTGGCGCACCTGCGGCAAGGCGTGCTCAACATTCCCATCGTTTGGTCCATCCCATAAGGTGACGTGATAGGTGGCTGGCGGCAGCGCGCAAAACAGGTACCGGCGCAAGAGCAGATCGGGATCGAGCGCGCACATCGCGGCGCGCAAACCGCGATAGAGGGTATACTCAGGGATCGCATCAAGCGCACAGTCGAGCCGCAACCATGGCCCGTCGCGGCGCAGCCCGACGTTGTCGAAGAGGATGGTTACGCCGCGATAGGTGGCCCAGCGTGGCGCAAAACCGGCAATTTTGGGGTTGGCGATGGTCAACATAGTGACCAGATCATTCTACAATATTGAAATGAAAACGCAGAAATATCCTTGTATCACTGCATTTTCAAACCTGATCAAAACAGTATCCTCATTTCAGAAATTCATTTCGCATAAATTGGAATAGAGCATAGCTTTTACATTGGTAAGTGATTGCTTTAGGCGGGGCAAGGATAGAGCGCCACCCTATCCATCCCCCGCCCAACGACCTTCTGCTTTTATCCCTCGCGCGCCTTCAGGTCTTCAAGGATCGGCTTAGCGCCTTGGGTAAGTTCATCATTCACCGCGGCGAAGACCGCGCTCGGCGCTTCGCCGTTAACGATGATTCGCTCAAGGCCCTTGCCGATGATCTGGTCGCCGTTGCGCACGAAGACGCGCGCCGCATCTTGCGCCCGCGTCTTGGGTAATTGATCGACCGCCGTCTTGAAGTTGGGGTTCTGGTTAAAGAACTCGACCATTTCCGGCGTCTGCTTGGTGCTGATCCGCACCGGCATATAGCCCGTGCTGCGCGCCCAGATGCCGGCGTTGACGGTACTGGTGGCAAACGCGATGTACTTCATCGCCGCCAGTTGCTTCTCGGCGGGAGCGCGGCTGACGATCGCCAACCCAGCGCCGCCGGTCGGGCAGCCGAAGTTGGTCTCTTTGGGCAGGAAGCCGACGCCGACCGGGAAGGTGGCATTGGCCTGAATGCCGGCCAGCGCGCCGGTCGAGGCCATCATCGAAGCGATCGCGCCGCCGAGGAAATCTTGGTTGAGGTTGGTGTTGAGCACCGCCCACTTGTTCTTGACCACCGTGTCTTGGTAGAACTGGGCCGCCCGCAGCGTATTGGGGTCGGTCATCGTCATAGTGAAGTCGGGCTGCGAATATTGGCCGCCAAACTGCCAGACCACGCCTTGGAACAGCCACGCGATGTAGCTGGCGCCGTTGGGATGGCCAAACGCGGCCCGGCTGCCATCGCTCTTGACCAGCTTCGGCGCCCACTCGCTAAACTCGGCCCACGTCTCAGGCGCGCGGTCGGGCAGGCCCGCCTCGGCCCAAATGTCTTTGTTGTAGTAGAAGAGCGGCGTGCTGCGCGCGAACGGAATCCAGTAGTGAACGCCCTTGCGCACGCCTTCGTTGAGCAACACCGGCTCGAAGTCGTTGAAATCGAGGTTGACCTGCTTGGCCAGATCATCGAGCGCGGTGATCGCGCCGGCCAAATAGAAGCCAAACCACCACACATCCGAGAGCAGGATCACATCGGGCGTGGTGTTGGCCTGCAACGCCGCGGTAAACTTCTGCGCCGTCTCTTCGTAGCTGCCTTGGAACTGATACTCAACCTCGACCTCGTTCTGCGACTCGTTGAACGACTTGACCATCGCCTGCTCGGCTTCACCCAGATTGCCGCTGAACGAACCCCAGTAGGTAATCTTGACCTTCGAGCCGGGTTGGCTCACCACTGCCGGCGCTTGGGTGGCCTGCTCTCCCGGCTGGCCGCTCTGAGCGCCACAAGCTGCCAACACTGCCGCACCACTCCCTGCCATCATCAGGCGCAACAACTCGCGCCGGGTAAACGTCCGCTTCATGCTCGCTCCTTGTGTAGACACTGTTCACTCGTGAACCTGCGTGAACGCTGAGCGTTCATCTATTGCATACGGCCCGCTGCCGTGATGCGCGATACCGGAAGGGCATGACACCGAAATGCAGGCATTACAGCGTCATGCCACTACTATCCCTTCACCGCACCAGCGGTCATACCCTCCACAATCGCCCGCTGGGCCAACAAGAACCCAATCAACACCGGCACGATCAAGAAAAGCGACCCGGCCATCACCACGCCCCAATTGGCCAAGCCTTCGCTATTGCGCAGCCAGAAGACGCCAATCGGCAGCGTGCGCATATCAGTGGTGTTGGTAACGATCAGCGGCCAGAGGAAGTCGTTCCACTTGCTCACCACCGACAACAGTGCCATCGTCACAATCGCCGGCTGGGCAATCGGCGCCACGACGCTGAACAGAATGCGGAAATGGCCGGCGCCATCAACCCGCGCCGCTTCGAGAATCTCGCGCGGCACGGCCAGAAAGGCTTGGCGGAGCAAGAAGGTGCCGTAGGCAATGGCCGCACCCGGCACAATAATGCCTTGATAGGTATTGATCCAACCGAGCCGGGCCACGGTCAGATAATTCGGCACAATTGTGATCTCAACCGGCACCATCAGCGCCGCCAACAACAAAAGAAAGACCAAATCTTTACGCGGGAAGCGCAGATAGGCCAGCGCGTAGGCCGAGAACAGCGCCAAAATCACTTCCGCCGCCGCGCCAAAAAAGGTTGTGATGAAACTATTCACGTAATAACGCCCAAATGGCGCTGCTTGCCACGCCGCCGGAAAATTGGCCAGCGTCGGGTTGGCTGGCCACCACGTCACCGGCAGCGAATAGATCTCGCGCGTCTCCTTAAACGCGGCCATCACCGTCCAGTACACCGGCAAGCCGATCACCACCACGACCAGCAGCATCGCTGCATAGCCAGCGATCCGCCACGCCAGCAACGAGAGCGGCAGCGATCGCCGGCGCACGGCTACCGGCGCTATCGCGCGTTCGACATCGTTCGTCACCGCCATATCTAACCTACACTTGTGCGAATCCGCCATCCACAATCACCATCATCCGTATGTCACTTGCCGCTCGACATAGCGGATCTGCACGATGGTCAGCGCCAGCATAATGAGGAACAACACAATCGCCACCACCCCCGCCTTGCCGGCGTCATACGAGACAAACCCTAGCTCGTAGAGGTGGAAGACCAGCGTCGTCGTCACATCAGCCGGGCCGCCATTGGTAAGCACACGGATGAGGTCGAAGGCTTGAAAACAGGTCAGGATGCTTGTCACTGACAAGAAAAAGGCCACCGGCGACAGACCGGGCAAGGTCACGTTCCAGAACCGTTCCCACGCCCCGGCGCCATCAACTCGCGCCGCGTCGTACAGCTCACGAGGAATGGTTTGCAGGCCGGCGAGGTAGATCACCACCGCATAACCGATGTTCTTCCACACATAGACCATAATCACTGCCGGCATGGCCCAGAACGGGTCGACCAGCCAATTCGGCGAGTCGAGGCCGATAAAACCGAGCAGTTGGTCGATCAAGCCGTAGCGCGGGTCAAAGATATAGCTCCAGACCACCGCCACCACGGCGCCTGACATCACCACCGGCGCAAACACGATCGCCCGCGCCGTATTGCGGTAACGCAGCGGCTGGTTGAGCAGCAGCGCCAACAACAGCCCCAGCACCAGCGTTAGCCCCACCGACCAGACCGTAAACGTGGCCGTTTGCCAAATAATGTTCCAGAAACGGGGGTCGCTGAATGCGGAGATATAGTTTTGTAGACCGACAAACGTCTTTGTGGGGCGGAGAAAATCCCACCGCACCGTGCTCAGGTAGATGTTGTAGAGCAGCGGCCAGTAGGTGAAAACGCCAAACAGCAACAGGTTCGGGCCAATAAAGAGGGCGAAGAGCAACCATTCACGATGCTCACGCCGTAGCGTATTCGGATGGCGCTCTTGATGCGGCGTATACGTGGCCATAGCGTCTCACAATCGGCTGTCGTTCCAATAGCTACGCTATGGTAGAGGGTTCAGGTTAATCAATCATCATTGAAGTATTAAGTTAAAGTTAAGCTTTTGCCATGGTGCTATTAAGTCAGCGATCGCCCGGCGGGCAAAAACGCACCCCTCCCGCGAGAGTGGGAGATTGCTTCGCCGCCTGCGGCGGCTCGCAATGACAACCGAGGAGCACGCGCCTCCGCCCCGGGGTGGGGGCACCCAGTCGGCGCCGCAGATGCCGAGGGCTGGATGAGGATGATCCCCTTCCACACCCCTTTGCGTCCTCTGCGGAGCCGGACAGCCGTCCGGCTCTACTGCGCTTTGGCGTTTTCATCCTCTGCGGCTTTGTTCACTTTGTGGCTTGGCCCTCACCCCCCGGCCCCCGCTCCCGCTGGGAGAGGGGGCGCAACTTACTCCCGCCCCTAGAGGGGAAGGGCTGGGGTGGGTGCAAACCGTTGGTGCCGCAGTAGATGCCGAGGGCCGGGTGAGGATGATCTCCTTCCATCCCCCCCTTTGCGCCCTCTGCGTTCGTTGCGCCGTGGCGTTTGACCGCTCTGCGGCTTTGCTCGCTTTGCGGCTTGGCCCTCACCCCCCGGCCCCCGCTCCCGCTGGGAGAGGGGGCGCAACTTGCTCCC
>JAUQOZ010000168.1 GCA_030550625.1 Chloroflexota bacterium | reverse complement strand
CAATCCCCTCCGAGCACGGGAAGCATGTCTAACCGCACTCCTCTCGCCAAAGCAGGGGATTGCTTCGGTCGGGCGGCACCGAGCTTTGCTCGGTACCGCCACTCCCTCGCAATGACAGATTCACTCCCCGCAGCGTCCGCTCTCGCTCTCCCGTTGTCATTGCGAGCGGAGCGCAGCAATCCCCTCCGAGCACGGAACGAACCCCGCAGCGTCCGCTCTCGCTCTCCCGTTGTCATTGCGAGCGGGAGCGAAGCAATCCCCCCGAGTATGGAACGAATCCCCTCAGCGTCCGCTCTCGCCAGAGTAGGGGATTGCTTCGGGGGATCCACCCCCTCGCACTGACAGAAGGGCTGCCTATGACAGTGCGAGCGCCAATTGTCAACGTTCGCTCAACGTGCCTCTAAAATCGCACCCGAACGTATGCCGCAAACAACCTGCACCCTCACCTCTAAAGAGTGCGTTGCTCTACCATCTGTACTGTTAGTTATACACGGTGCTCGCAAGGGTCAGGAATCTCACCAAACCTACTCAAAACTTCATATAGTATAACATATCTCCCGCTGCACAGGGTATTGCGCAGCGGGAGCGTGAAATGATCGTGAGCGAAGTTGTGTTATTTCAACTGAAAGCCAAGTTGGTGCAAGACCTCGCGCAACACATCGCGCCCCGACAGGCTCTGCGGCCCGGCGACGCGCTTGGCCGAGTGATCAACCCAGTCGCCTTCGACGTTCATCCGTTGCGCAGCGTAGAAGGCGGCCATCGTCGCATTATATTGCTCAACCGCGGGCGGCACTTGCGCAGGCTGGTACGCTTCGCGATGCAAGACGGCAGCCTGCGGCAGGCGGGGCTTGATCGCTGCCGGCCGGTCAGGGTTAGGTCTGCCGACGCACATGCCGAAGACCGGCATCACCATTGGCGGCAGGCGCAGTTCAGCGGCAACATCGAGTGGACGGTTGCGGATTGCCCCGATGTAGACGGTGCCAAGGCCGAGCGATTCGGCGGCGATCACCGCATTTTGCGCTGCGAGCGCGGCATCAATCACGCCGACGAGCCACATTTCGAGGTAATCTAAGCCGTCGTGCGGCATCTGGCGCGCTTCCGCCGCTTGCGCGATCCGGTTGAGATCGGCGAGCCAGACTAAGAAGAGCGGCGCGCGCCGGATATGGTTTTGGTTGCCGGCCAGCGTCGCTAGCCGCTCTTTGCGTTCGGGGTCGGTCACCGCTACCACGCTCCACGTTTGCAGGTTCGATGACGTGGCAGCCGATTGCGCCGCTGCGATCAAGGTTTCGAGCGTGCCTTCCGGCAGCGGTTCATTGCTGTATGAACGCACCGAGCGATGGCTGAGCAGCAGATCGATCGCCGGGTTGCTGATGATCTGTTCGGGTATGGCATCGCCGTACCGTTGGCGCAAGAGTTCATGCGTGGTGAGGGTTGTCTCGGTCATGGTACTCCTCAGGTATTTGCTATGTCAGTCTATCGGGGTTGATTATACACGGTCTCGTAGGCGGATCATGTCGTGGCATGCCGTGATCATAAGGAAGGGCGGGTTTGGAACCCGCCCTTACGATCCGTCTCGCCGCTTTGCACTCACCTAGCCCATCTCTACGACGACGTTGCGCCTTCCGTCCCTTCCCGGCGCTGCGCATCGATGATCGTGATCTCAGGGGCCGGCCGGCTGGGAGCCGGGAGTACCACCGGTTCGCGGCGGCGGCGCACCAGTGTGGTGTTTGAGCGTGTCAGCGCCGCGGCAAAGCCAAAGGCTGGCCGTTCCGGCTTCTCGCTCGGCGGCAAGTAGGGATGTTCAGCCTCAACGCGGGCCAAGATCTCGTTCACATCAATATCGGTCAGCTCGTTGCGCAAGATCAACGCCTCGGCGATCGCAATCACCGCCATCCGGTTCTGCTCAAGCATCTGCTTGACGATCCGGTACTGCTCTTGCAAGATCGCCTCGACCCGCGGCTTGACATCCGGCGCCGACAATCCCTGCATGCCAAAGAGCAGGTACGAGAAGAAGCTGTTGTCCATCCCATACGCGCCAACCATCATTGCTGCGATGCCAGTGGCGCTTTGCAAATCGCCGGTGACGCCGCTCATCTGCGTGCCGAGGAAGAGTTCTTCGGCGGCGCGGCTGGCCAGCGCGATCTTGATCCGGTCGAGCAGCTCTTCGCGGGTGCGGGTGTGAATCTCCTCTTCCGGCTTCCACGCTGCAAAGCCGAGCGCGTTGCCGTGGCGCACGATCGTCACCTTGGTCAGGCGCTCTTTCTTGAGCAGCTTGACCGCAGCGTAGGCATGGCCGGCTTCGTGGTAGGCAATCCGCCGGCGCTCTTCATAAGACATGCTGCGGATCGGTTGCTTCAGACCCCATTCGTGGATCTCGCGCGCCTGCGTGAAGTCCCAATAGTTGATCGCTGCCCGGCCATCGAAGTGGGCATGGATAGTGGCTTCATTGATCACATACTTGATCGCCACCGGTGTATAGCCGATGGTGTCGGCAACCATGCGATCAATCGGCATCGGTTCGTGCTTGACTTTGCTCAGGTAGTATTCAATCACCTCGCGGCGGCCATCGGCGTCGGGTGGTTCCACCGCAATCTTGCGGTCAAAGCGACCGGGGCGCAGCAGCGCGGCGTCGAGCGTTTCGGCAAGGTTGGTGGCGGCCATCGTCAGCACCGGCGGCATCTCGGCCTTACCGCGCCGTAACCCAACCAGACGCAGCAGCTTGCCCCACCATGTCTGCTCTTGCGGCGGCGGATCCATCTGCAACAGCAGCTCGTTGAGCAAGCTGCTGCCGCCACCCATCATGCCGCCAACACCCATCACCACATTCTCGCGATTGCTCATGCCCGCGCCGGCAGCGCCGGTACCCATCAAGTTCGAGCTGCGGGCCATGCCGATCGCGTCAATTTCATCAATGAATAAGATGCACGCGCCGTATTCACGAGCAAAGCGGCGGGCTTTACGGTAGAGGTTCATCACCTTAATATTACCCATGCCCATCCACGCCGAGAGCAACGATGGCGCACTGAGATAGCCAAACGGCACCCCGGCTTCGGTTGAGATCGCCTGCGCAAGGTAGCTCTTGCCGGTGCCGGGAGGGCCGATCAGCAAGATGCCGCGGGTGACTTCGCCACCCATTTGCTTAAACTCTTTCGCGCCTTTGAGCAGCGTCACCACCCGGCGCGCCGCTTCCAACACCTCGGGGTTGCCGCGGTAGTCTTTGAAGCTGACGCCGGTTTCACCCGGCTTGACCCAGTAGATGCGGGTGCGGGCCATGAAGAAGTACATCAGCCAGAACTGAAAGCCGATGAAGAAGAAGAGATAAACGGCGACCGGAATGATCTGGAGGATCAGATTGCCGATTTCGCCGGTGATAATAATGTTAAAAATGCCGGGGAGTAGGTTGGCGGCTAGCCAGATGCCAATGCCGAGAAAAAGCATCAAGCGCAAGAATCGGAATAGCTTCCAATTCCAGCGCTCGAACAGTTTCGCGATCTTTTTCTCAAGCTCCTGCTCGCGATTCGTGGTGGTTGAATCAGGGGTTGGGCGGTAGGGCTCAATTGCCATGCGCGACTCCCATTCCAGAATTGACGTAACGGTTGTGCGCTGCTGCGCTGACGATTCGGACAGGGGAAAACACTGCGTGTTATGATTGTTACGATACTGATATATGAAGTATACCGATGGTTAGATGAGCGGTCAAGGCGCAAAGATGAGAATGCTCTCATAAATGTGCGCCGGCTCTGAACAGATGCGTATTGCGGCGTGTACGCAATGTGCAGGATTCAACAAAGGGTTTAGGCATGGGCAATGTCTTGCTGCATCACTGGCGTCGTTGGCTTGATGGGATCGCTCTTGTGACGGTGGCAGTCTATGTATGGCTGGTGTGGAGTGTGCAGACTGGCGCTGCCCCAATCGATCCGGTCTATGCCGGTATCCGCGAGCGTGGCGTGCTGCGCGTGGCGGTTGATCCCGGCTACCGTCCATTTGTTGAAGATCAGCATGGGGTGCTAACCGGCTTTGATGTCGAACTCGTGCAAGCGTTGGCTGGCGAGTTGGGGGTCGAGGCGGTGTTTGGGCGGAGCGGGTTTGATGCCCTTTACGATCAGTTGACTAGCCAGCAAGCCGATCTGATAGCCTCCGCCTTGCCCTACGCTCCCGAACAAGGCTACCGCGCCCGGTTTTCCCAACCCTACTTCGATGGCGGGTTGATGCTGGTTGCGCCAGCCGCTAGCCCGATTGCCGGCTTGCCCGATCTGCGCGATCGCCGCCTTGGCGTGATATTGGGCAGCGAAGGCGATGCCTTGGCGCGCCGCTTGGCTTTGTCCACGCCGGTGACGCTCGTCGAAGCCGAAGAAGCGGCGTCGCTGGCGCACGCCCTGCGTGCTGGCGCCATCGATGCCGCTATCCTCGATCACGTGGCCGCATTGGGTGCGCTGGCCGGCGGCGATCTGCGCATTGCCGCTGCGCTGTCCTACGAACCTTACGTGCTGGCGATGCCCATCGCCGCCTTCCAGCTCGAAGCTGAGGTCAACCGCGCGCTTGCCCGTCTCGAGGCGCGCGGGGTGTTGGCGGCGTTGCAACAGCGGTGGATGGAGCAGAGGTAAGGGGAACAATCGCCACGAAAAGTCACAAAAGGCACAAAAATGGGGACATTTGTGTCTTTTATGTGTTTTCGTGGCTATTCACCTTCCCCCGCCCCCAGCGGGGGCGGGGTGAGGCATCCTGTCATTGCGAGGGGGCGCAGCCCCCGAAGCACTCTCCCGCTTCAGCGAATGATATGCCTGAGTGCATTTTTCCCGCTCTTGGGGGAGATTGCTTCGCCTCGCGGCGGGCCGAGCGGTGCTCGGCCCCGACCGCTCAGCTCGCAATGACAATGGGGGGAGCGGCTCTGCACCCAACATCCTTTGCGACCGTTGCGCTCTTCGCGCCTTTGCGTTTGCCTCCTCTGCGCCGTTGCTTGCTTTGCGGCTTGACGCTCGACCCCTCCCCCAGCGGGGGCGGGGCACGGGGTGGGGGCAAATCCCCCCGCTGGGGGAGGGCACGGGGTGGGGCAA